>JBJXGK010000058.1:0-3878 GCA_046153705.1 Gemmatimonadaceae bacterium
CACGGCGAGACCGATCTCGTCGGTGCCTTCGTGCGCCGCCTTGAAGTGGTCTTTCCCCATCTCCACGTGTCGCACGATGTTCTCGCGCACCACGATCGCATCGTCGATCAGGATACCGATCGCGAGCGAAAGACCGAGCAACGACATGGTGTTGAGCGTGAAGCCGAACGCCCACACCGCGATGAAGCTCGCGAGCACGGAGATCGGCAACGCCAGACCGGTGATGACGGTCGAGCGCCACGAGTTGAGGAACAGGAACACGACGAGCACCGTGAGCAACGCGCCCTCGATGAGCGTGCTGCGCACGTTGGCCACCGAGTCGTCGACACGCTGGCCGGAGTTCTGCACCACGTCGATCGTGGTACCGGCCGGCAGCGTCGGTCCGAGCTCCTTCACGGCGGCCAGCACCTTCTCCGACACAGCAGTGGTGGAGTAGCCTTTCGCCTTCTTCACCATGATGCCGACGGCGTCCTTGCCGTTGAAGATCGCCGCGGTGCGCGGGTCGGCCGTGCCGTCCCGTGCGACGGCGACTTCGCCGAGCCGGATCGCACGACCACCCTTCTCCGCGACGACCAGTCGGAGGAAGTCATCCGGCGTCTCGAGCTTTCCCTTCAGGCGGATCGCCCGCTCATCGATCGCACCGTTGATCCGGCCGACCGGCACGGCGAGGTTCTGCGCCTGCAACGCACCGACGATCTGCGCGACGGTGACTCCAGCGGCTTCCATCGCCGCGGGCTTGATCTCCACCGTGAGTTCGCGCTCGATGCCGCCGACCACGGTCGCCTCTGCCACGCCGGGGATTCCACGCAGCAACCGCGTCACGCCCGGGTCGGCGATGCGCGTGAGCGAGGTGGCGGGCAAGGTCGACGAGTTGAGCGACAGCTGCACGATCGGCTGGTCGGCCGGGTCGAAGCGCGTGAGGACCGGCTCCTTCATCTCCAACGGCAGGTCGGAGCGGATGGAGCTGATCTTGTCACGGATATCCTGCGAGGCCTGCTGCAGGTCCTTTTCGAAGAGGAAGAAGACCGTGACGTTGGCGAAGCCGTCCTGCGCAGCGCCTGAGATGCGGTCGACGCCGGAGATGCCACTGACGGCCTCCTCCACGCGATCGAGCACTTCGCGCTCCACGACGTCCGGCGAGGCGCCGGGGTACGGGATCGCGACGTTGATGATCGGCTGCTGCACGTCCGGGAACTCGTCGGTCTCGAGCTGCCAGAGCGAGAAGAGGCCGAAGACGACCAGCGCCACCATCGAGACGATGGTGATCAGCGGTCGCTTGATGGCGAAATCTGAGATGAACATGGTGTCAGATGGCGGATGGCGGATGGCAGATGGCGGAGCGCCAGACCTGCCTTACTGCTTGGGCTTGGTGTCGCTCGGGGTCGTGACCTTGAGCGGTGTATTGGGGCTGATTCCGAGGGCCGGGCCAACGAGCAGCGTGTCGCCCGCAGCGATGCCAGCGGTGATCTCATAACGCTCCATCTGTTCGTCGCGCGCGCCGAGCGTCACCTCGACCTTCTCCGTGCGCCCGTTCTTCAACCGCAGTACCGACGGCGTGAGCCCGCGCAGGTCCACCGCCAGTTCGGGCACGGTGAGCGTCTCGCGCGAGTCGCTCGCCACCCGCCCTTCGGCGAACAGTCCGGCTACCAGTTGGTTCCCGGCGTTCGGGATCCGCACGAAGAGCCGCACCTGACGGGTCTGCGGATCGGCCGAGGGATTCACGTTCGAGACACGTCCGTCGAAGGTGCGTCCCGGATAACCCGTGACCGAGAAGCGCACCGCTGCGCCCACGCGTACCTGCGAGAGCTGTTCGGCCGGCACCGCCGCCTCGAGCCGCATCGTCGCCGGATCGACCACCGTGAAGAGCGGCGAGCCCGGCGCGACGATGTCGCCCGGATTCACCATGCGCTCGCTCACGATGCCGGCGTACGGCGCCAGCACGTTGGTCGCATCGAGCTGCTTCTGCGCCGAGGCGAGTCGCGCCTTCGCATCGTCGAGCATCGTGCGGGCGGTGAGATCACCGCGACGGACGTTCTCGAGCTCACGCTCGGCGATCGCACCGGCGGCCACCAACTTCTCGGCGCGCGAGAGTTCACGCGCGGCGATATCGGCGCCGTTCTGTGCGGCCGTGAGCCCCGACTTGGCGGAGAGATAGAGGTCGCTGATCGCGCGGTCGTCGATCTTCGCGAGCGACGCACCCTGCGCGATGCGTGCGCCGGGATCATGGAAGACCTGCACCACGGACCCCGGCACTTCGGCGCGGATCTGTGCGGTGCGCTCGGCCACGAGCGTACCAGAGAGGATCGGGCCCGTGGAGAGTACGGTGGTCGACGCCACCGTCATGGCCTCCGGGCCGACCTGCACCGTCACCGGGGTGGGTGTGTCGGCCGACGCCTCGGCCCCGCCACCGCAGGCGACGATCATGAGCGAGAGAGCGCTCGTCGCGGTGATCGCGGCGACGCGGAACGGACGGGACATCGGGGACTTCCTCAGGTGATTGTTGGAGACGGTCATGGTTCAACGCCCCCCGGTGAGCGGGAGGTCCTTCAAGAGCGCGAGACGGAGGCGCGCGAGTTCGAGATCGCGGGCCGCGTTCACGCGCTGCAAGCGCGCCTGTTCGAGCTGCACGCGCACTTCGGTGAGCTCGATCTGCGTGGAGATGCCTTCCTGGAACCGTACCTCGGCGATGCGGTACGCCTGCTCGGCCTGCGTGTCGGTGCCGACGGACGCGGCGTAGGCCGCCTGCGCCTGCTCGAGCGCGACCACGGCCAGCTGCGCGTCGAGTGCCGCGCCTTCGCGGCTCTGCTGCAACTGCTGCTGCGCTTCGATGAGGTTCGCTTCCGCGACCATGCGTTCGCCGCGCAGTCGACCGCCCGTGAGGACCGGGAAGGAGAGCCCGAGCGAGACCGTCCAGTTGGGGAAGTACAGGTCGAGCGCTGACGGAAGGAACGTACCTTCCGGCGGATACGCGAAACGCTGGTACGTGGATGACAGCTGCAACGACGGCAGGCGAGCGAGCTTCGCCGCGCTCAGTGCACTCTCCTGCGCTTTCACCCGCGCCTCCGCCTGTTTCACCGTGGTGCGCGCACTGATGCTCGTGTCGGGTGTGAGCGTGCGGTCATCGGCGACGCGGATCGCGGTGGCGGCCCCTGCCACGTCACCCATGTCGTCGCGGATGGGCGTGGTGAGCGTGATCGGGGTGGCGAGCGGCAGGTCGAGCAACTGCTTGAGCCGCAGATACGCCGTGCTGCGATTGCCGCGAGCCTGGATCACGAGTGGACGTTGGTTGTCACGTGAGACGCGTGCGCGCAGCAGGTCGAACTCCGACGCCGAGCCGAGCTCGCGTGCGAGCTGCGTCTGCGCGAGGGTCCGCTCGGTGAGCACCAGCGAACTCTCGGCGATCGCGAGGAAACGGTCGCTCGCGACGGCATCGAAGTACGCCTGTGCGGCATCGAGCGTGGCCTGCGCGCGTGCGGACGTGAGACCGAGCTCGGCGGCGGTGCGGCCGGCATCGGCGCCGCGCCGCTGCGCCGTGACGCGGCCAGCCGTGTAGAGATTCTGCGTGCCCGCGAGCGTGAACGTGAACGTGTTGGGCGCGGCGAAGATCTGCGAGATCGCGCCGAATCCGCCCCCGCCGCCCGAGCCGCCCGTGGTGTCAGGCTCCGAGTGGAAACGTTCGGTGATCGCCTGGAACTGGTTCTCGATGGCGCGCTGGTAGCCGGCCGAGCCGTTCATCTGCGGGAGCCGCTGTGCATTGGCCTGCCGCACTTGGCCGCGCGCGCGCATGACACCGGCGTTCGCGATGGTCACGCCTTCACTCTTGATCTCGGCGATACGGAGCGCTTCGGCGAGTGAGAGGGTGGCGGGGTTGCCGCCCG
>JBJXGK010000060.1:0-5942 GCA_046153705.1 Gemmatimonadaceae bacterium
GTGAGGCAGGGAGCGCGACCGTGAGGAGCAGTGCCGCGGACGCGGCGATGGCAGCGATCGTGGCACGCGAGTGCGAGAACATATCGTGGGTCGAGGGAAGTCCAGCACGGCGCGCGACGAGAACTACGGCGTCAATACCCCACCAGACGGTCCACCTGCCACTTGGGGGCCTCCCCGCGTTCGAACGACGCGAGGCACTCGAGGAAGCCCGACGCGGCGCCCTGCGCAGTGGTCGGCCCGGCGATATGCGGCGAGACCATCACGCGTCCGTCGTGCCAGAGCGGCGAGGTCGCGGGCAGCGGCTCGATCTCGTACACGTCGAGCGCGGCCCCACTGAGCCAGCCGTTGTCCAACGCGTCGGGCAATGCCGTCTCCTCCACGACCGCGCCACGCCCGGCGTTGAGCAGGACCGCACCACGGCACTTGGCCATCACCGTACGAGAGAACAGATGCCGCGAAGCATGTGTGTGGGGTACGGCGAGCACGATCCAATCCGCGTCGCCGACCAGCTCGGAGAGCTGTTCGACGCGAAGCACACGCACGAACGCCGGGTCGTCCGACACACCGCGTCGCGAGACGCCCGTGACCACCACACCGAGCGCCGTGAACGCCCGCGCGACCGCACGGCCGACATCGCCGGTACCGACGACCAGCGCGCGCCTGCCGGCGAGTCGCGCGTGCTCGATGGGCGCCCACGAGACCGCGCGCTGCGCAGCATCGAGCGCGCGCAGGCGCTGCTGGAACGCGAACACGCGCGCGAGCGCCCACTCGGCGATCGCGGGGCCGAACGACTCACTCGTGCGCGTGAGCCGGATCGACGGGTCGAGCACGGCGCGCCCGAGCTGTGAGGTGCCGAGCCAGGCATCGACGCCGGCGCCGGTGCAGTGCACCCAGCGCACGTTGCCCATGGCGTCCGCGGAGCGCGGCGGTTTGAAGCCGACGTACGTGTCAGCCCACGCGAGGTCGTCCGGCGTGAGTTCGGAATGCACGCCGCCGCGCACCTGGAGATCCGGGCGCGCGGCGGCGATGCGTGAGGCGATGTCGGCGTGGTCTCCCGCGCCGATGAGGACGCAGCGGGTCACTTCCGCGCGACGGGGTCCAGGCGCACGATCTTGCCGGCCTCTTCGAGCATCGCATAGAGATAACCGTCGGGGCCTTGACGCAGCGCGCGCACGCGGCCCATGCCCTGCATCATGTTCTCGACGTTCGCCACCTTGTCGCCGTCCATCGTGAGACGCACGATGCGCTGCCCCACCATGCCGCCGATGAAGAAGTTGCCCTTCCAGCCCGGGTACTTGTCACCGGTGTAGATCACGAGCGTGGAGACGGCGATGGACGGCACCCAGACGTTCACCGGCTGCTCCATACCGCGGCGCGTTGTGCCGCCGTGGATCGCCGAGCCCGAGCCGTAGTTCACACCGTAGCCGATCACCGGCCAGCCGTAGTTCTTCCCGGCCTGGGTGAGGTTGAGCTCGTCGCCGCCCTGCGGGCCATGTTCGTTGGTCCAGAGCGCGTTGGTGGTGGGATGCACCGCGATGCCCTGCACACTGCGATGGCCGTAGCTCCAGATCTCGGGCAGCGCGCCCGGCGTGTTCACGAACGGATTGTCGGCGGGCACGCTGCCGTCGTCCTTCAAGCGCACGACCTTGCCGTGATGCGTGGTGAGGTCCTGCGCGGGGTGCTTCTCCAGGTCACCGGTCGACGGCGCCTGACGGTCACCGAGTGTGATGAAGAGGAACCCGTCCTTGTCGAACGCCATACGCGAGCCGTAGTGTCCGCGTCCGGCCGACCACATCTTCGCCTCGAAGATCTCCTGCACGTCGCTCAGCCGGTCGTTTTCGAACTTCGCGCGCACGACCGCCGTGGTGCTCTGGGCGCCATCGGCGCTCGGCTTGGCGAACGAGAGGTAGATGAACTTGTTGGTCGCGAACTCCGGATGCGGGATGACATCCAGCAGTCCACCCTGACCGGCTGCGCGCACGGCCGGTACACCAGCGACCGGCGTCGGCAGCACCTTGCCGCCACGCACGATGCGCAGCGTGCCGCCTTTCTCCGTCACCAGCAGATCACCGTTCGGCAGGAACGACATCGCCCAGGGAGCGCTGAGTCCCTCCGTGACGGTGCTGACTCGGAAGTCCTGCAGCGCGGTGCGGTGGAGGCCGTCCTGTGCCGCGCAGGCCTGCAGCAACGGTGTGGCGACGGTGACGGCGGCGAGGAGTGCGGCAGCAGACGAACGGACACCCATGGCGAGTCTCTCGAGAGGAGGGATTCCCAAATCTAGCGGCGGTTGGCCGGGATGAGGACCTCTCTGCAGATTCAGGACACTCCCAAGACTGGCCTTTGCGCCACCCGCATGCGCGCACTTCATCGGAACATCCTGCTGTCCACCGCGCTGCTCATGGGCGCGAGTCGGGTGGTCGCTCAGCGCCCGGATCCACTGCTCGCGGAGATCGAACGCCGCGCCAAGGCCGTTGCGCCGCAGATGACAGAATGGCGGCACGACATCCATCGGAATCCCGAACTCTCCTTCCAGGAGACGCGCACGGCCGCCTTGGTCGCGGCGCATCTGACGAAGCTCGGCATCGAGGTGCGGACTGGCGTAGGCGGGAATGGCGTGGTGGGCACACTCACCGGTGGACGCCCGGGTCCGGTCGTCGCCCTGCGCGCCGACATGGACGCCCTCCCGGTGACCGAACTCGCCGACGTGCCGTACAAGAGCACCGTCCGCACGGTCTACAACGGCGCCGAGACCGGCGTGATGCACGCCTGCGGCCATGACATGCATGTCGCCATCCTCATGGGCACCGCCGAGGTACTCGCCGGGATGCGCGCGCAGCTCTCGGGCACGGTGAAGTTCGTCTTCCAGCCTGCCGAAGAAGCCCCTCCCGTGGGAGGTGCCGGTCCGATGATCCGCGATGGCGTGCTCAGTAACCCGAGCGTTGACGCGATCTTCGCGCTGCACGTCTTCCCGGGACCGCTCGGGCGCGTGGAATATCGCGCGGGGCCCGTCCAGGCGAGCACCGACAACCTCCGCATCGTCGTCCGTGGCAGACAGGCCCACGGCGCCATGCCATCGGCCGGCGTGGACCCGCTCGTGGTGGGCGCACAGATCCTCCTCGGACTGCAGACGATCGTGAGTCGGCAGGTCGATCTCGCCGCAGCGCCGCTGGTCGTCACCGTCGGTGCCTTCAACGGCGGGCTGCGCGAGAACATCATCCCCGACACCGCGGTCATGATCGGCACGATCCGCGCGCTCAGCCCCTCCGTGCGGACCGACGTGCATGCACGCGTGCGCCGCACGGCGGAGAAGATCGCCGAAGCCGCCGGCGCGAAAGCCGAGGTGACCATCACCGAGGGCTACCCGGTGACCGTGAACGACCGCGGCCTCGCCGAGTTCATCGGGCCGGTACTGCGGCGTACGGTGGGCGACGCCAACGTCGACATCGCCGAGCCGTCGATGCCGGCCGAGGACTTCTCCCGCTTCCAGGAGAAGGTCCCCGGGCTGATGTTCGGGCTCTCCGTCTCTCCTCCAGGTGTCGATCCGAGCCGGCTCGGCGGTAACCACTCGCCGCTGTTCCAAGGCGACGACGCGGCACTCGAGATCGGCGTACGCGTGATGGCGAACACGGCGGTCGCCTTCCTGCGGCGGCCGCGATGAGTCTGGGGCTCCGCCTCTTCGTGCTGCTCATGTCCGCGGCCGCGCTCGCGGCCCCCTGTGCGAGCGCGCCTGCACAGCAGTCGTCGACCGTGCACACGACGGCGTCACGCATTCGTCTCGACGGCGTGCTCGATGAGCGCGACTGGGCGCTGGCCGACTCCATCTACGATTTCCACCAGAAGGAACCGACCGAGGGTGGCGCACCCAGCGAGCGCACCGTGGTGCGATTGCTCGCGACGCCTAATGGGCTCGCCGTCGGCTGGTGGGCGTACGACCGGGACGTGTCGAGCCGTGTGCGCACGCAGCTCCGTCGCGATGCCACCCTGCGCTCCGACGACTATGTGAGCATGGGGATCGATGGACTCTCCGATCAGCGCAGCGCCTTCTACTTCCGCGTGAACTCCAACGGCGCGATGTGGGACGGCGAACACGTCGACATCGAGACCGGCAACGAAGAGTGGGACGGCATCTGGGACGTCCGCACCTCGGTCGATGAGGCCGGTTGGTACGCCGAGATGTTGATCCCGTGGGCCACGCTCCGGTACCGGCGCGATGTCGCCGCGATGGGGATGAACTTCCGTCGCTTCCTGCCGCGCACCAACGAAGAAGTGCTGTGGCGCGCGTGGAAGCGCACGCAGGGACTGCGGTTCCTCGAGGAAGCCGGCGCCATCAACGGATTCAGCGCGTTGCCGCCGCGAGCGCGAGCGGAGTTCCGTCCGTTCGTCCTTGGCCAGGCCTCGGCGCCGGAGCGTGAGTACCTGCCCAACGGCGATGCGAACGTGCTGCGGAGCGCTGCGGGTGATGCCGCCGTGGGTCTCGATGTGAAGCTGCCGGTGACGCCGACGCTCACCGCCGATCTCACCGCCTTTCCCGACTTCGCGCAGGCCGAGGTCGACCGTCAGATCGTGAATCTCTCGCGATTCCCGTTGTTCTTCCCCGAGCAGCGACCGTTCTTCACCGAGGGGGCGTCGATCTTCCAATTCGGTCGGCTTCAGCAGGCCCAGATGTTCTATTCGCGCCGCATCGGGTTGGGTGCGAACGGAACACCGATCGAGATCCCGGTGGGCGCGCGCATGCAGGGGCGCGCGGGGCAGTACCAGCTCGGCTTCCTCGCCGTGAAGACCGGTGATGACGAGCAGGCCACCGACCTGGTGGCCCGCGTCCGCCGCGACATCCTCGGTCGCGGGTTCGTGGGGGCGATGAGCACGTTCAGCGATTCACGGGCGAGGCCAGGCTCACTCGCCGCTGGCGTCGACTTCAACGTGCCCTTCATCGTCCGAGGAGGCAGCAACCTCATCTTCCTCGGCAATGCGGCGTGGAATCGGGACAGCGTGGGGGGAGCGAGCGGCGCGCACTATCGGATCATGGTCGACTATCCCAACGACCATGCGGACATCGTGACCCGCTTCGATCGGGTGGACGCGGCGTATGATCCCGCGCTGGGTTTCGTCCTCCAGAGTGGCATCCAGCGGTTCAGCGGCTCGACGCGCCTCACGCCGCGGCCCCAGAACGCCACACGCATCCGTCGTTGGGAGTTCGACGCGCTCACGTACGATGTCGTGTGGGATCTGGACGGACGGCTCGACAATGCGCAGTACAGCATGCGGCCGCTCGGGGCGCTGCTGCAGAGCGGGGACCGGCTGGAGTTGAATCTCATCCGCCGCGAGGACCGTCCCACGGTCGATTTCGACCTGGTGAGCGGTGCGACGATCGCGGCGGGTGAATACGCATGGAATCGCGCGCAGCTGAAGTACACCGGTGCGAACATCCGCGCGTTCGTGGTGGAGGCGACGGCAGAGACCGGACAGTTCTACGATGGGGACCGGCACGATCTCACCCTCGCGGCGCTGTGGCGCCTGCAGCCGCATCTCGAACTGCGGGTCGACGTGATCCGCAACGACATCGTGCTTCCGGCGGATGAGTTCGTGGTGAACACCGTGCGATTCCGCGGCGACTACGCGTTCACGCCGCGTCTCACCGCCACGCTGTTCGCGCAGATGGACGACCAGTCCGATCGTGCGGCGCTCAACGCGCGCATGCGCTGGACGACGTCGCCGGGCAGCGACTTGTACGTGGTGTGGAACTCCACGTGGCCGCTCGGACTCGAGCGAGGCATCCCGTGGGAGCGACCCATCCGCGGCGGGTTGGTGGCGAAGTACGTCCGATTCTTCAGGACCTGATGCGGCTGCTCAGGTGGGTCGAGGATGGGCTCGCCGGAGCGCTCGTGACCGGCGGGGCGGCGCTGATGGTGATGGTGTTCGTCGGTGGTGGCCTGGATCTTGGT
>JBJXGK010000063.1:0-5244 GCA_046153705.1 Gemmatimonadaceae bacterium
CATGCGCGAGTCGGTGCGCGGCGAACGCCTTGACCATGTCATGGAGTACCGCATCTCACACGGCCAGGACCAGTATCGCTGGCTGCTCTCCATCGGCGAAACGACGCAAGACGCCCAGGGCCGGCCGCTGCACGTGATCGGCGTGATCAGTGACGCATCACAGCGACGGCAGATGGAAGAACGTCTGCGTCACTCCCAGAAGCTCGAGTCCGTGGGCAAGCTCGCGGGCGGCGTCGCGCACGACTTCAACAACCTCCTGACGGCGATCATCGGCTTCGGGGAGCTCGCGCGTGACCGCGCCGGCGAACTGCCTGCGAGCCCGCAGCGGACCGCGATCCGTGACGATCTGCAGGAGCTGCTGCAGGTCGCCCACAAGGGTGCGGACGTCACCGGGCAGCTACTGGCGTTCAGTCGGCGCGGACCGAGCGAAGCAACGCAGGTCGACTTGAGCGCTTCCATCCGCGAGACCTTGCCACTGCTGCAACGCCTCGTGGGCGTTTCGATCACGATCCGCGCGGAACTCGCAGCGGGACTACCGGCGATCTGGATCGATGCGGCGCAACTGACGCAGATCCTCATGAACCTCGTGATCAACGCCCGCGACGCGATGCTCGGCGGCGGCGAGATCGTGGTGCGGACCGTGCACGTGCCGGCGGGCTCAGGCAAACGTCCGCTCGACGCGCCGCACGGCGAGTGGGTCTGTCTGGAAGTGGAGGACTTCGGCGTCGGGATGGCGCCGGACGTGCAGGCCCGGATCTTCGAGCCGTATTACACCACCAAGGAGCAGGGACGCGGCACGGGACTCGGCCTTGCCGTGGTCTACGGTGCAGTCGAGACCGCGCGCGGGGTGGTCACCGTGCGGAGCTTCGAGGGGATCGGGACGAGCTTCCAAGTGTACCTGCCGCCGCATCACGAATCGGGGCGGACCGCTCCTACGGTTTCCCCAACTTCTTCTCCGTGAACGCACGGGAGTAGACATTGGGCGGGTTGCTCCCCGTGCTCGCGGCGTACGCCTTCTCGTACAGCTCGGTCGCCTTGCCGGACTGTCCCATCTTCTCGTAGGTCATGCCGAGCAGCACCACCTGGAACGGATCGTTCGGCATCGCCACGATGGTCTTGAGGAACTCGCGCTCCGCCGTCGGCAGGTCGTTCGTGAACAAGGCGACGTAGCCCACGAGGTACGGGAGGTACTGCGCCTGGTCCTTGGCCATCTCCGGGTCGCTGTCGAGGATGCGACGCGCCTCGGCGACGTGACGGTGCGCCTCGGCGGCATTGCCGCGGCGGGCAGAGAGACGTGCCATCGCGTGCGCCAGCCGGAAGTCCCAGAGGCTCTTGGGGTGTGTGCGCGGCGCGGGTTCCATGTTCCCGAGCTCGGTACCGCGCTTGTAGTAGCGCTCGGCTTCAACCAGGAAGCCGTGGTCGATGCAGACGCGCGCGGCTTCGTTCGCCATTTCGCCTTCCTGATAGTGCGCGTTCTGCGGCTCCTCCGTCCGACGTGTCACCCAGTAGGCGATGACCTGCTCCTCGAGAGCGATGACCTTGACGCAGTCGCCGTCGTAGCCGTACGACATCGCGAGCCGACGCTGCGCGGCCGCCTTGGCCGCGGGGTTCGGCGCGTTGGCGATCAAAGTCTCGAACAAGGCCCGGGCCTCGGCGTGGCGGCCGTCAGCGTCCATCCGCTGGGCGCTGCGCAGCGAGTCGGCACGCGGGTTCGGTGCCCGCGCCGGCTGGCCCTGCGCTGGTGGAGCGCCCTGGGCGCTGGCGAGGGCAGGCGCGCACAAGAGCGCGACGGTGGCGAGCGAGCGACGGAGCAGGGGCATCGGATTCCTCGAAGAATAGCGTCGAGGAAAGGTGTCTACGCCGCGACCTCGCAGGCAACCGGCGTGGTCAGCGGTGCACGGCGCAAAGCCCGCCTACTTCCCGGCCGGCTCCCACACGAGGCCCTCGGGCCGCGCAAAGATCAACCGTGGCGTGGGGATGGCCACTACCGACGCCTCAAGGTCCACCGGTGCGCCCTGATCCATGTAGCTCAGTACCACCTTGGTGGAGTCGCCACGGAACTGCGACGTGATCTTGTCGATCGGATACGACGTCGTCCCGCCCTGTCCGATGGTGATCAACACCTGCGTTGACGTGAACGCGATCCGATTGCCCGCGTACTTGGGGTGCGATGTCACCCACTCACGCTGCAGCGACGACGGCACCATGAGCTCCGGCTGCGGCCACATCTTCACCATCGCGAACACGATGCCGCTGAGGATGGCGAGTGTCGGGAGCAGGATCTTGGGGTTCTGGGCCCTGAGACGAAACTCCTTCGCCTTGCGCAGCATCGCGGCGGCGGCCTCGGCGGCTCCAGGACGCTTGGGCGGGAGCCGCATGAGCTCACCGACGTGCGTCAGCGCCTCGCGAATCTCGGGAGCCTCCCTCACCTCGGACTTCTTGGCGGTCGAGGTGCGCGGGGCTGGGCGTTCGGTTTCCGTCGCTGTCATAAGTCGATTTCCTGAGGTCAGTACTTGGCGGCCAAGCCGATGAAACCACCATCGTTGCCCGCGACGACGTCGTCGCGGCTGGCGGCTGCCGTCAGGAGCGGCGCGGATGTGCCGTTGGGACCGAGCGAGTAGATGTCGAAGCGTTCGTTGATCGGCACCGAGAAGCGATCCTTGCGCGCGGCACCCGGCAACGGGCCACCTTCAGGGAACGGCAGGTACACGTAGGGCTGGCCCCATGGGTCGACCAGATCGTTACGCCCGATGCCGGCCAGCGACGCTGGGAGCGAGTCGATCACTGAGAGGTCCTGCGCGATCGAGCGCAGGTCACCGGACGCACGTGCGACCCGGGCCTTCGTGATCGCAGCGAACAACGGCGGGGCGGTCACACCGGCCAGCAATCCGATGATGGCCACGACCGAGAGGAGCTCTATGAGCGTGAACGCGCGGCGAAGCGACGCCGATTGCGGAGTCTGCAGCTTGCGTGACTTATTGGTTCGGAGCATCGGGCACCTCCCGGCGGTGACGCAGAGAAAACGGCCACATGTAAGGCGAATCACATCAAAGACGAGCGGGGGCACGAGCGAGCAACGAATCCCCTGCGCCACAACGACTTGGAGGGACGACAGACATGACGCTCAGTGGCCCCTACGGCGGTCTAGTAGCAAGGGTCGTGCTCAACTTCTGCCTACCGGCCCCCGCACCCGTCTTTGGCCGCAAGACGGTGTCTGCCATTGGGTTCTCCCCCAGTATCGGCAGCTCCCGAGGTCTGGCATTCCGC
Source organism: Gemmatimonadaceae bacterium (assembly GCA_046153705.1). Classification (GTDB taxonomy): domain Bacteria; phylum Gemmatimonadota; class Gemmatimonadetes; order Gemmatimonadales; family Gemmatimonadaceae; genus Pseudogemmatithrix. Next base: position 3,268 of record JBJXGK010000063.1, read on the forward strand.
GGCGCGTACACGCGTTTCGAGGCCGCATGACCCCCCAGGTCCGGGTCCACCCGACGCTGGCAGACATGGCGGACGTCTATCGCCTCTCCCGGGAGGGTGGGCCGAAGTCGCCCCGCTTCGCCCGGTACGCGAGGGCCGCGGCCGAGACTTGGGGACTTCCGGCGTACAATCCCATGGCCGGCGACTACGCGTTGGCCGCCGTCGAGACGTTGCTCGCGATGGACGCTGAGCGGACGACGCTCGAGTGCGCGGAGCGCGTCGTTTCGTTCTGCGCGTACGGGGGAACCGTCGACCTCGCGGTGATCGTCGCGAGCGCCGGCATGTGGACCGATCGCGTGGCCACTGAGGTGCAGTACCGGACGGTCGCCGAGCGGCGCGCCGGCTATGGATTGGTGTATCAGTGGACGCGTGAGGAACTCACGCTTGCTGGGCTGGAGCGCGAAGCCTGCGCGGAGACGGTGCGGGTGCTCTGGACCGCGTTGCACGGGGCCGCACGGTCGATGCACGCGGTGCTGCATCGCGAGGGTCTCGCGTACGCGACGGCTGCACGCTGCATGAGCGATCCCGTGGCGGTCGAGCGCCCGTCACTCGAGGAATCGGCGGCCGTGGAGGGTGCGCTCGCCGTGCTTGGCGATTCCACCGACCCCGGTGAGATCGCCGCCGTGCTCTTCGGTGATCCCGGCGCCGAGGCGATGGGCTGGGCCAAACTCGGCATCAGTGATCGCGCGGGGTATCGTTGGGCCATCGCCCGGGCGATAGATTTGCAGCACCTCGCGACCACGCCGGTCGCGCGAGTGCCCTAACCACGATCCACGGTCCGCTCGATGTCTGCTGCGCGTCAGCCTGTCACCCGAATCGCCGATCTCCCCGGTCTCGTCGGCTCAACCGTCACACTCAGCGGGTGGGTCACGAATCTCCGCTCTTCGGGCAAGATCGCGTTCGTGGTGCTACGCGACGGCACCGGCTTGCTGCAGTGCGTGGTGCCCAAGAAGGAAGTGAGCGAGGAGACCTGGGTGCGGTTCGGCCAGCTGACGCTCGAGACCTCGATCACGGTCTCCGGTGAAGTCCGCGCCGATTCTCGCCAGGTGGGCGGCGTCGAGATGGGGCTCAAGGAACTCACGATCATCGGACCCAGCGCGCTCGACTATCCGATCCAGCCCAAGGAGCACGGCGTCGATTTCCTCATGGACAATCGGCACTTCTGGCTGCGGACGCCGCGCCAGGTCGCGATCATGCGCATCCGCAACGAGATCGAACAGGCGATCCACGACTTCTTCTACGAGCGCGGTTTCCTGCGCGTCGACACGCCGATCCTCACCGCGGCGATCGGTGAGCGCGCGGGCTTGTTCGCGACGGAGTACTTCGATCAAGGCAACGCGTATCTCGCGCAGACCGGTCAGCTCTACGGCGAGGCCGCGGCAGCCGCATTCGGGAAGATCTACACGTTCGGCCCCACGTTCCGCGCCGAGAAGTCGAAGACGCGCCGCCACCTGACCGAGTTCTGGATGATCGAGCCCGAGGTGGCGTTCAACGACACGCATGCCAACATGGATCTGCAGGAGGACTTCGTGTCGTTCCTCGTGCAACGCGTGGTCGAGCGTCGGCCCGCGGAGCTCAAGGAACTCGAGCGCGACGTGGACAAGCTCAAGAAGGTGAAAGCGCCGTTCCCGCGCATCAACTACACGGACGCCGTCGCGACGCTGCAGAAGAAGGGCAGCAAGGTCACCTGGGGCGAGGACTTGGGCGCCGAGGATGAATCGTTGCTCGTGGAGGACTACGACACGCCGATCTTCATCTGCAACTATCCGAAGGAGGCGAAAGCCTTCTACATGAAGGAGAACCCGGACGACCCGCGCACGGTGCTCTGCGACGACATGCTCGCGCCGGAGGGCTACGGGGAGATCATCGGTGGCTCGCAGCGCGAGGACGACCACGACAAGCTGCTGCACCGCATCAATGAAGAAGGGCTGCCGGTGG
>JBJXGK010000069.1:0-9637 GCA_046153705.1 Gemmatimonadaceae bacterium
TCCTCTCGAGCAACATCGGCGTGCTGCAGTTCGACAGCACGGCGGTGATGATCCCGCGCGGGGCCTACTTCGCGCAGCCGCGCTACCGCTACACGGGGCCGGGCACGGCGAACTTGTCGGTCGTCGATTCGTCGGGCATCGGATACGGCGGCGCGACGAGCAACAGCGTCACTGTCACGGGGCCCTCGCTCACGATAGCGACCAGCCGGCCCAATCTCGGCATGCGTCAGACCGGGCTGCTGCAATCGTCGTACGTGCAGATCCCGAACGCGATCGGGACGCCGCTGGTGGTCACACTCGTTTCGACCGACTCGATGGTCGCGCGCGTGCAGCCGACGGTGACGATCCCATCGGGGCAGACCTTCGCCTACTTCCGAATCGACGCGCGTGACCAGACCGGCACGGTGCAGATCCAGGCATCCGCGCCGGGCTACGGGCCTGCGTCGTTCAATCAGCAGGTCACCGTACCGCGGTTCCTGATCTCCGCGTCGAGTCCGGTCACGACCACGACACCGCCACAACAGATCACCGTGCAGGCGGCGGATGCGGCGGGCACTGCGCACTTCGTCAGTGAGAACGTCACGGTCACGCTCACATCGTCCAATCCAGCCGCGGGCATCGTCGATTCCACGAGCGTGGTGATCGTCGCCGGCGACTATTTCAACAATCGCGCCCGGTTCGTCCCCGTCGCGGTCGGGTCCACCAGCATCACGGCGTCCGATCCGCGCGGCACAAGCTTCAGCTACACCAGCGCGTCCACGAACATGGCCGTGAATCAGCCGAACCTGTTCCTGAACTGGGGCTCGCCTCTCTCCCTCGGCGTCGGACAGTACATCGATCAGGGCGTCTCCGTCTCCAACACCAGACTGACGGCACTGGAAGTCGCACTCGCACACCGTACGGCGGCGTCCACGTCGCCGACTTCGGTGTCGATCAACACCGGCACATCGTCCGTCGCTCTCCGTGTTACGGGCGCGGCCCTCGGCGCTGATACGATCGTCGCGACGGCGACCGGGCACAACAGCACCTCGGCGCCCGTCCTGGTGGGGCTCGGACGACTCGACGGCATCAGCGGATTGCCGAGCTCCGTAAATACGGATTCGGTGCAGGTCACGCTCTTTGCGCGCAGCCCCGACACCGGCGTTCGGAACGTCAGCGCTGCGACCACGTTTGGCCTCGCCGTGAGCGGCACGGGCTTCGAGCTCCGACGCGGCGGCGTCGCCGTCACCAGTGTCACCATTCCCGCGAGCGCCAACTCGGTGTCGTTCTTCATCCGGCGCCTCGCGGGCGGCGGCAGCGGAACCTTCACGGTCTCGCACCCGGACTACACTACGTACACGACGCCGACGATCACCGTGAACCCGTAGTCCGCTGGCGGCGGAACACGCCACTGACACCGCGCCGGGTCGTCGACGTACGGTGCCTACCACCTCAGCCCCAGCTCGTGAACTACCGCCGACTCCTGACGTATCTGTGGGCTGCCGTCGTGGTCGGTGTGCTGGTGCTCTGGCTCATGAACCCGAGTGCGCTCTCCAAGGAGTCCTTCGAGTCGCTGCTCAACGGCATGGGCCCCTGGGCCTTTGCGGGCTTCATCCTCGTGTCGTTCACTCGGGGGGCCCTGCTGGTCCCCAGCACCCCGGTCGTGCTCGCCGGGGGAGCCCTCTTCCCGAATGCGATCCCCCTCGTGCTCCTCGTGTCAATGGCCGGGATCGTGGCCTCGGCCACCCTCCTCTATCGCTTTCCGGGGTTTGCGGGATACGATTCAATGTTGGCAGCGAAGTACCCGGAGCAGTTGGGCCGGCTGCAGCGCAATCTGGTGAAGCCGGGAGCGGTCTGGCTGGTGGCCGCGTGGTCCTTCTTCCCGGCGGTGCCCACCGACCTGATCTGCTACGCCGCAGGGCTCGTCGGGATGCCATATCGTCGCATGATCCTCGGTCTGGTGATCGGGGAGTTGCCGCTGGTGACCGCGTACGTCCTGCTCGGCACGAAGGTCGTCGAGTTCCTTCCCTGAGGGCCCTGCCTTGATCGAACACATCAAGCACATCAAGACGTCAGGGACCATCGTGCGCAGCTCACCGTTCCTCATCAAGCGGTTGCTGCGCGCGATGAACTTCCGTCGCGCGCGCACGGTCGTGCAGTTCGGTGTCGGGACCGGATGCATCACCCGCGCCCTGCTCGGGAAGATGCGGCCTGATGCGCGGCTCCTCTCGCTCGAACTCAACCCCGTGTTCGTGGGCGAGTGTCGTGAGGAGATCGCGGATCCGCGGCTGACACTGCGCCAGGCCTGCGCCGGTTCCCTGCCCGCGCTCGTGCAGGAACTCGGCCTCGGTCGCATCGACTACATCGTGTCGAGCCTGCCGTTGGCCATCATGGACGATGAGTTGGTCGAGCGCATCATCACCGCGAGTGACGACCTCCTCGCGCCCGATGGGCTGTTTCTGCAGTACCAGTACAGCCTCAGCCAGCGCGCCATGCTCGAGCGCCGTTTCAGCGACGTGCGGGTGGGATTCACGCTCGCCAACATCCCACCCGCCTTCGTGTACGAGTGCACGCCCGCGATCTCCGCGGCCGGCGGGCTCTGACCGAGATCAGGGCTTGGGCAACGGCACGCGCAGCGCACGTGACGTCGCCATCCATTCCACGGCGAACCCGCGCGCGCGCAGACGTGCGATGACCGCGTCCTGCTCGGCCTTCGCAGCCGGCCGCCCGATCACACTCACGCCGTATATCCACTTGAGCGTCGGTACATAGACCACCATCGCGCCGTGACCGTCAGGGGTATCGACGCGCTCGAGCCAGAGTGAGTCGCTCCCGACCTTCACCCAACGGGACGTGCTCACCACACTGATCCGCGGCATCGCCGTCGCGCTGACCACCTGTCGGAGTACGGGCACCGCGCCCGGCGCCGCGAACACCGGCTTCTTCTGCTCCGCGAACCACTTCGCACCTCCGTTGCTCGGACCGATGTTGGTGACCACCGCGGCGGCGAGCGGAGACTCGGGCGTCGTACGAGCGAACCATTGCGCCAGCTTCGCGGCCGCGCCGTCGCGCTGCCCTGACTCGAGCAGCACCCACTGCCCTCCCACACGCACGGCGCCACTCACCCCGAGGAACGGCGGGATGCTAGCGAAGTCGTTCTCGATGAGCTTGGCCGAATCGAGCGGTGCGTCCCACATCGGGCGCTGCTCGGTCGCGAAGTACTTGCTCACGACCGAGTCAGCAATCGCGAACGAATCCGACGGCGCGGCGACGTTGGCTGCCACTGTGAGCACCGTCATGCGTTTGTACGGTCGGCCGACCCGACGCACGTCACGTTGCCGCGGGATCAAGGCGCCCTGCGGCGTCGGCGCCCACATGGAGAACCAGGTCTCCACGTCCATCTGGCCCCACATGGCGAGACCGAAGTCGTTCGTCTCATCGGCTCGGAAGCGTACCATGGCGAGCAGGCCGTCGCTGCGCCGCAGGAACCAGGTCGCGGGAAAGCCATCGACCGCGCCGCCGACGCGCGCGTGCGCGAGACCGTCGATGCTGGTGTCCGCGAGAAGCTTGAGGCCGCCGGCCTCGCGGGCAAGCAGCAACGTGCGCTCGGGTGCGAACGCGAAGAGTTCACGACGCTCATCGACGTATGCGAGGTTGAGCGGCATGAGCATCGCCCCACCGTTCGGCGTGGTGATGCTGCGCCCGCCGACCGTATCACGCACGATGTCCACGGTCGAGCCGTTCGGGATGAAGGTGCGGGTGTTGCGCCATGCGTTGGTGGTGTAGTCGCGCAGCTCGACGTTCCGCTCGAACGAGGGTTGATCGGCGTACGGATGGTCCGCGAAGTGGGTACGCTGCCACTGCGTGAGCACGTCCATGCGCAGGGTACGGATGCCGCGCAGCGCCGCCTCACCGCCCATGCGCGTGATGGCGCGGTCGATCACGGCGACGGCTCGCGGGTCGCTTGGCGCCGTCTGGGAGGTGAGCGCCGCGGGGGCGGCGAGCAGCGCCGACGCTACGGCGAGCGGCCGGAGGAGAGCACGAAGGACAGGCATGTCGGGTCGTGTGTGGGATGTGGGATGATCAATCCCACACACAGACGTGCGCTGCGGACGGTTTGTTGCAAACCACGCCCCAAGGTATGGCGGACCTCGTTGGGGACCGTACGAGTCGCGCTCAGCCGTTCGCTTTCGCGAACTCCCGCTTGAGCGTCGCCATCATCGCCCCACGCTTGTCGTACAGCCGCTTGAGCTTCCGCGGCTTCCGCTTGGCCAGCGCGTAGCTGGTGAGGATCGGCAGCGCGATCGTCGAGTCGAGATAACACACCACCGCGTCCGGCAGCTTGTCCGGATCGATCTTGCCCCAGCTCACCGCCTCGGCCGGCGTCGCACCGCTCAAGCCACCCGTGTCGGGCCGCGCATCAGTGATCTGCAGGAAATAGTCGTGCCCCTTCTCGTCGATACCGAGCACTTCCTGGATCTGCGGCTCGGTCTGGAGCATGAAGTTCTTCGGTGACCCACCACCGGCGATGAGCACGGCGCTCTCGCCACCCGTGCGCTTGGCGTGCAGCACGATGCTGGCCGTTTCGTTCACGTCCTGGTTGGGATCGATCACGCAGCTCCCGCCCTCGAGCTGCAACGCGGCGATGTTCATGCCGATGCTGGAGTCGCCCGGCGAGCTGGTGTAGATGGGCACACCACAGCGATACGCCGCAGCCAGCAGCGACTTCTGCGGGATACCCAGCGCCTTCTCGCGCTCCACGAGGTACTTGCCGCAGAGGTTGTGGAACTCCGCGCTCGACATCGTGCGCTGGAACTCCGGCGCGCGGATGATCTTGCGGAAGAACGCGTCGGTGGAGAGCAGCACGTCGTAGTCGAAGAATACGTCGTAGATGCGCACCACACCTTCCTCGCGCAGCTGCGTGTCGCTCGCCTGCGGGTTGCCGCGATGCATCGAGAGCCCGAGACCGAAGTGCGTGTCGTGGTAGAGGTTCGCGCCGGTCGAGATGATCCAGTCGACGAAACCGGCCTCCATGAGCGGGATGATGGTGCTCATGCCCAAGCCCGCCGGCGTGAGCGCCCCGGTGAGCGTCATGCCCACTGTCACCTTGTCTTCCAGCATCAGCTGCGTGAAGAGCTGGCAGCCCTCGCGGAGGCGCCCGGAGTTGTAGCTCTGGAACGCTCCCTCCACGAGCTGCACCACGGTCTCGGTGCCATCGAGCTTGCGCGGGTCGATCTTCTTGCCGCGCAGCAGCGGGCTCACCGCCTTGGTGCCCACCTTCGCGCTCTTGGCCTCGCGCTGCTCTGCCTCGCGCTTCTGCTCGGCCTTGTTGCCGGCAGCGCTCGCCCGTTTCGCCTTGCCGTCGCCGTGCCGTGACGCCTTGAATCCACCGCGCGCGCGTTCGTCCTTCTTCGATGCCATCTATTTCTTCTCCGCCCGCAAGCGGGCTGTTCTGAGCTGGAGTTCGAAAGCCTGTTCCACCACGCGCGCCGCTTCGGCGGGGTCGTCCGTCACCACCATCAGATCCATGTCGCCCGGCGAGATCTTCCGTTCGGCGAGCACGCGGCTGTTGAGCCATCGCACGAGGCCGGCCCAGTAATGTGTGCCGAAGAGCACCACCGGGAACTGTGAGATCTTGCCCGTCTGGATCAACGTCAGCGCCTCGAAGAGTTCATCGAAGGTCCCGAAGCCGCCGGGGAAGATGATGAAGGCGCTGGAGTACTTGATGAACATCGTCTTGCGCACCGCGAAATACCGGAACGCGACCGCCGTATCGACATACGGATTGGTCCCCTGCTCGAACGGCAACTCGATGTTGCAGCCGATGGACGGTGCACCGGCGAGCTTCGCGCCCTTGTTCGCGGCCTCCATGATGCCGGGCCCCGCTCCGGTGATGATCGAGAAGCCCTTCTCGCCGAGCAATCGCGCCGTCTCGGTCGCGGCGATGTACTGCGGATCGTCGGGATGTGTGCGCGCCGAGCCGAAGATCGAGACGCCTTTCTCCACATTGGCCAGCTTGTCGAAGCCCTCGATGAACTCCGACATGATGCGCATGACGCGCCAGGTATCGGTGGAGCGGAAGTCCGCGCGCGGACCGCCGTGCTGCAGTAGCTTCGCGTCCTCGGTCAGCGCCCACGAGAAGTCGCCGATGTCATCGTCGTTCGCATGGCGCGGGAGTGCGTCCTCGACGATGGCGCGGAAGGTCCCCGAGGCGCGCCGCCCCTCCTCGATACGTTCCTTCAAACCCGCAACGGATTCCTTCGCGGCGGCTTCCATCCGCTCGGGGTCGACACGATTGCCGCTCGCCGAGCGGGGGCCTTTCTTGGGTGTGCGCTTGGGTGCCATTGCGGGTGAAGTTTACCTTCAAGGATGCCCGAGAGCGACCCACTCCCCGCCTGACGTGACGCTCGTCATCCTCGTTGCCGATGGTGCACGGCCCGACGCCTTGTTCGGGGCAATGGACGCGGGCCATCTCCCGGCCCTCGCCGCGCTGCGCGCTGAGGGGAGCGCCCACACGGTCACCTCCGTGTTCCCTTCGGTCACCGGGCCCGCATACACACCGTTCCTGCTCGGTCTGCATCCCGGCCGCGCGGGTATCCCCGGGATCCGCTGGTGGGACCGGGCCCGCACCGCGCGTCGCGGGCCCGGCTGGGCGCGGTCCTACGTGGGCTGGGAAGCGTTGCGCCAGGACGTGGACCTCACGCCCGACCATCAGACGCTGTTCGAGGCCGGCGAGCGACCCCTTGGTGCATTCACGCCCATCGGACGTGGGCTCGTGGGCGCGCAACGGATCGGGGCCGGACTCTCGTTCGGCCTGCGGATGGGATGGACGCATTTCCGGGGCGATGTCCCCGGCTGGTTGCGGATCGACCGGGAACTCTCGGAGCATGTTGCGCGGCGCGTCGCGGCGGAACGGCCCGATGTGGCGTTCTTCGCGCAGCCGGGCATCGACAAACTCTCGCACCAGCTCGGCCACGCCGACCCGCTGGTGCTCGACGCGATGCGCATCGTCGACGACACGGTCGCACAACTCCGCGCGCGCGCCGAGCAGGGCGGCTGGGCGCATGAGCTGGAGTTCATGGTGGTGAGTGATCACGGGCACTCACCGGTGCGGTCCCACGAGGACCTCGCCGGGTTGCTCGCGAGCTGGGGCATCGGCGTGCGAGCGCATCCCTGGGTCTTCGCTGGCGGGAACGACGCCGCCGTGATGGTGAGCGGCAACGCGATGGCGCACGTGTATCTCGAGCTCACCAAGCTCACGCGCCCGTGGTGGCCGGCGCTCGAGGAGAAGTGGGGCGGGATCGTGGAGCGGCTGCTCGCGCGCGATTCGGTCGACCTCGTGCTGCTGCCCCGCTCGCCGTCGAGCTGCGAGGTCCGCTCGCGCACACGGGGGTCGGCACTGGTGCGACGGGACGATCCGGCAGCCAGCGATCCGCGCGGTGCCACACATGCCCACGCGCGCTACTCCTATGAGCCGATCACCGGCGACCCACTCGGCTTGCTCACCGCGCTCGGCTCCTCCGGTGCGCTGCATGGCTTGTCGAGTGAGGAGGTCCATGCGGCCACGCTCGACACCGACTATCCGGACTCGCTCGTGCAGATCATCTCGTTGGCTGGTGCACCACGGTCGGGCGAGATCATACTGTCGGCCGCGCGACACTGGGATTTCCGCGCGAAGTACGAACCCATCCCGCACTTGTCGGCGCACGGCGCCCTGCATCGCGAACACCTCCTCGTGCCACTGGTGCTCTCCCGTGCTGCGGCGGGCACCCCGCGACGCACCACCGACGTGTTCCCGAGCGCGCTGCGGGCGATGGGACGTGCGGTGCCCGCCGGACTGGATGGCATCAGCTTCCGCTGAGTGCGCGCGGCTCAGCTTGGCGTCGCGACCTTCTCGAAGAGTGTCTTGAGCTGTTCCGCGATCGCGCGTTGACGCGCCCGGAGTTCCTCCAGCCGCGGACGCTCGCTGCGGCGAAGGAAGAAGCGACGTACGGCGGCCCATGCGTGTTGCCGACGTTCGCCCACCGCGAGCGCAGCGAACGCCCAGAACGGTTGCAGCAGGAAGGTCGCGACTGCCCAGCCCGTGCCGGCCAGCGGCCACACCGCCGCTGCGACCACCGCGAACCAAAGCGGGAAGACGATCGCCCCGATCAGGACGCGATGCGTGACCGTGGTGTCGGGTCCTTCGGATGCCGCCATCTTGTCGGCGGCGTGCGCGGTCAGCTCTTTGGGTGGATAGAACACTACTGCCCCCACGAGCGAGACCGGTAGCACGATCGCGAGCGGGATCCGTCCTACCGTCCACTCGATGGCTCTGCCCACGCGCACGTCGCCCTTGAGTTCACTCGGCGTGAGTCCGAGCCGGCGCAGCATCTTGGCGTGGGCGCGAAGCTCCACGGCGGTCTCGCGCCATGTAGTATCGACACCGCTGCGCAACGCGGCGAGCGCTTCGGTGGTGACGCGCAACCGGTCGATCTGCGCGGCGGCCGCCGCAGCCGCCGTCTGTCCTGCTCCTGTCGTCGGCTGGGCGGCGTCCGCGAACTCCGCGACCCAGACCGCCTCCGCAGCGCGCACGAGAGGTTCGTCCTCCCACTCCGCGAGGTTGAGCGTGACCGAGCGCATCGCGGACTCGATGCGCCGTGTCAGCTCGCGCACCGCATCGCGATCCTCCTGCCCGCGAGCGATCAGGTCATCCCATCGGAACGGCGCCGCGATGATCGCATGCGCTTCGCTGCGGAACGTGTCGCGGTCGCGGAACACGAGCCCCATCGCGACGATGGGGAAGTCGTGTCCGATGAGGTGGCCCGCGCCCATCGCGATGCGTGCAGCACCGGTCTTGAGTGGTGCGAGTTGCGATGCCGAGTGACTGATGCCTTCGGGGAAGATCCCCACAGCGTCACCGGCGGCGAGTGCGGCGTGCACGTCTCGAAAGGAGTCGAGGTTCTGCACGACCTTGCTGGGATCGTCCACCACGCGATACACGGGCACCGAACCCACGCCCTTCACCAACCAGCCGATGAGCTTGTCACCGAACAGCGGGGACTTGGCGAGGAAGCGCACCGTGCGATCGGCCGCGACCACCACGAACGCGGGGTCTACCAGTGAGTTGTTGTGGTTCGCGACGAGGAGCACGGGTCCCTCGGTCGGGACCCGTGCACCGGCCACGGTCACTCGGTAGTACGACCGGACCGCGAGATTGGAAATGAGGGGCATCGCCCAGTGGAGCCACATCGGGCCGGAAGATACCGCAGTCTTACCCCGCGCGCTTGTGGTACTGGCGCACGGCGACGGTCAGCACGACGACGCCAGCCGTGGCGAGCACCGCGAGCTGTCTGATCACGTCAGCGAAACCGGCACCCTTCAGCATCACATTCCGCATGAGCATGATGAAGTGCATCATCGGGTTGAACTCGGCCACTCGCTGTGCCCACGGCGGCATCGACGAGACCGGCGTGAACAGACCGCTCATCAACAGGTAGATCATGAGGATCGAGAAGTTCACGAACATCGCCTGCTGCTGCGTCTCGGTCTCCGCCGACACCCAGAGCCCGATGCCGAGTGCCGCGATGAGATACAGGCCCGCAGCGACGAAGATCAGCGGCAAGGGACCGTGGACCGGTACGCCGAACACGACGTGCGCCACGAGGAGCCCGATGCC
>JBJXGK010000072.1:0-5102 GCA_046153705.1 Gemmatimonadaceae bacterium
CGTCTCGAGCAGAAAGACGTTGGCCCCCGAGACCGCCGCTCCGTCGCGCGTGCGGACCTCACCACGGAGCGGTGTAGCCCCCTGTGCCTGCAGCGCGACGGCGCCGACGACCCACAGCATCCCAACGGAGCGAAGGCGTTTCATCATGCCGCACGATACGCCCCGTCACGGACCCGAGTGTCACCCCGCGCCAGACTATTCGGTGAACGGTCGTTTGGGACGGCGAATGGACTGAGGTGGGGGATGGGAGGAGAGAGGAACCGCAGCAAACGAGAAGCGGCCCCCGGAGAAGTGTTCCCGGGGGCCGCCCTCACAACTCACATCTCAAGCCTCATATCTGCCAGCTGCAGTTACGCAATCGGCGCTGCCAACCCCTTCACCGCATCCTTCAGCATGTTCACGCGCTTGCTGTCGCACGAGTTCGTGGCGTCGTTCTGCAGCGCGGTGGACAGTGTGTTCAACTGGGTCGCACGTGCGGCGCCGGTGGCCTTCTCGGCGCTCGTCAGGGCCGAACGCACCGCCGAGATGCGCGAGGCGCTGAGGCACTTGTTGCGCTCCAGCTGGTCCACGTAGGCGCGAGCAAGCGAGAAGCTGGCCGGCCATTCCATCTTCGGCTGGCCCTGCGCGTTGAGGTAGTTCCAACGCACCGTCTTCGCCGCGTCGATCTCGTTCTGCGACACGAACTCGCTCGGCGTGAGCTCGGCGATGTCCAGGCCACGCGCGATCTCGGAGCTGATCATCGCGCCGTTGTACCAGTACACCGACCATGAACCGCCCGACACCATGCGCGTCGAGTCGATCGGGCCACGGTCGAAGAACGCGATCTCCTTCGGGTTGGCGGGGTCCGTCCAGTCGAACACCGAGATGCCGCCCTGGTACCAGGCCTGCACCATGACGTCGCGACCCGGGATCGGGATCAGGGAGCCGTTGTGTGCGACGCAGTTCTCCTGCGCGGTCTGGAACGTGGGGATCTTGTAGTAGCTCTTGAACTTCAGCTTGCGGTTCTCGATGGTGAAGATCGCGTTCGAGCCCCATTCCTTGTTGTCCGTCTCACGGCACTTCGGCGCGCCGCCGCCGCCCCATTCGTCGGAGAAGAGGATAGAGGTACCGTCGTTGTTGAACGTCGCCGAGTGCCAGTACGCGAAGTTGGTGTCCGCGACCGCGTCGAGGCGGTACGGGTTCACCGGATTGGAGATGTCGAGCAGGATCCCGTGGCCTTCGCAGGCACCGCCGGCCAGGCCGAGCGCCGGATAGACGGTGATGTCATGGCACTGCCGGCCCGGGTTGATGGGCGCGTTGGGGTCCGGCGCGGTGCCGAACATGCGGTTCACCAACGGTTGCAGGGCGGCGCGGAACGCGGCCGTGTCGGCGGCGGTCGGGGCGCCCGTGCCACCGCGCTGCTTCATGATGGAATCGAGCTGGGCGCGGACGAAGAACCCGCCGAGCACCATGTCGGCGCCGGTCTGCGGGTTGCGGGCGACGAACCCGCCCGCCGCACGCGCGCGCTCGGCCGCGGCCGCGGCTTCCTTCTTGTCGGCTTCAGTCAGGCCATGGCTGCGCGACGCAGTCAGGCCGGCGAAGATGTTCGCGCGGTTCACCACGGCCGCCGCTGCCGGATTGGCGAGCGGGACCTTGATGATCTCGATGCGCAGCAGCGAGGATTCGGGGTCCTTGTCCGGCGCTTCGCGGCTGCACTCGGGGAGCTCGTTGGGCGAGCGGATACCGGCCGAACCCGAGACGTAGATGTAAATGTTCTCCTTGTCCTTCGGGTCCTCGAGCACGGTGTGCGTGTGCGAGCCACGGCAGGTCTGCACGTTGGCGACGAGCTTCGGGTTCTTGATGTCGCTGATGTCGAAGACGCGGACACCGCGCATCCGGTCCTTGCTCACGGTGTCGCGCACGCCACCCGGCGCGCAGTCCACGCGGCCGTTCATCGCTTCGGCCGACATGAACATCAGGTTGCGATACACCGACACGTCGTTCTGCGACGCCGGGCACTGGTACGCGGTGACCAGCTTGGGATTCGCCGGATCGGAGATGTCCCAGATCACCGGGCCATTGTAGTTGCCTTGGATGGCATAGTTGCCGGTGAAGGCGAGGTCCGAGTTGGTGATGCCGAGGAAACCCTGCGGCGAGACCGCCTTGGCGATGACCCTCATGTTGCTGGTGGCCTCACCGGCATCCATGAGACCGGACTTGAGACCGGCGCGCGCGTCGACCGGCTTGGGCGCCGTCTGCGGCGTCGAGCCGGAGCAGGCAGCGAGCGCGAAGAGCGCGGCCGCGCCGAGGGCGCGGGGGAACGAAGCAAGCATCAAACCTTCTCCTCTGGAGGGGTGAATCAGGGGTTCAACTCCAACAACATCTGCAACATGCGCTTGATCTCGGTCGACTGATCCACTTCGACGTCGCCCGCGAACTTGTAGATCGTTTCGTCCTGGCCGGCACCTCGGTTCGAAAAGAGCGCCTTCACCATGGTGACCGCACCGCGATGGTGCTGGATCATGAACGTGAGGAACAGACGGTCGAACTCGGGGCCACGTGCGGCACTCAACTCCGCCATCTGCGGATCGGTGAGCATGCCCGGCATCATCATCGAGTGGCCGCCGCTCATGTCGTGCCCGGCATGGGCGCCTGCGGGCATGGTGACCTTGCCGAGCGAGTCCACCGTGGGCGCTGCCTGATTGCGATCGCTGAGCCAGGTCTGCATGAGCGCGATCTCATCGGTCTGCGCATTGATGATCCGCGCCGTGAGGCGCTGTACGGCCGGGCTGGCCCCGTGCGACACGGCCCACTTCGACATGGTGATGGCCTGGGCATGGTGATGGATCATGCCCGACATGAAGTCGATGTCGGCCTGCGTGTACGGGTAGCGGAGCGAGTCGGTGACCGCGCGGGCCTTGGCGCCGGCTTCGCCGGTCTGGAAGGCGGGCGCTTGCGGCGCGCGCGCGGCGCCGCAGGCCGTCGAGAGTACGACGGCCGCCGCAGCGAGGACGGGGCGGAGATTCGGCATGCGGGGGGCGAGAAGGTCTGGAGATTGGACAGCCGGGCTCCCTGCGGGGTTGCCACGGCTGTCTTCAGAATCTACTACGAGCGCGGCTGCTCCGGTGTTCAACCCCGGGCGCCTGCGAGCTCCGTCCAGTCCCCCGCGCGACCGCCGCTGCTCGCTTCCTCAGCCCGCGGCAGCCGTCGGCAGGTCGTCCGCGCCGTAGTACCACGACAGCGCCCCCTCGATCTCCTCAGGCGATGCGATCTCGAACTTGAGCGCCAAACGCGTGACGAAGCGCAGCTGCTGATCGATCTCGATGGACGCAGGGTCGCTGAGTGCGATGGTGAGCGAACTCTTGTCCATGGCGACCGGCAGGAAGCCCAGGCGCCGGGCGATGCGCGCCGGCACGGCCGCCAGCGCCTCTGGCCCCACGGCGTCCAAGTCCGCGAGCTTCATCTTGTTCGCCGTCGCCACCATGGTTGCGAGCTCCACGGCCTCGACATTGTTGGTGTTACAGATCGCGCGCCAGACGTCGCCCAGCGACGGGCGGTCACTCACCATGCGCGGGTCCGGCGCGTCGAGGTGGTTCGCGACGGCGACGCGCACCAGCCAATGACCCTCGAGCCGCTTGGCTCGCGCCTGTTCGGCCGGAGACAGCGGCAAGTCGTCGAGGTTCACACTGGGGCCCTCGACCATCTCCTCGGTGTCGACCGCTTCGTTCAGGCCCGGTGTGCCGCGGCGGATGCCACCCCACGCGGCTTTCGCCTGGGCCGCGGTCGGGGCCTGGGCCGACATCGACTTGGCGTCGCGCACCGCCTTCACGGCCTCGGCGTTGAGTGCCACATCGCCGTACGCTGTCCCCAAGGGCAGATGCACGGCGCCCATCAGGGGAATGAAGTGCCCGCATGAGGCGAGGTAGTCGCTCAGGCGCTGACGCGCGGCCAACTGGAGTCGGCCCTGCAGGCGGGAACCGTCCTCCAGCAGGATATCGACCTCGCGAGTCGCCTGCGCCGCGCCCACGGCCATTCCCACGTCGGGATCCCTCGACGCGGCGAACAGGATGTCATCGGACTGCACGACGACATGATTGTGCGGGATCCCCTCGGAGCGCCACTCGGCACTCACCACGTTCATCCATCCGCCCTTGCGCGAACTCAGGTACGGCGAGAGCGCGTGGCCTTCGGTGAGGTACACACTGCCGTCCAGCACGTCACCATCGCGCAGCACGAAGCGCACGGTGCGTGGCTTCGACTGATTGGCGCGCGGGGCGGGTGGGCGAGGAGGCAAGGAGGGGGCGGTAGGAGGGCGGCCCGGGGGCGCCCGGGCAGGATTCGTCGCCCTGATTATCGGTCAACCAGTGAAGAATCGCCACTGGTCGTCAGTTTGTGACGAACCCCAGTGGTGCTGGGCTCCCTATTGCGATGGCTCCCCCGGGGTCCGCAGCCGCTGCACGTTCGCCACGTGATGCGTGTTGTGATACACCGTGAAGAACAACATCTCGCGCGCAGCGATTCCACCGAGCAGTGGATGCGGAAGCGCGGCGGAATCCAGGTTCGCCTCCGACCATTTCGCGACACGCTCGACCAACGCCTCCACGCTCGCCGCATGCGCACGCATGATCCGTCGCCGTTCCGCGGCCGGGTCAGGGCCGGACGGCTTCCACGACGGCGCAAAGCGACCCGCGCTCGCGCCCTTCGCGAGACGCTCGTGGTACACCGTGCGCATGGTCTCGTAGTCTCGCCCGGGAGCGCCGGTCCTCCCGAACAACACCTTCACGAGGAACGGCGGCAAGCGCAGGCCTTGCGTGACCGCCCGCATGGCCTTGCTCAAGTGCCGCACGTTCAAGGCCGGCGACCACGCGGCACCGATCGGCGCGAAGAACTCCGCGTCAGAGAACGTCGCCCAGTACGCGACACTCTCGCGGTGGACCTCTCGGAGCGCGGAAATGACCTCTGCGCCGGTGCGAGGTGGGGCGGAAAGTAGCATGTGAAAAACCTACTTCGCGGCAACCTAGTGCGGAGCCGCCACGGGCGTAGATTCCCCCGCGTATCCCTCCCGTGTGGCGCCACCATTGAGGAGCTTCTCGTGATCCAGGGCAGTCCGAAGTCGCAGACCA
>JBJXGK010000081.1:0-69196 GCA_046153705.1 Gemmatimonadaceae bacterium
CGCATCGAGGTGATGACCGCTGGCGGCCTCGCGTACGAAGTGCTGGTGCCGCTCTCGGTGCTCGAGTCGCTGCCGCGCGTGGGCGGCGAGATCGCGTTGCACACGGCGCTCGTCGTGCGCGAGGACGCGTTCCTGCTGTTCGGCTTCGTCACCGCCGACGAGCGCCGGCTGTTCCAGCGCCTGATGGGCACCACCGGCGTGGGGCCGTCGCTGGCGATGAACCTGCTCTCGACACTCACCGGCGAGCGGCTCGTGCGTGCGATCCGCGACGGGGACTTGGCGACCCTCACCCTGGTGCCGCGCGTAGGGAAGAAACTCGCCGAGCGACTGGTGCTCGAGCTGCGTGACAAGCTCGAGGGCAGCGGCGCCGACGCCGCGGTCCCGACTGGTCGCGCGGTCGCACCGTCGGGTCCGGGCGCCGATGCCGTGCGGGCGCTCGTCGCGCTCGGTTACGCCGCAACGGATGCGGAGCGTGCCGTGCGCGTGTCGCTGGACGGCGCGCCCGAGGGTGAATCGACCGCGGACCTCATCCGCCGGTCGTTGGCGGCCGTCTCGAAGTAGATTCCGGCATGTCCCGCGCCGAGATCACCACACCCGAATCGATCCCCGAGGAATCGGTGGTCGAGTTGTCGCTGCGCCCGCAGCGGTTGGCGGAGTTCATCGGCCAGGCGAAGGTGAAGGACGCGCTGCGGATCTACATCGATGCCGCGACCGCACGCCGCGAGCCGCTCGACCACACGCTGTTGTTCGGCCCGCCGGGCCTCGGCAAGACCACACTCGCCGAGCTCATCGCGCGCGAGATGGGCGTGAACATCCACACCACGTCGGGACCGGCGCTCGAGAAACCCGGCGATCTGGTGGGCACGCTCACCAACCTCCGCGCCGGCGACATCCTCTTCATCGACGAGATCCATCGGCTCAAGCCGTTGATCGACGAGTTCCTGTACCCCGCGATGGAGGACTGGAAGATCGACATCCGCCTCAGCGACGGGCCGAAGGCGCAGACGATCACCATGCCGATCGAGCGATTCACGCTGATCGGCGCGACCACGCGCCTGGGGATGATCACTGCGCCACTGCGTGCGCGGTTCGGGATCGAGCTGCGCATGAACTACTATCCCGCCTCCGAGATCGAGGAGATCGTGCATCGCACGGCGGCAGTGATGCAGGCGGGGATCGATAGCGAAGGTGCCGGCGAACTCGCCCGGCGCGCACGTGGCACGCCCCGCGTGGCGAACCGGCTGCTGCGCCGCGTGCGGGACTTCGCGCAGGTGAAGGGCAACGGCCACATCTC
The DNA here is from genome assembly GCA_046153705.1 of Gemmatimonadaceae bacterium. Lineage (GTDB taxonomy): Bacteria > Gemmatimonadota > Gemmatimonadetes > Gemmatimonadales > Gemmatimonadaceae > Pseudogemmatithrix. Next base: position 1,295 of record JBJXGK010000081.1, read on the forward strand.
GCGGGAGATCGCGCGGGAAGCCCTGACCATGCTCGATGTGGACGAGTTCGGACTCGACGAGATGGACACGCGATTGCTGCGCGTGATCATCGAGAAGTTCGACGGGGGTCCGGTGGGAGTGAGTACCATCGGTGCCGCGGTCGGTGAGGACGCAGACACGATCGAAGAGGTCTACGAGCCCTTCCTCGTGCAGAACGGCTTCCTGCAGCGCACGCCGCGCGGACGCATGGCGACGCCCCAGGCGTATCGCCACTTGGGATACCCGCCGCCCGCGCCACTGGCCGCACAGCCCGAACTGTTCTGAGTGACGTGACGCGCGGGCTGCGGACGTCCGACTACGACTTCGCACTCCCGAGCGACCGCATCGCGCAGACGCCGGCGGCGCGACGGGACGAGAGTCGTTTGATGGTGGTCTCGCGCGAGACCGGAGCGATCGACCATCACGTGTTCAGGGACCTGCCGCAGTTCCTGAACGCGGGCGACGCGCTCGTGCTCAACACGACGCGGGTGTTCCGCGCGCGGCTCTTGGGACACCGCGACTCGGCAGCGCCGGCAGAGATCTTCCTGTTGCGCGAACGTACGTCGCATGCCCGCGATACGGTGGCGGCGTCACCCAGCGACACCGCTCCTCGCTGGGAAGCGATGGTACAACCCGGCAACAAGCTCAAACCCGGCCGCCGCGTGCACATCGCGCCGGGGTTCGACGTGGAAGTGCTCGAGCCCACCGAGCGAGGCACACGCATCGTCGCGCTACATGTCCTGCCCTCTCGCGATGGCACCGACGCGCCCACACCGTCCCACGGCGCACGCGACGCGGCGATGACGGCGGTGGAGCGGCAGCGCGCGCTCGTACACGAGGCCATTGCGACGTACGGGCACATCCCGCTGCCGCCCTACATCGCGCGCGCCGACGCGGCGGCCGACGCCGAGCGCTACCAGACGGTGTTCGCGCGAGAGGAGGGATCCGTCGCTGCGCCGACTGCGGGACTGCACTTCACACCGGACCTGCTCGCGACGCTCAGCACCCAAGGCGTGCGACGCGCCGAGGTGCTCTTGCATGTGGGCGCCGGGACGTTCAAGCCGGTGGAGGTGGAGGACCCGACCGAGCATGTGATGCACGAAGAGTGGTACGACGTACCGACGGCTACCGCCGCGTTGCTCGACGCCACACGGGCGTCGGGGCATCGCATTTGCGCAGTGGGCACCACGAGCCTGCGCACGCTCGAGAGTGCCATCGGTACGGACGGCCGCTTCCGTGCGGGCTCGGCCGAGACGGCGATCTTCATCCGTCCGCCGCAGCGGCCCCGCGGGGCGGATCTGCTGGTGACGAACTTCCACCTGCCGCGCTCCACGCTGCTCATGCTCGTCGCCGCGATGGCCGGATACGACCTCACCATGCACGCGTACGACGTGGCTGTGCGCGAGGGTTACAGGTTCTATTCGTACGGCGATGCGATGCTGATCCGGTAGGGACGGCGGCGGGGAACAACCCCCTCGGTCCCGGGGGGCGGGGATGGTAGATTTAGGGGTCAGCAGTACGACCGCTTCCCCCCTCGACCGACCTCCGATGTCCTTCGTGACCGTGTTCGCCCAAGCCGCTGCCGCGCAGCCCACCGGCCCCTCGCCGTTCGGCACGCTGTTCATGTTCGGCTCGATCTTCGCGATCTTCTATTTCCTCGTGATCCGTCCGCAGTCCAAGCAGCGGAAGGACCATGAGACCAAGGTGATGGCGCTCAAGAAGGGCGACCAGATCGTCACCGCCGGCGGGATCGTCGGCGAGGTGGTGCATATCGCCGCTTCGATGAAGGACGGCGCCACGGTATCGACGTTGAACGATCACATCACGATCAAGAGCGGGGACTCGAAGCTCGTCGTGACCCGCGCACGGATCGCGGCCGTGGGCAGCGAAGAGCTCGCTCCCTGATGGCGATCCTCCCGATCGTCGTGCTCGGTGACCCGTTGCTCCGCAAGGAGACGAAGGAAGTCGCTGGGGTGACGGACGAGCTGCGTACCTTGGTCGCTGACATGTTCGACACCATGCGCGCCGCCGAGGGCATCGGACTCGCGGCGCCGCAGGTGGGACGGAGCGAACGGCTGTGCATCGTGCACGTGGAAGACGCGATGCACACGCTGATCAACCCCGAGATCATCGCGAGCGAAGGATCGATCAAGTGGGAGGAAGGCTGTCTCTCGATCCCCGAGGTGTTCGGCTGGGTGGAGCGCTCGTCGTACGTGAAGGTCCGTGCGATGGATCTCGACGGAAAGGAGATCGAGGTCGAAGGCCGCGACTTGATGGCGGTGTGCCTGCAGCATGAGATCGACCATCTCGACGGGAAGTTGTTCATCGATCACCTGAGTTTCCTGAAGAAGCGCCAGGCGATGGCGGCGTGGGAGAAGGAGAAGGTCAAGTATCCGACTGGGCTGCGAGTTCTCGTCCCCGGGGAAAAAGCGGAGTAACGGCGCTGTGAGCTATAAGTCATGAGTTTTGAGTAACGGCGATGCGGGAAGCTCCCCCCGTATCGCCGTTACTTATTGCTCACCACTCACGACTCACAACGCCTTTCTGTAGTAGCTTCCGAATCGCCATGCGAATCCTCTTCTGGGGCACCCCCGAGTTCGCCACCCCTCCCCTCCTCGCGCTCATCGGCGAGGGACATGAGGTCGTGGGCGTCGTGACGCAGCCGGATCGGCCACAGGGGCGGTCACGGTCGGTGCTGGTGCCGTCGCCGGTGAAGGAAGTCGCGATCGAAGAAGGTATTCCCGTCTTCCAGCCCGACAGGCCCCGCGGCGAGGACTTCCTCGCGCAACTGCGCGCCCTCACGCCCGACCTCAGCGTGGTCGTCGCCTACGGGCACATCCTGCGCCAAGAGGTCATCGACCTGCCTCGCTTGGGTACGCTCAACATCCACGCGTCGCTGCTGCCGCGCTGGCGCGGCGCGGCACCGATCCAAGCGGCGATCCTTGCTGGCGACGAATCGACCGGCGTCTGCGTGATGCGCATGGTGCTCAAGCTCGATGCGGGGCCGGTGCTGCTCGCCATCCCCACGCCGATCGACGAACGCGAGACCGCGGGTGAACTCACCGAACGCCTGTCCATGCTGGGTGCGGAAGCCATCGTCGAGGCGGTGACGAGCCTGGAGATCGGCGAGATCACGGAGACGCCGCAGGACGAGAGTCAGGTGACGTTCGCCGAGAAGATCGATCGCGCGCATGCGCGGCTCGACTTCACGAAGGACGCCGCGGCCGTCATGCGCGCGATCCACGCGTTCGACCCCAGGCCCGGCGCGTGGGGCACGATCCGCGAGTGCGAGGTCCGTTTGTTCGGCGCGCGTGCGTTGCCCGACCGTCACGGGGACCCCGGCGAGGTGCTCTCGGTCGGCGAGATGGGGATGATCATCGCCTGCGGCAACGGTGCCGTGGCGGTGGAGGCCGTGCATCCGGCCGGCAAGCGCCGGGTTGCCGCCCTCGATTGGTTCCAGGGTCGTGGGGTGGCCGCCGGGGACCGCTGGGCGCTCCCCGATACGGTCTAGGCCACTCGACTATCTTTCGGGGGTATGCCAAGCTCCCTTTCGATGGTCACCGACACCCGCGTCGCCGCCGCTGACACCCTCGCCGATCTCCGCGGCGGGATGTTGTTGGATGCGGCCTTCGATCGCCGCGCCTCCGCACTCGACGCGCGCGATCGTCGCTGGACGCAGGAACTCGTGTGGGGCATGCTGCGACGTCGTGGGTTCATCGACCACCTGCTCGCACCACGCGTCCGCGGCGGCATCGCGCGGCTCGACGGTGACCTCGCCGATCTGCTCCGACTCGGCGCCTACCAGCTGTTCCACATGGGAAGTGTGCCGCCTTATGCCGCGATCGCGCAGACGGTAGAGCTGGCGAAGCATCGCCATGGGATGGGCGCGAGCAAGCTCGTGAACGCCGTGCTCCGTCGTCTCGACCGCGAGCGCGATGCACTCGACGCGACGCTGCCCTCGGACCCGGTCGAGGCCCTCGCGGTGGAGTATTCGCATCCGCGCTGGCTCGTGGCCCGGTGGGTCGCGCGCTGGGGCGCCGAGGAAACGCGGGCGCTGCTCGAGGCGAACAACCGCGAGGCACCGTTGATCGTGCGGCCGTGGGGCGTGGTGCGCGAACAACTCGAAGCGATGCTCGAGAGCTCGGGGGTCGAGGTGCACGAGGCTCCGCTCGTCGCGGATTCGCTGCTGCTCGGGCCTGGCACACTGCTCACGTCGCTCGGCGCGTTCCAGCAGGGGCGCTGCTTCGTGCAGGACCCGGCGGCCACACTGGTGACGCAGTACGCGGCGATCCCGTCTGGTGCGAAGGTCGCGGATCTCTGTGCCGCGCCCGGTGGCAAGACGATCGAACTCGCGCGCACCGCGTCATACGTCACCGCCGCCGACTCCTCGGAGTCACGACTCACGCGCTTGCAGGAGACGATCGACCGGCTCGAACTCGATCACGTCACGGCCGTCATCGCCGACGCACGTGAGGCCTCGCTGGGGACTTTCGACGCGGTGTTGGTGGATGCGCCGTGCACCGGTACCGGCACCTTCCGTCGGCATCCCGACGCGCGTTGGCGCCTCCGCACGTCGGACTTGGCCGTGATGGCGGCCACGCAGCGTACGATCCTGCGTGCCGCCGCACAGGCAGTGGAGCCCGGTGGCCTGCTCATCTACTCCACCTGTTCCCTCGAGCCCGAGGAGAACGACGTACAGGTGGAGTCCTTCCTCGCCGACCATCCCGAGTGGACGCTCGAGCCGCCGCCCGAGGGCGCCGTGCCAGCGAGCGTCCTCGACGCCGGACGCCTCCGCGTGCTGCCGCAGCGTCACGGGGCGGATGGCTCGTTCGCGGCGCGTCTGCGCCGAGGTGTGCGGTGATGTCGACGCGGAAGATCCGCATCGCGCCGTCGTTGCTCGCTGCCGATATCGGACGGTTGCGCGAGGAACTCGCGATCATCGAAGAAGGCGGTGCGGACTGGTTGCACCTGGACGTGATGGATGGGGTGTTCGTGCCGAACCTCACGTTCGGCGAGAAGATCATCGACACGTGCCGGCGCTACACCAAGCTGCCGCTCGACGTGCACCTCATGGTGGTGGAGCCCGAGAAGTATTTCGAGAGCTTCGTGAAGGCGGGCGCGGCGACCCTCACCGTACACGTCGAGGCCGCACCGCACCTGCACCGGCAGCTCATGCGCATCAAGGAGCTCGGCGCGATGGCGGGGGCGACGCTGAATCCCGCGACGTCGCTTGAGACGATCCGCGAGGTCGCGCCGATCCTCGATCTGCTGCTCATCATGACGGTGAACCCCGGGTTCGGTGGACAGAAGTTCATCCCCACCGGCGTGTCGAAGATCGCGCGCGCGCGGGAGATCCTCACGGCGTCGCGCAGCAACGCGCTGCTCGAGGTGGACGGTGGTGTGGCGCGCGAGACCATCCAGAGCTGCTGGCGCGCCGGCGCCGACACGTTCGTGGCCGGGAACGCGGTGTTCGCGGCGAAGGACCCCAAGGCGGAGATCGCGGCGCTGCGCGCGCTGTGTGCGGAGACGGCGTGAACGCCCGGACGCAGTGGGCGGTGATCGGTGGGGTGGTCGCGTTCCTTGGCCTCGGCCTGTGGTTCGGCTCGGTGAAGCTCGCCGATGAACTGTTCCCGTTGGCGATCGGGGCCGAGGCGCCGGGGTTCAGCGCGGTGCCGTTACCGGCGGGCGGTTCGACCGCGCCTGTACCTGCCAGCGCAGCGAAGAGCATCGAGGACTACAAGGGCAACGTGGTATTGCTCAACATCTGGGCGACATGGTGCGGCCCCTGCCGCATCGAGATGCCGTCGATGCAACGCCTCCACGAACAGCTCGCCGATAAGGGGCTGCGCATCGTCGCGGTCAGCGTGGACGACCCGGGATTCGAAGCGAAGATCAAGGCGTTCGCTGAGGAGTACAAGCTGACGTTCGAGATCCTGCACGACGCGCCAGCGCGGATCAAGCAGCAGTACCAGACCACCGGTGTGCCCGAGACGTTCATCATCGGGCGAGATGGGAAGATCCGCCGCCGCATCATCGGTGCGGACGACTGGTCCAGCGCCTCCAACATCGCCTTCATCGAACGCCTGCTCGCCGAACCCGCCGGATGAGCATCCCGCCGGTGCCACCGCGCCGGCCGTGGATCGTGGCCGCGTTCACCGAACGTCCGCTCACCAAACTCGTGGCGCTAATCATGGCCCTGGTGATCTGGGTCGTCGTGCGGAGCGAAGAGACCACTGAGGTGATCCTCACCGTCCCCATGACGGTGAGCTTCGATGGTGCGATCGAAGCCGCCTCGTCGGTCCCGGACTCCGTGCAGGTGGTCGTCACGGGTCGCCTGCGTGAGCTCCTCAAGCTGCGCACATCGCTACCCGTGGTCCGTCGACGGTTCGACGAGGAGTCGCCGCGCCGCATGCGCGTCTCCCTCGGCCCCGGCGATGTCGAGTTCCCCGTGGGCGTGCAGGCCTCGGCGCGCGAAGTCCGGCCATCGTCGTTCCAGCTCTCCCTGCGCCCTCGCGCGGCGGCGGAGACGCGCTGACCATGAAGGAGTCCCTCCGCGTACTCGCACTCGAGAGCTCCTGCGACGAGACTTCGGCCTCGGTGGTGAGTGGCACGCCGAGCGCACCTCGGCTCGAGTCCCTGGTGATCCTCTCGCAGGACGTGCACCGGATCTTCGGTGGGGTCGTACCGGAGATCGCCTCGCGCGAACACCTCACAGCGGTTGTGCCGGTCACGCGACAAGCGCTCGCTGACGCCCAGCGCACCTGGGACGACATCGATGCCATCGCCGTGACCAATGCGCCAGGACTCGTAGGCGCGCTGCTCGTCGGGGTCAGCTACGCCAAGGCGCTCGCGACCATGCTCGACAAGCCGCTGCTCGGCATCCACCACATGGAAGGGCATGTCTTCGCGACCGCGCTCGAACATCCCGAGGCGGAGCCACCGTTCACCGCACTGCTCATCTCCGGCGGGCACACCATGCTGCTGGACGTCCCCGCGTGGGGCTCGTACCGCCTGCTCGGCGCGACGCGCGACGATGCGGCCGGTGAGGCGTTCGACAAGACCGCGAAGTTGCTCGGCCTTCCGTACCCTGGCGGTCGACACATCGAGCGACTCGCTGCCGAGGGCGACCCCACGCGTTTCAAGATGACGCGACCGATGCTCCATGGCGGACAGCGCCTCGGCGACCCGGACTATTTCGATGTCTCGTTCAGCGGACTCAAGACCGCGGTCCTGCTCGCGGTGCGCGCGAGTGACGACCTCCCGCGCGACACGCCGCACATCGCGCGGGGCTTCCAGGACGCGCTCATCGACACGCTGGTCGCCAAGACCCTCCGTGCCGCGCGGGCGCACGGGCGTGCCCGGATCGTGCTCGGCGGCGGCGTGGCTTGCAACAAGACGCTCGTGGCCGCGATGACGGACGCAGCCTCGCAGTTCCGGGCGACGGTCTACGCGCCGACCCCGCGCCTTGCGACTGACAACGCGGCCATGATCGGTGCCGCCGCGCTGTATCGATACGGTATCGGCCAACGCGACGGGGCGGAACTCAACGCCCACTCGGGGCTACCGTTGCCCGGACTGCTCGTGGACGCGGCGCCGACCGCGTAACTTTCGCCCGTTCGGACTTCCCCACTCCTGAGTGCCTCGCCGTGCCAACCACGCACATCCCCTTCGCCTACGATTTCGGTCCGCTGCAGATCACCGGATTCGGTCTCGCGATGCTGCTCGCGTTCGTGATCGGGCAGATGGCGGCGAGCGAGGAACTCGATCGCCGCGGATGGGCCAGTGAGATCATGGGCGACATCACGGTCGCGGCCGTGATCGGCGGATTGTTGGGCGCGAAGGTCTACTACGCGATCCTCACCGGGGACCCGTCGGCGATCTTCAGCCGGGCCGGGTTCGTCTTCTGGGGCGGACTCATCGGCGGCATCCTCGGTAGTGTGGTCGTGGTGATCTGGAAGAAGGATTCGTTCGCGAAGATCTCCGACGCCGCCGCGCCGGGCCTCGCTGCCGCGTACGCGGTGGGCCGCACCGGGTGCTGGGCCGTGGGAGACGACTACGGCCGTCCGTGGAACAGCCCGTTCGCGGTGGCCTTCCCCGACGGCGCGCCACCGAGCACCGTGGCGAACCTCACGCAGCAGTTCGGGCTCAAGGAGTACGCTGACCTGCCGATGAACCAGGTGCTGGCCGTGCACCCCACGCAGCTCTACGAAACGGCGATGGGCCTGCTGATGTTCTGGATCATCTGGCGCCTGCGCGACCACAAACACGCGATGGGTTGGCTGTTCGGCCTCTACTGCGTGCTACAGGGCGTGGAGCGCTTCATCGTGGAGTTCTTCCGCGCCAAGGACGATCGCTTCTTCGGCGTACTCACGATGGCGCAGGTCATCGCGATCGGCTTCGTCGTCGCGGGCGTGGTGTGGATGCAGATGCGCGCACGCCCGTCGAAGAGCCAGCCGGGGATCCTCGCCAAGGCGTAGCCTGGCCTAGGGATTGAACCAGTACGACGCCTTGATGAGGAAGGTGTTGTTGGGGTGCAGATCGAACAGACCGCCCATGTCGCGTCGGAAGTCGAAGTCGGTGGGTGCCCCGAGGCCGCGATCGCGGCCCTGCTGCCAGACGAAGAACAGCAGCGAGCCGGGGCGATACTCCCAGCGCACCACGGTGTTGGTGCGCAGCTGCTTGAAGTTGAATCCGCCGGGATCCGCTCCGCCGCCATACGGGATGAAGCGCGCGTCGTAGTCCCGCGAGCGGGCGTCGCCGAGCTCCTTCCATTCACGGAAGTCACCCACCGACACGAACGGCTGTGCATAGAGCTGAATGGACAACGCGGGCGTCACGGTGAAGTTGACGCGCGAGGTGATGCCCACCGTCCACTGTTCGAGTTCGGCGAATGTGATGTGCGCCGTGTCGGTGGCGACGTCGCCGAAGTTCTCGAGCCACTGCGTATCGTTGAGCTCGTACGACAAGCGGCCCGAGAGACTGGCGTTGAAGCGTGACGACACGCGGAACTGATAGCTGGGGTTGAGCCACCAGCCTCGCGAGCGCCACTCATCGGCGCGCCAGGTCCCCATGAAGAACACCGGCGTCCACGCCTTGCGCCGATCGCCTTCCCAGCCGATGAACCCTTCGATGGTCGCCGCACGGCGGAACGCCGGACCGCCGCGCGCGCCACGATCGTCGTAGGAGCCAGCAGGCTGGCCCGACGTGCCGGCATGCAGCCAGTGGGTGTTCGGCAGCTCCATGTGCGCGTTGGTGTTGAACCCGAGGTCGGTGCGCAGCCCCTCGGTGCTCCAGCGATGCTGGTAGTTGAAGTTCAAGAACAGCCGACGGAACGCCTTGGTCGGCTGCTGGAACTGCAGCGCGAACCAGTTGCGGAACGTCTGCTGGTCGGCCCGCGACTGGAATCCCAGATCGTTGCTCTCGAAGCCCGGGGAGAAGCGTTCGTACAGCGTCTGGAACCGCGTGATGCCGCCACCGAACTTGGAGAACGAGACCCGCTGCGCGTCGCCACCGAGCGAGGTGCGCGTGGGGTCGTACTCGATGTCGTCGTCACGACGCTGGTAGCGGTGCACGCCGTCACGCTGCGTCGCGGCGATCGCGGTCGTGCTGCCGTTCACGCGACTCAGGGCGGCGTAGCTGTGCAACTCGTAGTTGTTATCGAAGAACCGGTGCCGGAAGTCCAGGCCGCCGGTGTTGGCATCGGAGCGGAGGAAATCGCGCGTATCGGCGTCGAGCGAGCGATTGACCGACGTGAGCATGAAGCCCAGACCGCCTTGCCCCTTGCTCAGCTCCTGCTGGACGCGCGCCACGGTGTAACTCGTCTGCGGTTCGATGGTGCGTCCGAGCGACCCCGTCTCCTCGGCGGACATCGCATTGAGGAAACCGACGTTCAGTCCGCTGGCGAGCCGGCCGGAGAGCTTCGCCGCACCGAGGATCCGCGAGGAGGTCGGGTTTGCGTCATCGAAGTAGCGGCCGCTCAGCTGGGGCGATCGACCGATCCGGCGCGAGTAGAACAGCCCGGTGCATTCTTCGTCCACATCACCGCAGGACGTGCGGAAGTCGAAGATGCCCGCACCCTCGAGGAAGAACGGGCGACGCTCCTCGAAGAACTGCTCGAACGCGGTCAGGTTGAGTACGGCCGGGTCGGCTTCGACCTGCCCGAAGTCCGGGTTGAGCGTCGCGTCGAGCGTGAGGTTGGACGAGATGCCGTACTTGAGGTCCATGCCGAGGGTCTGCTCGAACGGGTGCGACCAACGCCCAAGACCCTCGGGTCGTGTGGACGACTTGCTCACGGTGTACGGCAGGAACTCCACGCGACGCGGCTGCGGTAGGCGCCCGATGCCTTCGATGTCACCACCCTGTGAGATGTAGCCCTGCCGGTCACGCCGCAGCAGCGGCCACGACAGGCGTTGCCTCGTCCGCGCGATGTCGCGCACGATCATCATGCCGAAGGTGTGCGATTCGAGGTCCGCGAACCGCATCTGGCTGAACGGGATGCGGAACTCCGCGACCCAGCCCAGCGAGTCGATGCTCGCATGGCCGTCCCACACTGCATCCCAAGTGGGATCCTCGACGTTGTCGTTGTAGACGTAGAAGTCGCGCTTCACGCCCGCCGGGTTCAGGATGAACTGATACCCCGTGCGGCGATCGTGGTAACTGTCGATGACCAGCTTCAACTGCTCCGACTCCGTGCGCACATCGCGGCGACTGAGCAGCGAGATGATGGAGTCTGGCGCGGGGTCGAACATCCGGCCCTGGATGTAGAGATACCGGTCGTCGTACAGGATCCGGATCTCGGTGCGGAACCGAGGCTCGGCGCCGGTGTTCGGCTCGTACTCGAGGAACTCGTGGATGACCGGCGCGTCCTCCCACGGGGCGTCACCCGTCCGACCGTCGATGACCGGCGGCGTCGTGGTGCGCATCGCCTGACCGATGCGCATGCGGTCCGGTGTGGCCACCGCCAGCGGGACGGTCGTCGCCGTGGACGGCCCACGCGCCTGCGCATGCAACGCCGGCGCAGTCAGGAGCGAGACGAACAGCGCGCCGGCCACAACGCCAGCGGCGGGTTGATTTCGCGACATGAACGAGACCATCTCTGAGGGGAGCGGGTGTCACCGCGCGAATGGCGGGACGAGCCGCGTTCGGACTGACGGGGGTTCGACACCCGTACGACCGAAACCGTTTGCAGGGTTTCGTCCGGCCCCGGATCCCTCGGTACTTCACCGGTGATGCTACCGCTCCAGGATCACCACCGCGCCCGCGACCTCATCCGTATGACTCAGCGTCAGATGGACCGTCTGCACACCCAACTCCTCGGCGCGTGCGAGCGCACGGCCCGTGAAGTGCAGGCTCGGTGGCCCCTCGGCACCACGACGCACCTCCGCCTCGCGCCATCCGATCTTCTTGGCCTCGTCCGAGCCGGTGAGCGCCTTGAACACGGCTTCCTTTGCGGCGAGTCGTGCAGCGAGATGCATGGCCGGGCGCGCGCGTGAGAGCGCGTACTCCTGTTCGTGTGCGGTGAAGAGTCGGTCGAGCGCTCGCTGTGCCTTCCGCGCGAGCATCGCCTCCACCCGGGCGATCGCGACGAGATCGAACCCGACACCGACGATCATGAGCCCTTCCCGATGATCCGGCGCCAGAGCGCGCCCTGGCGGCCGCGACTGTCGGCGAGGACGGGAACGGCGGCACGCCACCAATCATCGGCCGCATCGAAGACCTGCTGCACCGACGCGACCCACGCAGCCCACGGGGCGTGACGCGCGGGACCAGTGGACGCGCGCACGACCGCGCCAGCGGCCTGCATTCTACTGAGTGCGGCCCAGAGCGGTGCGGCCAACTCACTCAGCTCGGCCTCCAGCGCGCGTCGGTCAGGTGCAGACTTCGCATGTCGCGCGGAGGCGAAGGTGGCGATGGCCTCGCGCCACTCACGTTCGAGCCGCGCCGCATCGAATGCCGCGATCTTGGCCTCGGGAGCCTGTACCTTGTGCGCAGCGGTCCGTGCCAGGATGAGCGGCCGGAACACCCCATCGTGGTCGGAGCCCGGTGCCGAGGGCACCGCGAGCGCGCGCAGCGAGCGCGTGAACTCGGGAAGCTCGAACTCAGGCATCGGTGGCCGAGAAGCGATAGTCACCGGTGAGCTCGCGGTCGCAGATGGCGGCGCGCTGGCCGGTTCGAGCCTCGTATTCGCGCACGTAGTCCGGCAGCCGCTGCGTGGTGAAGCGACCCCGTGCGATGCCGAGTGCGGTGATCGCGCGCTCGATCGCATGCGGCTCACCTTCGACCTCCACGAGGATGTCGAGTCGCGGATACTGCTCGAACCGCACCGTCGCGCCGAACAGCACGTACTGCTCGATCTCGCGGTCGATCTCACGCGTGACGATGTATCCGAGCCGATCGAGCATCGCCGCGAGCTCGTCGCCGTTGCCGAGTGTGGTGCTGTGCTCCTCGCGGACCTTGTAGCCGTCAACATAGGTCGTGGGGCCTTTCCAGTCGAGCAATGCGCGCGTCTCGCCGGCGCGGTAGACACGTAACCGCAGGACGTGGTCGCGGAGCGCGAGCGCCCGGTCGGGTGTGTCGTAGCGCTTGTCCTCGAGCCGGCCGATGTACGTACGGGTCGCACCTGCCGCGAGCACCGCCGCCCGCGCGGCGTCGAGATCGTCGACGATGCCCTTGAGCTCCACTTCACGCATCGCGGATCACCTCGAGCACACGGGAGGTGTCGGTGAGGTCGTTGAAGGTCGCGAACGGCTCATGCGCCTCGAGATCGGCGACGCTGTACCCACCGGTAGCCACGCCGATCGCCCGCGCGCCGATACCACGGCCGCAGTGCACGTCAGCCGGTGTGTCGCCGATGATCACCAGACGTTCACCCGGGACATGGTGGCCGAGGTGCGCGATCGCGCGCTGCTGTGCGATGGGTGGCAGTTGCGGACGGTCCTCATGGTCGGATCCGTACGCACCGAGCACGAATCGCTCCGGCGCGAGTGAGACGGCACGCAGTTTGACACTGGCGCCTTCGAGCACATTACCTGTGAGGAGGCCGAGGACGAGGTCATCGGCGGCTTCGACGGCATCGACGAGTGCGTAGATGCCGGGCAACGCATACGCGTTCCGGCGACCGCTGGTGAGTTCCTCACGGAGCCCGGCGAGGTACAGCGTGATCGCGCGATCCATGCGCGCATCGATCTCGGCGTCGCTGAACCCCTCGAGGCGCATCGTGTCACGCACGATCAGCTTGTCGGTCTTGCCGTCGTAGCGATAACTGCTCGGTCCGGTGGCACCGAACGTCGCCTTGAGTGCGGCTTCCATCGCCACACGTCCGGCACTGTTGGAGAGGAGGAGCGTACCGTCGATATCGAAGAGAACGACCGTCTTCATGTGCGCGAGAGGTAGAGACCGCCGATGACCGTTGCCGCACCGGCACCCTGCCACACCGTGGGGATCTCACCGAGGGCGATCCACGCGACGAGCACGGCGACGACGGGCTGCAGGTTCCCGAACAAGGAGGTGCGCGTCGCACCGATCCGATGCACGCCGCGATACCAGAGGAGGTATGCGACGACCATAGCCATGATCCCTGAGTAGCCGATGGACGCCCACGTGAGCGGCGTGATCAGCGACCAGTCAACGCGGATGAGCGCCGGACTCGCGATCGCGATCAGCGGGATGGTGCCGCCGAGCAGGGTCCACGCGGCCACGCGCACCGCGTCCACCCGCTGCGTGAACGGTACCAGCCCCGCGGTATAGAAGGCCCAACAGACCACCGCGCAGAGGATCAGCAGGTCGCCCAGGAGATGCGACGCACCGTCCGCCTGGATCGTCCCGCCGAGCACGAGGAACACACCACTGATCGACAACGCGATGCCGGCGATGGCCCGCATGGGGAGCTTCTCGTGCCCGAACGCGCGCGCCACGATCGCGACCATCGCCGGCGAGGCCGCGACCACGAGGGAGGCGGTGCCGGCGCGAGTCCGCGCGATACCGGAGATGAAGAGGACCTGATAGATGCAGTGCCCGAGCACCCCGAGCGCCATGAGTCGCCAGCGGTCCGCACTGCTCGGGCGCTGCGCGGCGCGGGTCAGTGCCAGTGCCATGAGCACCGCACAGCCCAACGTCATCCGCAGCGCATTGTAGGCGAGCGGATCCATCACCTGGGTGCCGTATTTCACGACCGAGAAGTTGATCCCCCAGATCGTCGCCATGAGAACGAGACTGAGCTCGGTCGCTCGCGACGCGGGCCGGGCGTGCGGAAGGGCATTCTCAGCGGTATTCACCCGGGAAAGATAACCCGGACGGCCATCTATCCGTACGCCGACGCCATGCGCCATCTTTCACCCATGCACGTCTCTTTCGCCCTCTTCGCGGACGCCGCGAACATCTCCCAAGAGGGGAAGCTCAACATCCTCGGGGTGTTCGACGCACTCCAAGTCGCATCGGTGCCGGCCGTCCATCCGCGCGCGACCATGATCGTGCGACTCAAGGCGCTTCCCGATGACACGGGCCGCCACGTCCTCGCCCTCAGTTGGGTCGACCCCGGCGGGGATGAGATCTGGGGCTCCTCGGGTGAACTCGAAGTCGGCGCCCCACCGCCCGGCGCCACTGAGCTCGACGTACCGGTCATCGCGGCGATCGACTTGCCGATCCAGCAGGTCGGCACACACGTGATGCGCGTGACGCTGGATGGCGACCTGTGTGCGGAACTCGCGCTGCACGTGCGCGCAGGCAACATCGGCATCCCCGCCCCGATGGGCGGCATGGTCTCGTAGGGCGCGCTAGTCGGCCAAGCCGGGCACACCATCGCGACCACGGGCTAACCGCACCGCACGTTCGATCGCCGCCTCGAGCGCATCCACCACCAATCGCTCGGCCTGCATGAGTGGCGCGCTCGGCCCGTCGAGTGGCGAGAGGGCGAACACGATGTCGCCGTCGAAGCTCGAGCCCGCGGGCGCGAGCCGGCGATGGTATGCGGCGGTCGCCGAGCGTGCGAGTTGTTGGAGCTCCACCTTGGAGAAGCTCGCGTCAACGGCGACGACCGCCAGCGTGGTGTTGGGCGCAGCCGCGGTGGTCGCTGCACCGAACGCACGCTCGGGCCCTCCAGCGGCCAAGACGCGTTCGGTATCGGCGAAGTCGCCGTTCGGCTTGCGTGCACCAGCGACGATGCGTCCATGCGCATCGCGCACGTCGCCAAACGCATTCACGGCGACCATCGCGACCGCCGCACATCCTGCGGCCGCACGCGTCGCGAGGCCGAACCCGCCCTTCATCGCTCCTGCTTTGCCGAGCACCTTGCCTACCGTGAGGCCGGCGCCAGCGCCCACCGCGCCCTCGGCGATGCCGGTGCTGGTCGCGGACTCACAGGCAGCCTCGCCCATCGCCGGTGTGGGGCGCGCGTCGAAACGTCCGAGCGGGGCGAGATCGAACAACACCGCCGCGGGTACGATGGGCACCACACCGCCGCCCACCGGGAAGCCGCGACCGCGCGCTTCCATCCACCGCATGACGCCAGCGGCCGCATCGAGCCCGTACGCGGAGCCCCCGGCGAGCAGGATCGCATCGACGCGGTCGACGAGATGACCGGGTTCGAGCAGCGCGAGCTCACGCGAGCCCGTGGCCCGACCGATGACCGCGTGCCCCGCGCGGTGTGCGCCGCGCACCCCACGGATCACCGTGCATCCGGTCGCGCCGCTCTCGTCGGTCGCATGGCCGACGGCGAGGTCGAACCGCGTGAGATCGAGCGGAGGCGCCGCGTCAGGGCGAGTATCGCTCACGACGAGGCGGGTGCGTTGCTGCCGGCTTCTTCGATGATCGCGCAGGAGGCGCACAGCGTCACGCCGCGCAGCACGCAGATCTGACAGATGAAGGTGCCGCACTTCTCGCAGGGATATCCCTCCGAAGCGCGTTCCTCCCTGCCGCAGGCCCGGCAGACCATCGCATCGCGTTCAGTCATCGGTTCCTCATCAGGCAGGACGACGGTCGCGTCAGCGCGGCCGCTCCGCGAGGTCGAACTCGCGGATCTTCTTGATCAACGTCGCACGCGAGATCCCGAGTTCGCGCGCGGCGTGTGTGCGGTTGTGGCTGTGCGCCCGCAGCGTACGGTCGATATGCGCCCGTTCCACCTCGGCCAACGAGCGTGGTTCGTGATGCATGACTTCCGCTCCGCTCGCCCCTTGCACCTCGCGCGGGAGGTGCACGACGTCCACCGCGGGTTCTCCGCGCGCCATGAGCATCGCGCGCTCGAGCACGTTGCGCAACTCACGCACGTTCCCGGGCCAGCTGTAGCGGAGCAGCGCATCCAGGGCGGCGTCGGTGAGCACGTTCGGTCCGTTCGGCGCATCGGCGGCGAGCGAGTCATGCACGCTCGCGATGAGCTCGACGAAGTCCTCCCGGTTGCGCGCGCGCAGCGGCGGCAACTTGATCGGCATCACCGCGAGCCGATAGTAGAGGTCCTCGCGGAACCGCCCGGCCGCGACCTCACTCGCCAGATCCTTCGACGACGCGGCGATCACGCGCACGTTGGGGGTTATCTCCACGCTGCCACCGACGCGACGGAACCCCTTCCCCTCGAGAACGCGAAGCAACTTGGGCTGCAGCACTGGGTCGAGGTCGCTGATCTCGTCGAGGAAGAGCGTGCCCCCGTCGGCGATCTCGAAGGCACCACGTCCCGTCTGTCCGCCGTCGGACGCGTTCGCTTCGACCCCGAACAGCTCGCTGTCGAGCGACTCCGGGCGCAGCGTCGCGCAGTTCACCTCGACGAACGGCTTGCCGGAGCGGGGACTCTGCGCATGCAGGAGTTCCGCGATCCGGCCCTTGCCCACGCCGCTCTCGCCGAGCACGAGGGCCGTGGTGCGCTCGCTTCCGCCGAGCAGTCCCACCTGGACAGCGAGCTCGCGCATCTCACGCGACGAGCCGAATACCACCTCGGGGCCACCGCCACGCTTGGCGGTGAGCCAGCGGCTGAGGCGCCGCAGCTGCGACTTCTCGAGCGCGCGTTCGGCGGCGGCGGACAGGTGGCTCAGGTCCACCGGCTTCGTGAGGAAGTTCTCGGCGCCCTTGTGGAGCGCGTCGACTGCCATCGGCACGTCACCGTACGCGGTGACCATGATCACGACCGGGTTGTCATCTCGGATCGCGCTGAGCACGTCGAACCCGGTCATGTCCGGCAGCCGCACGTCGAGCAACACGAGATCCGGACGCAGCCGACGGTACGCCGCGATCCCCTCGGCGCCGGTGTGCGCTTCGGTGACCTGATGCGCGCCGTCGTGACGGAAGAACATCGCGAACGCGGTTGCGATCGCGACTTCGTCGTCGATGATCAGGATACTCGCCATGCGCTCAGACGGGGTCGGTCGCGGGTGGGGAAAGTCGCGGGAGGAGGACCTCGAACAGTGCCCCCTGGCCCGGCTCGGATCGCACGCGGAGATTCCCGCCGTGCTCCCGGATGATGCCGTCGGAGATGGACAGGCCGAGACCCGTGCCGATGCCCCGTGGCTTCGTCGTATAGAATGGATTGAAGATGTACGGGAGATGCTCGGGCGCAATGCCGCGCCCGGAATCCCCGATCGCTACCACGAGCAGCTCACCTTCCCGACGGGTTCGCACCGTGATACGTCGCTCGCCGCCGGCGTCGATCACTGCTTGCTCCGCGTTCGCCAGCAGGTTCAGGAACACTTGCTGGAGCTGGGATGGGTCCGCCCATGTGACTGGGAGTTTCGGATCGAGTGCGATATCCAATAGGATGCCGGACGTCCGAAGTGCGAACCGACGCAGCTCGACGGTGTCCTGGAGCACCTGATTGATGTCGGTCGGGAGGCGTTCGGGTGGGGTCTGACGCGCGAACGTTAGGAGCTTCCCCACGATGCGGGCCGCGCGCTTGGCCTCCGTGACGATCGTGTCGGCCGCCTGCTTGCCATTGTCGTCCAGCGCCGCCTGGGCCCTGAGCAACTGCGCGAACGCGAGGATCCCCGTGAGGGGTGTGTTGATCTCATGCGCTACGCCGCCTACCAGCTCGCCGAGCGCAGCCAGCTTCTCCCGACGTACGACCTGCTCCACCAGATGCCGCTCCTCGGTGACGTCGCGCAGGATCGCGAGCACGCCCGTCACGCGGTCGCGCTCCACGATCGGCGCCGAGAGCACGGTGGAGACGCCGACACTGCCATCGGGATAGGTGTAGTGCAGTTCCCGGCGCAACCGTTCACCGGCGAGCGTCGCCGCGAACATGTGCCACATCTTGGTGCGTTCGAGCGGGTCGAGCAGTTCGACGAAGTGTGTGCCGATCAACTCCTCGCGCCGTTTGCCGACGGCGGCTTCGAGCGCCCGATTCACCGAGGTGAGGTTGCCCTCCTCGTCCAGCGTTGCGATGGAGTCGCTGGCCGCGTCCACGAGCCGCGCATAGCGTGCTTCGGCACGCTCGAGAGCGGCCGCCTGCGCACGTTCCTCCGTGACATCGCGCGCGACGCCAAGCACCGCGCACACCGCGCCGTCCTCGATCACCGGGGAGTTCGCCACGGAGATCAACCGCCGCTCACCGTCAGGCCGGAGCACCGTGCATTCGTAGCGACGCTGCTCACCGCCGAACACGGCGCGCACATGCCGATCGACGTGCGCATGATCCACCGGATCGATGAACCCGATGGTGCGCCGCCCGATGAGTTCCCGCATGGGCACACCGAGCAGCTCGGCAGTCGCGGGGTTGGCGCTCAGCAGCAGACCCTGGTTGTCGAAGGCATAGATGGCATCCGACGCCAGCGCGACGAGATCGCGCAGGTGCGGGGCCGGTAGCGCGCCGGCCGGTGTGTCGCGACGCCTGCTCAGAACCGCCACGCGCGGAAGAGGTCGAGCCCGAACTGCTGCGGCGTGGGGACGAAGCCGCGTGCGTTCACGGACTGCGTGCAGAGCAGCACGTTCGTGGGCGGCTCGACACCGCCGGAGACCGTGAATCCGCTGCCGAGGAGGTAGTCGAGCTTGAGGCCGATCGACTCCGCGAACGCGCTCGCAGCGCCCGAGTTCCCGCCCACGAGCTGACCCACTTGGCAGAGCCCAGCGTCGAGTCGGACGAAGGCTTTGTCGCCGACTTGTTTGGCGCAGTTGAACCGCGCGCCGCTGAGCACGCTCGTCCCACCGCCTTGGAGCCCGTCCACGCCTGAGGTCGAGAGCTGGGCATCGTCACAGACGCCGCCAGACAGTTTGCCACCCAGTACCGAGCTGAACGTCGAGAGCAGAACGCGGTACGTGGTGTTCGCGTAGTAGTCCCCACTGCGCGCTCCGATCTCGAACGACGGACCGCCGGTCACCAGGTAGCTGATGAGATCGGCGTTCTTCACGCGCGCCGAGTCTGGTGAGGAGAGCACCGCGGTGGGTTCGAGCAACGTACCCCCGAGGTCCACGCGCACGCGCACGTCAGGCTGCGAGCCGGCTTTGCTGTACTGCCGCACCGTGTGCAGCGCGGAGATGTCGAGTGAGGGGTTCGTCACGTAGTCCGGGTCACCGAACCAGCGGATCTCACCCTGCTCCACCTCGAACGTGCGCTGCACCGGCCCCACGTTCAGTCGGTACGATCCGCGCACGGTCTGCAGCGAACCGGTGAGTGCGAGCTGCCGTAGTCCGGCGTCGCGCCCGCGGGTGATCTGACCCTGCGTGATCGTGACCGCACCGCCGAGATTGATGTTGGCCTCGGCCGAGCGCAGCCAGACATCGCGGCCCATGCGGATGGGCACGTTGCGCACCTGCAGGTTGTCGATGAACGTCGACGACCGGCGCGTGACCAGGCCGAGGTCGCGCACCTCGGATGTGTCGAGGATGCCGAACCGGTCGAACTGCTCCAGCGAGATCACGTTCTTGGTGGCGATCTCGGGGATGGAGATGATGGCTCGGTCCGCGGTGAGCGCTCCGCGCAGCACCGCATTGTTCAGCGCACCGGTGAAACGCAGGGAGTCGGAGAGGTCGATATCGGCGACGCCACGCTCGTTGTACACGTGGAAGGTGTTCGCGCGGACGGAGACGTCGAACGTCGGGTTGAGACGATCCGCGACGCGGATCCACCCCGCCACCACTGCGCGGCCATCGCGCCCCGCACTCGACGTTGTCGCTGAGATCCGACGGATCGCGATACTGTCGCCGGCGAGCTGGATGTCGGCCGTCACGTTGCGCCACCGCACGTCGCCGAGCGGCGTCACCCGGAGATTGCCGTTCCGCACCACGAGCGCGCCATCGAATCGCGGCCGGCGCCACGAACCCTCGACATCGAGATTGAACGCGAAGTTGCCGGGGTCGCCGTTGGTCCTCGCAACGAACCGATCGAAGAGGCGCAGACTGACCGTGTCGGAGCGCACGGTGGCGCGGATCGGGTCCTGGTCGCGCAGCCCTATCGGCTTGCCATCGAGTCCGAGCGAGAACGGCAGGCGTCCCTCAGTGCGCATCGACGGACGCGCGGCCCCGCCGAGCGTGGCCGCGAAGTCGAGCATGTTGCCATCGGCATCCACGTCGGCACGCAGGGTATCGAGCTTCACGCCCCACACGAGCGCGTCGGTCAGCGCGCCGGTGGCGTCGAGGCGCGGCACCGTGCGCGTCCCGCGAAGATGCCCGTCGAGTTGGATGCTGCCCGACTGCGTCCCGGTGACCTGCAGCAGTTCCGCCAGATCGGCGATCGGCAGGCTCGACGCGCCGAAGCGCAGGTCGAGTTCGCCCTCCGTCGGCATGCGCCCGGCGACGCGCACCAGCGCACCCGACGAGCCGCGCAACGCGAAGGAATCGACCGCGAATCCCGGAGCGCCGAAGGCGAAGGTCGCCGGTCGGTTGATGGTCCAGCGCTGGAGTGCGGTCGCCAACACCAGCGAGTCGAGCCGGAACACCGAGGTGTCGCCGGCGAACGCAAGATGTGCGCGGCCACGGCCGAGCGTACCGCTGCGGCCCGCGAACTGCATGTCGAGATCGGACTCGCCGCTGCCGTCGAGGTTCGCGCGCGCGAACGCGCGGGTGATGCCGAAGCCGGCAGCCACTGCGGTGTCGGCGCCGATGGTGATCGTCCCAGTGGGCGCATCGGGCAGCCTGGCGAGCTGCGCGGTGCCGCTCAGCCGCCGCACGGTAGAACTCCCCACCAACAGGCCTTCACCCTCGAGCGAGGCACTCAACCCGAAGTCGCGCACCCACCCCGTGGCCACACCGCTCAGTCGCATGCCTCCGTCCAGCGAATCGGTCGCCGAGGAGGTCACCCAGCGCCGCAATCCGCCCAGCGAGTCGAGGCGCACACCGAACGTCAGTGAGTCGCTGCGACCGGCGTGGAGGCCGAGCGCCCCCGACCCGTTCAACTCCAGCGCGGTCGACTCGACGCGGAGCGAGTCCACGAAGACCTTGCCGTCGTCGAACCGCAGCCGACCTTCGCCTGCGAAGAACCGCACGCCGTCGAGCGTCGAACGGTCGAGCGTCATCGCCGTCGACCCGACGAGATCGGCCAGTGAATCGCCGGTCACGTTGAAGGCGTAGCGCGAGCTGAGTTCGCCGCTCGGATACCGCGCGTCGTCGAACGCGACTCGCGGGTCGAGCGCCGTCGTCGATGCGCGGCCCGTGAGACGGTAGCGCGGTGCCTCGGCGTCCATGCGCACGTCGGCTTCGATGCGCCCACTCTCACCCGAGAGATCCGCCTCGACGATCAAGTCGTCGAGCGTGCCGCGCGCACGGAGCATGCCGCTGAAGTCGCCGCGCAGCGGGACGGCGGGGAACGACTGCGCGAGCGTGGTGAACGAGAGCGGCAGGGCGACCATGTCGACGTCGTACGACATCGCCACTTCGCCCGAGGTGAGTCGCCCGGTGCCTCGGAAGCGCGACTCCGGCAGTTCACCATCGCGATGCGTGATATCCGCGTCACGATAGCGCACGTCGAGCCAGGAGGAGTCGAGCACGACCGTGCCGGCCACCTGACCGGCGAGGCGAGGGAAGTCCGGATTGAGGAACTGTGGCGTCCGCAGATCGAACGAGTCGAGCCGCACCGTGAAGCCGCGGAACACCGTGTTGGCAGGATCGAGGATGTCGAGCATCCCACGCGCCGTGCCCTGCCCCACCGCGCCAGGCACGTTCGTGTCGCGGTACAGGATGCGCGCGTCGTCCACCACGAACCGGTTCAGCGGGCCACCCCGCCCGCGCAGACGTCCCGTGATGGTCCCGGCGAACGGATACGGGAACGGCGCAGTGTTGAAGCGCTCGAGCAACTGGAAGTCGATCGGTGCGCCTTCGAGGTCGACGTCGCGCAGGGTCAGCACCGGCCCACCCACCACCCAGGTCATCTTCCCGCGGACGCGCGAGCGATGTGCACGCACATCCAGATCCGAGATCGCGTATTCGAACCCGTCCTTGATGCCACGCGCGTCGCGGATGTCGAGCGTCATCTTGCCGCCACCCTCGGTGGGCAGCGACGGCGTGATCCAGGCGACGTCCGACAGCGAGACGGAGTCACCCACCACATGCACCCGATAGTGCATGGGCTGGTTGTTGCCCCACCACACCTTGCCGTCGGCGTGCCCCAACGAACCGGGCAGTCGGAAGTGCGGGAGATCGAACCAGATCGAGTCTCCGACCCAGCGGATCTGTCCGCGCAACTCGCGGAACCGGAACGGCGGGTTGCTCTCGTCCACATCGAGTGACGCGACATCGAAGCGACGGCCCACGGAGTCGGGATACGCCAGGCGCAGACGTGGCGCATCGACGTTGAGCCGCGTCCATCGCCAGGTGCGATGCAAGAGGCCGTTGGGGAGTCGGCGTGCCTCCATCATGGTGTCGGCGAGCGCGACGGCGATCGCACTGTCGCGACGCGCACCGCGCAGGGAATCGGGCGGCGTCCACGGCATGGAGAGCGCGAAACTCGCGTCCTTGATCGCCACCTGCTCGAGCACCAGCACCGAGCCGAACGCGGTGCGCGACCGCGGCGCCTTGGGCCCGCGCTTCGGCCAGATCTTGTCGTGCGTCCACTTGTTCGACTGATCCCGACGCATCGCGAACGCCGGTCGGTTCAACTCGGCGGTGCGGATGATCAGACGCCCGTCCACGAGGTCGCGCGGGTCGAACGTCAGACGGATCGGACCCGTGGCGACGAACAACGAGTCGTCGGCGTCCCGAATCTCCACCGAGTCGATCGTGATGTCGGTGATGAAGCTGCCGCTCAACCGCCCGATATGGAACGAACCCTGCACGGTGCGCGCGAGCTGCGCGGCCGCGAACCGGCGGATCCAGTCGCGTCCTCGCTCGCCCTGCGTCGCCGCGACGAACGCGCCGACGAGCACGCCACCGATGCCGAGCATCAGGAGCGCGCTCACGAGCACGACGAGGCGGCGGCGACCCATGGCTAGAAGGCCTGACCGATGGCGAACACCGGCGTGAGGCGGCTGAAGAAGTTCGCGCTCCGCGGCGGCTTGAACGTGCCCGGGCAAGCACCGCTCGCCTGCGTGATGATCGCGCCCTGCCGCGTCACCGGGAGTGTGTTCCCCGGACTCACGCAGTACAGTGAACCGCCCTCACCGGCCGGCGCATCGAAGTACGCGGCACCGTCGGTGCGCGGATACCCGTTGTACGCGACGTCGGCGCGCAGATACCCGATGGGCGTGCGGATCCGCACGCCGAGGCCGGGAGTGACGCGCAACGAGCCGAACCGCAGGCGTTCCGACCCTGCACCGCGGTTCCACACGCTGCCAGCGTCGGCGAAGAGCGTCCACTTGAGCAACTCAGGCAGGAACGGACTCACGATGCGCAGTTCGACGTTCGCGACCACGAGGGCATTGCCACCAGTGGGCACGGTGCGCTGGGCAGTCGAGTCGGCGGCGCGGAAGAACACCGTGTCACCGTCTGCGAACGATGGTAGCCGAGCACCCGTCGCCGCGTCGAAGATCTCGTAGTCGTCCGGGATATAGACCGCCGGACCGAGCTCGTTCTGCCGGAAGCCGCGCACCGTCGTGGGCCCACCGGCGAAGAGCCGTTCCTGCGCGGGCACGAAGTCGTCGGTGGCGTTGAACGAGAACCGGCTGTCGAGCACGGCGCCCACACGCACGCGGGTCGCGAGCACGAGATCCCGACCGAGCCGCCGATACACCGAACCGTCCAACGACAGCCGGGCGAACTGCAGCGTCGAGGCCGACCCGGTCAGCGTCGATGCATACCGTAGCTCGGCGCGTCCGGTGACGCCGCGGGTGGGGTCCGCGGCGACGTCGGTCCGCTCGTAGCTCGAGCCGGCGCTCAAGACGGCGAGCCGCTGCAGTTCCTGCAGCGCATTGCGGTCCTCGTCGACGCAGGCGTTGAATACCGCGCAGAACAGCGCCGGCTGGGCCTCCGTACGGCCGAGTTCGATGCTGTAGCCCAGCGAGTGGGTGCGCCGCGGCAACGCGCGCGTCGCCGAGAGACTCAAACCCACCGGCGTCGTGCGCAGGAACGCCTGATACTCGGAGCGCCGTTCGGAGTAGATCGAGAGTGTGGGAACGAAGCTCGCGCGCAGCAGGGAGGGCTGGCTGAGCGTCGCACTCGCGTAGTAGTTGAGGTTGACGCTGTAGGGGTCGTTGCGCGCGGTGCGCGAGCAGAGTTGCTCGGCGCCGTCGAGTGGGTCACCCATGCCGATCTTGGACACTCGCCCGCGCAGTTCGAGCCGCGTGGCGGTCTTGAACAGATTGTACTCCGTCAGTTCTCCGGTGGTGCGGAAGCAGTCGAGCGTTCCCCATCCGCCGCCCAGGCGGGCCGAGCGCAGGAAGCTCTCGGTCACGTCGATCTCGACGGCGAGCGTGGAGTCCGCGCGCGCAAGACCCGGTTGCACCTCCACCTGCGCGAACGCCTCGCTTTGGTAGAGCGTGCGTTTGGCGCGCTCGAGATTGCGCTCGCGGTACAGATCGCCTTCGTGCAGTCCGGCGAGCCGCCGCACGGAACGCTCGGTCACCTCGGGTGGTCGCCCATCGAGTCCGGCACGCGTGAACACGATCGCGCCGATGCGCCGTCGCGGGCCGGGCACGACAGTGAAGATGACCGTCGCGGTGCGCGCGAGGGTCCGTGTGTCGTAGCCGAGGAAGGTCTCCGCATCGGGATACCCGTTGTCGCGCAACCGGCGTGTGAGCGTGTCGCGCATCGCGCTGTTGGCGTAGCGGTCGAACCGCCCCCCCACTCGCACCGGGAGCCCCCGCAGCAGCTCCACGCGCTCGGGTACCGCATCGAACCCGATCACCCGCAACGTGTCGACGAGGACCGGATCACCCTCCACGATGCGGAACAGCACATCCACCCGGTTGCGGCCGGCGGGTGTGACGACGGTGTCGACCGTCACATCGGTGAAACCGTGGTTGCGATACCACGTGGCCAGCCGACGGGCGTCGAG
This sequence comes from Gemmatimonadaceae bacterium, assembly GCA_046153705.1. Classification (GTDB taxonomy): domain Bacteria; phylum Gemmatimonadota; class Gemmatimonadetes; order Gemmatimonadales; family Gemmatimonadaceae; genus Pseudogemmatithrix. The sequence goes on from JBJXGK010000081.1 coordinate 26,647, forward strand.
CGGGAAGTCCTCGCGGTCCAAGCAATGCTTCGTGCCGACGACGCGCAGCGTCCGCCGGAACCAACTGCTCGGCGTGGTGACGATGCCGGACGCGAGGACCGCGTCGTTGAAGGCGGTGTTCCCCGCGAACTTCAGACTGCGCACCTGCGTGTCCCCGCGATCGCAGCGGGTCTCTTGGGCACCGAGCGGCGCGCTCGGCAGCGCGGCCACCGTGAGCAGCAGCGCCAGCCCCGCGAGGGAGGAACGGCGCCGGTTCATTCGTTCAATCGTCCTTCTGCCCGAAGACGGCGAGGTTCGAGGAATGGCCAGGATTGACCTTCTTCTCTGGGTACACCCAGTGCACCGCCTGGTTCACGGCGATCGTTGACTCGCCGAATCCGGTGGCGATGAGCTTGAGCTTGCCCGGATACGTGTTCACGTCACCCGCCGCCCAGATGCCCGGGCGGCCGGTCTCCATCGTCTGCGAGACGACGATCTCGTCCTTCTCGACCTTCAGCCCCCAATCCAGCAAGGGCCCCATGTCGCTGACGAAGCCGAGCATGGGCAAGACCACGTCGCAGTCCACGCGTCGCGTGGACTTCGCCTTGATGTCCTTGAGCTCGAGCGCCTTGATCTTGCCGTCTTCTGCGATCACGTCGGCGAGCTCATGGAAGGTGTGCACGGCGGTCCGGCCCGCGGCCGCCGACGCCATGACGGCGTCCACCGTCGCCTGATGCGCACGGAAGCGGTCACTCCGATGGACGAGTGTGATGCCCTTCGCGACACCTTCCAACTGATGCGCCCAGTCGAACGCCGAGTCGCCGCCACCGATGATGACCACGTGCTGCCCGGCGAACTGCCTGGGCTCGAGCACGATCTCGTGGATCCCCTTGCCGTACCAGGGCTCGGCGCAGGCCTGCGGGAGCCGCCGGGGCGAGAAGGCCCCGATCCCGGCGGCGATGATCACCGCGCGTGACGGGAAGCGGTCGGTCTCAGTCACCAAGGTGAAGATCCCGTCGGCTTCTTCCAGGCCGATGATCCGCTGGCCGAGATGGATGGGCTGGGCGAACTGCCCCGCCTGCTGGACCAGCGAGGTCACCAGGTCCTTCGCCAGGACCTTGGGGAAGCCCGCCACGTCGAAGATGTACTTCTCAGGATAGAGCGCCGCGAGTTGCCCGCCGGGCTGGGGCAGCGCGTCGATGATCTGTGCGGTCGCGCCCCGCATGCCAGCGTAGAAAAGCGCGAAAAGGCCGGCCGGGCCCGCGCCGATGATCGAGATGTCCCGGATTTCGTGAGTTGCCATCCATATAAAATCGCTAGTCCCTGCCCTACTCAGCAACGGGCAACTGTCGCCGATACTTCAGACATCATGACCGTGGCAAAGGACCTCCTCTCCGTCGGACGCTTCCGTCTGGTTCGCGAACTCGCCCGCGGTGGCATGGCCACCGTGTACGAAGCCGAACAGGTCGGGGCCGCAGGCTTCACCAAGCGCATGGCGGTCAAGATCATCCATGACCGCTTCGGACAGCACCCGGAGTGGCTCCAGCTCTTCATCGACGAGGCCAAGCTCTCGGCCAACCTCGTGCACGGCAACATCGTCCAGATCTACCAGCTGGGCGAGTCCGACGGCGCCTACTTCATCGCGATGGAACTGATCAAGGGGCTGACCCTCCGCACCCTGATCAACACGCATCGCGCCCGCCGCATCCCGCTGCCCGGCGACGTCGCCGCCTACTGCGCCAGCCGTATCTGCCGCGCGCTCGACTTCGCCCACCACTTCGTCGGAGAGGACGGCAGCCGCCTCGACATCGTTCACCGCGACGTCTCGCCCGGCAACGTCATGATGACCTGGGACGGTCACGTGAAACTCGCCGACTTCGGCATCGCGAAGGCGCGCACCATGGTCGACCCCTCGGCGAACAAGCCGCTCCTGCTCGGCAAGAAGCACTACATGGCGCCGGAGCAGCTACTCGGCCGCGACGTCGATCCGCGCGCCGACATCTTCGCGATGGGCGTGGTGCTGTTCGAGCTCTTCGCGCTGCGCTCCCTGTTCACGGAAGACGAGACGCTTGCGGCGATCGATGAGGTCGTCCTGGGACCCAGTCCGGACCTCAACCTCCGACTGCCGACGGCCGACCCCGAGATCCAGGCACTGATCTCCCGCGCAATCAGCAAGGACCCGAACGACCGACCGTCGGCGGCCGCGCTCGGACTCGCCCTCGATGCGTGGTGCGCCGCGCGCAGCACGCCGGGCTCGCCCGAGCGGCTTCAGGCGCATCTCGCCGAGATCTTCCCCGAGAGCTACAGCCCGGCCACACGCAAGACGGGCGAGGCCCGCGCGGAGCACGCCACCCCCGCCATGGGAACGCCCCGACCGCGCTAGATTGAGGGGCATGACCCTCAAGATCTATACGAAGACCGGCGACGACGGCGACACCGGCTTGTTCGGCGGTGGGCGAGTACCCAAGGACCATCCGCGCGTCATCGCGTACGGCGATGTCGATGAACTGAATGCCGTGATCGGCATGGCACGCTCCGTCGAGATGATGCCGCGCATCGACGAAGTGCTCGCCCCGGTCCAGCGCGATCTCTTCTCGCTCGGCGCGCTGCTCGCGACGCCCGATCTCGAGAAGATGAAGGAACAGCTCACGAAGGCGCGCATCTCCGACGCCCGCATCGCGCAGCTCGAGCAGGCGATCGACGACGGGGAGAGCGAACTCGAACCGCTCAAGGCCTTCATCCTGCCGGGCGGCACGCCCAAGGCCGCCGCGCTGCACGTCGCGCGCACGGTCTGCCGCCGCGCCGAACGCGCCGTGATCCATCTGCAGACGGACACCGAGGTCCCGCAGATCGTGATCATCTATCTCAATCGCCTCTCCGATCTGCTGTTCGTGCTCGCGCGCGTGGCCAACAAGCGCGCCGGTGCGGGCGAGGTGACCTGGTAGAGTGCCCATGGGGCTGACGCTCCACGGTGCGGCGATCGAGATCGCCCCCGGTGCACTCGCCTCCCTTGGCGCGCGGGTACGCGCCTCGTTGCCCGCCCATCGCGTGGTGATCATCGCCGACCAGCACGTGGCGTCTCTCTACGGCGATCGCGCGCTGTCGTCGTTCGCTCCCGCCGAGGTCCCGCCACTGCTGCTCACGTTCCCGGCGGGCGAGAAGCACAAGACGCGCGCGACGTGGGGAACGCTCTCCGATCAGATGATCGCGGCCGGATGCGGACGCGACACGGTGGTGGTCGCGCTCGGTGGTGGTGTGACCGGCGACCTCGCCGGATTCGTCGCCGCGACGTTCCTGCGCGGCGTGCCCTACGTACAGGTGCCCTCGACGCTGCTGGCGATGATCGATGCGTCGATCGGTGGGAAGACCGGCGTCGACACGAGCGCCGGGAAGAACCTCGTCGGAGCGTTCCATCACCCATCGCTCGTGGTGATCGACCCGCGACTCCTCGCCACACTCCCGCCCAAGGACCTGCGCACCGGTCTCGCCGAGGCGATCAAACACGGGGTGATCGCCGACGCCGCGTACTTCGGATGGATCGCGACGGGCCTCCGACAGATCCTGCACGGCAACGAACCCGATGATGACACCGCGCTGCGCCTCGTGCAGCGCTCCGTCGAGATCAAGGTGCAGATCGTGCGTCAGGACGAGCGCGAGTCCGGCATCCGCAAAGTGCTCAACTTCGGCCATACCATCGGTCACGCGATCGAACACGTGACCGGGTTCGGTGTGGCGCACGGCGAGGCCGTCGCCATCGGCATGGTGGCCGAGGCGATCATCGCGGAGCGGATGCACCTGGCCGAACGCGGCCTCGCGGATGCGATCTCCACCGTGTGCGACGCGGCGGGACTGCCTGTGCGCCTGCCCGAACACGTGAGCCCCGCGGAGGTCGTCACGGCGACGCGTACGGACAAGAAAGCGCGTGGTGGACACGTTGAATACGCGCTGCCCCGAGCACTCGGCGAGATGGCTGGAAGCGAGACCAAGTACGGAATCCGGGTGACCGACGCGGACGCCCTGCGCGCGCTCGAACATTTGTGAGCATCCTATCTCGTTGTATACCAACGAGATGGCGCATTGGTAACGGTGTGGTGTCGCTTTGGCACGGTTCTTGGCTGTTGACCGGTGGAACATCCCGCTTGTAGCCTTGCGTCTGCTGGGCTCGTAGGCCCGGCGGTTATCGGCTGAAGAAGCCTCTCGCGAGAGCACGTCCCAGGCGTTCGAGCGGTGTCCCCCGGGGCACCTTCCTCCCTTCACACGCGGGTATGGGGTGGGTATGCAGCACGCGACCGAGTCACGTTCCAAGGGCTACTTCCGTTCTTCACCTTCTTCAGCGTTCGACCAGTACCTCCTCGACATCCAGAAGCTCCCGCTCATCACCGACGCCGCCGAAGAGCGTCGACTCGCACGGCTGGCCCAGAAGGGCGATGAAGCCGCCGCCGAGCGTCTCGTCACCGCGAATCTCCGATTCGTGATCAGCTACGTGAAGAAGTATCAGGGACATGGGCTCGACCTCTCCGAGCTCGTCGCGATCGGCAACGAAGGCCTGCTCAAGGCGGTCCGGAAGTTCGATCCCGACCAAGGCGTGAAGTTCATCTCGTACGCCGTGTGGTGGGTGCGCCAAGCAGTCCTCAAGGCGCTTGCCGAGCAGACGCGCTCGGTCAGAATCCCGCTCAACCAGAACTCCCAGCTCATCCGCCTCTCGCGCGCCGAGACGGTGCTGGCCCAGGTCCTCAAGCGCGACCCGACCGACTCCGAGATCGGTCGCCTCTTGGACGAGACGCCCGAGCAGGTCCGCGCCTCCAAGCAGATGTCGTCCACCGAACTCTCGCTCGACGCGCCGGTGGATCGTTCCGATCGCGAAGCCTGCACCCTTGGCGAGCGTTTCGCCGGTGGCGATGGGATCGAGATCGAAGAACGGACCGACTTCAAGCTCATGCGCGAGTGCATCGAGAAGGTGTTCCGCAACTATCTCACGCCGCGTGAACGCAAGATCCTCAACCTCTACTACGGTCTCGATGAAGGGGCCGAGGCGATGACGCTGGAGAAGATCGGCGCACTCATGGGCGTGACCCGCGAGCGCATCCGTCAGATCCGCGAGCGCGCGTTCGACAAGCTCCGTACGTCACCGGAAGGGCGTTCACTCGCCGGCTTCTGGGCGGTGACCTGATCGGCGAGGGGTCTTGACATCGTCGTCGCGCGCCCGGTGATCGCGCGGTGACATCGAAGGGGGTCCGGATTCGCGTCCGGGCCCCCTTCGTGTACTTTCCCACTCGTGACCGCCCTCGCGACGACACTCGAGCGGATCGTCGGACCGACGCACGTGCTCGCACGTCCGGCGTCGCTGCTCGCGTATCGCTCCGATGCGCTGCCAGGCCACCGCCTCATGCCCGCGCTCGCCGTGATGCCCGGGACGCGCGAGGAGTTGGTCGCCGTGATGCGCGCGCTCGCCGCCGATGGGACGCCTTACGTCGCACGCGGCGCCGGCACCGGACTCTCCGGCGGTGCGCTGGCCGACGGCGTGGTGTTGCTCGCGTTGCATCGCTTACGGCGCATCCTCGAGATCGATCCGGTGGCGCGAACCGCCACCGTGGAACCCGGAGTCGTGAACGCCACGCTCACGCGTGCCGTCGCCGCACATCGCCTGCACTACGCGCCCGATCCCTCCTCGCAGACCGCGTGCACGATCGGCGGGAACATCGCCGAGAACGCGGGGGGCCCGCATTGCCTGAAGTACGGCGTCACACTCAACCATGTGATCCGCGCGACCGTGGTGCTGCCCTCCGGAGACGTGGTGCAGCTCGACCGCGGTGATGCGTCCGCATCGTCGGCGGGATACGACCTGCTCGGTGCGTTCGTGGGCAGCGAGGGGTGCTTCGGTGTGGTCGCCGACGTCACGGTACGCCTCACGCCGAACCCCGAGCGCGTGATCACCTTGCTCGCGGACTTCGCGACCGTGCGCGCCGCGGCCAACGCGACGTCGCGCATCATCGCCGCGGGGATCGTGCCGGCCGCACTCGAACTGATGGATCAGGCGACCATCGAGGCGGTGGAGTCGAGTGTGTACGCCGCAGGATACCCGCGCGATGCCGCCGCAGTGTTGCTCGCCGAAGTGGACGGAGCGGCCGCCGGACTCGACGATGACGCGCACGCGATCGAGTCGCTCTGCCTCGAGAGTGGGGCACGTGGTGTACGGATCGCGCATGATCCGGCGGAACGCGCGCGACTCTGGCAGGGACGCAAGAAGGCCTTCGGCGCGATGGGGCGCGTGGCGCCGCACCTCGTGGTGCAGGACGCCGTGGTACCGCGTACCGCACTTGCCGACCTGCTGGAGGACATCCAGGCGATCGGCGTGAAGCACCGCCTGCGCGTCTGCAATGTCTTCCACGCCGGCGACGGCAACCTGCATCCGAACATCCCCTACGATGCCGACGACGCCGACGAATCGGCGCGTGTGCTCCGGGCGATGTCGGAGATCATGACGCGTTGCATCGACGCCGGTGGCACCATCACGGGCGAACACGGCGTGGGGCTCGACAAGCTCCCGTATATGGAAGCGCTCTTCACCGCCGACACGCTCGACGCCATGTGCTCACTGCGCTCGGTGTTCGATCCCACGCGCCGATCGAACCCCGGCAAGGTCGTGCCGGTGCGCAGTTGCCGTGAATGGCACGCCACGCCGGCGGCGCGCCACTGATGCCGACGAGCACCGTGCTCGCGCCGTCCACCGCTGCGGAGGTGGTCGACATCGTGCGCGACGCGCATCACGCGGCGCGCGCCCTGCGCATCGTCGGTGCCGGACGATGGAGCAACGCGGGGCACACCGTGAACGCCCACGACACACTCTCGCTCGCCTCGCTGCGCGGTGTCGTCGCGTACCGCCCGGACGACCTCACCATCACGGTCGAGGCCGGTACCACGCTCGACGACATCGATGCCGCCACCCGCGAACGTCGCCAGTGGTGCCCGCTGCTCGCGTGGGGGGACGACGAGGGCACGGTGGGCGCGACACTTGCGACGGCGACCACGGGTCCCTTCGCCGAGGCGCTGGGGCGACCACGGGATCTCGCGCTCGGCATCGAAGCGGTCGATGGTACCGCCCGAAAGATCGTCGCCGGCGGACGGGTGGTGAAGAACGTCGCCGGATTCGATCTGACGCGCGCGATCGTGGGCGCGTGGGGGACACTCGCGGTGATCACGCGGGCGCACCTGCGGTTGCGACCGCGCCCGCAGGTCGATGAGACTCTCGCCTTCACGCCTCGCGACGGATTCCCCGTATTGCCTGCCGCACCATTGGCGACGTTCGGCCTCTCCCCGACGCTGGCGTCGCAGCTCGGTGTCCCGGATGCGCGTTGGCTCGTTCGACTCGGCGGCAACGCCGCGGCCGTCGCCGCGATGCGAAGCACGCTCGGGTCGACCGGTCAGGTGCGACCGCTCGACGCGAACGTGTGGTCGCTGGTGCGACGCGAGTGTGCTCCGCCATCACCGGCCGCGCAGTGGCGATGGGACACGCTCTCTCGGCAACTGCGCGACCGCTTCGACCCGCATCATATCCTCAACCCCGGCCTGCTGGGCGAATCGCGATGACCGGCACCGCACTCCCCATCGCACAGTCGCCGCTCGCAGCCGCACGCGCCGGGCTCGATCGCTGCGTGCACTGCGGCTTCTGCCTGCCTGCGTGTCCCACCTATCTCGCGCTCGACGACGAGAACGACTCTCCGCGCGGTCGGCTGCTGCTCATGGGCGCGCTGCTCGAGGGCAGCATCGCACCGGATGACCCCACCGTCGGTCGCCACTTCGACCAATGTCTCGGCTGTCGCGGGTGTGAGTCCGCGTGCCCGAGCGGCGTGCCGTACGGTGAGTTGATCGAAGCGACGCGTACCACGCTCGCGCCGCATCGGCCGCTGCCGTTCGTCGCACGGATGATCCTGGCGGTGTTCGCGGAGCTATGGCTGTTGCGACCCGTGCTCGCGGCGGCACGGGTGGCACGCGGGTCCGGGCTCGCTCGCCTCGCGGCGCGTCTGTTGCCGGCACGCATGGGCATGCCGTTCGCGATGCTCGCGAGTACCGCGCGGCGCACGAGACTCGACTACGACCCTACGGGAGTGCGCCTCGCGAGCGACGGCGACACGACTCACATGGACGTGGACCGCGGACGCGCCGCGTTGCTCACCGGTTGCGTGATGGAATCACTGTTCACCGACGTGAATCGTGCCACCGAACGCACGCTCGCCGTGAACGGCTGGCGGCCCTGCGAGGCGAACGACCAGGTGTGCTGCGGTGCGCTGCATGCGCATGCCGGTGACCGCGAGACCGCGCGCACGCTCGCCCGGACGAACATCGTGGCGTTCGAGCAGAGTGGTGCCGATGTGATCGTGATGAATTCCGCCGGTTGCGGTGCGATGTGCCGCGAGTACGGCCACCTGCTCGCCGACGATCCGGCGTGGGCCACACGTGCCCATCGCTTCGGCGCCAAGGTGCGCGACATCTCCGAGCTCCTCGCCGAAGCCGGTCCACGGAGGCCCGCATCGGTGCCGGGCTTCGCGACCACCACGGTGACGTATGACGCACCCTGTCATCTGCAACACGCCCAACGCATCACCGCGCCGCCGCTGGCCGTGCTCGGCGCGTTACCGCAGACGAGACTGGTGCCGCTCACCGATAGCGACCAGTGTTGCGGCAGCGCGGGCATCTTCAATCTCGTCCGTCCCGAAGTCGCCGAACGGGTGCTCGACCCGAAGCTCGCGCGGATCGCGGAATCGGGCGCGGCCGTGGTGGCCACGGGGAATCCGGGCTGCCTGATGCAGATCGGCGGGGGCCTCGTGCTCTCCAGTAGCCCGGTGGTCGCGCGTCACCCGGTGGAACTGCTCGACATGGCCTACGCTCGGGCGGCCCGAGCCGATTAGCATTCGAGCATGGACGTCCCCGTGCTGCTGGTCGAGTTCGAAGGTGTGGTCGCCGACACCGCCGCGATCCGTCGCGATGCACTACGCGAATCGCTCGCCGTCGAATCGCTGCTCCCCTCCGACGATGCGATCGCTCCGGTCCTCGGTTACGCCACCGAGGAAGCCGTGCGCCGACTGCGCCGCGTCTGCGGCGCGGCGGACGATGAGACGGCAGTGGAACTCGGACGCCTGCGCGCCGAGCGCGCGTTCGCCGCGCGTGCGGGCAAGGGCATCGCCGTGCAGCCGCGCGTGCGTGAGACGCTCGAGTCATTGGCCTCGCATGCGCGGGTCGCACTCGTGACGCGCGCCTCACGGCGCGAGGTGGAGTTCGTGCTCGACCTGGCCGGGATCACCGGTGTGTTGCGCCCGATCCTCGCGGTAGAGGATGTCTCGCCGTGCAAACCGTCGCGGGCACCGTGGTTGGCAGCGCTCGGGCGCATCGGGCAGTTGTTCCCGGGGCAGACATTGAAACCGCTGGCGGTCGAAGACCATCTGGTGGGCGTACGCGCCGCCCGCGAGGCGGGCATTCCGGTGGTCGCGGTCGGTGCCTTCCCCGCACACGAAGCCGTCGAGGCAGACGCTTGGGTGGAGCAGTTCGCCGACCTCACGGCCGAACGTGTGCGTGCGCTGAGCGGTGTGGGCGCCGGTGGTCGGCGATGAGCACGCGGTTCATGGCGCGGCGCGACGACCGCATGCGCATGACGTTCAGTGGCGCGGGTGCCAAAGCCGCCGTCGGCGGGCTCGTCACCAATGATGTGGTGGCGCTGACCCCAGGCCACGGTCAACGCGCGGCCGCACTGACGGTGAAGGGTCGCGTCATCGCGGTGGTGCGTGTGTTCGATCGCGCTGATGATCTCTTGATCGACAGCGAGGCGCGCTCCGGCGACGGCTTCGTGGCGATGATCAAGAAGTTCGTGAACCCGCGACTCGCGAAGTACACGGTGATAACCGAGCAGACGGGTTGCCTCGGCGTATACGGTGATGGTGCGGCGAGCGCGATCGTGACGGCGTGCGCCGGGATCGAGAGCGCGGATACCACGCTCCTGATCGATGCGAGTGCGCTGACGTCGCTCGGCGCTCATGCCTTGGTCACCGTCGGCGTGGGGGATTCCTCTCTCACGATCGTACACAGTGTGGACTTCGCGCTGCCCGGATTCGATGTGATGGGGCCGCGCGCGCAGATCGACGCGCTGCAGAGCGTACTCATCGCGAACGGCTGGCCGCTCGCGGACGACGCCTCGCTCGAAGCATCGCGCATCGAGGCCGGGCTCCCGGCCTGGGGCGTGGAGATGAACGACGAGACGCTCGCGCAGGAGGCAGCGCTCGACGCGCTCGGCGCGATCTCGTTCAGCAAGGGCTGTTACACCGGCCAGGAGGTCGTGGCGCGCATCCACTTCCGTGGGCATGTGAACCGGCTGCTGCGACGACTCACGTCGTCGACCTCGTTGCCCGTGGGTGCGCTGGTGTACGACGAGGCCGGCGCCGAGGTCGGCGACGTGCGCTCGACCGCCGTGTCGGCGACACGTGGCCCGTTGGCGATCGCGATGATCCGTCGAGAAGTCGCGGTGGGCTCTCGCGTGTCGGTTCGCGCAGTGGACGTGGGGATGAGCGCGCACCAGTCCGCGGTCGTCGAAGCGCTCGCCTGACGCGCACGCGGGTTCTGTCGTCGAGCGCGTGGTGGGTGAAACGACGAACGCGCGACCCGAGAGGGCCGCGCGTCCGTGACTTCCGTTGGGAAGCGGACCGAGCTTAGTGCTTGGTCGTGTCGGCCTTCATGGCCGTCGTGTCCTTCTTGGTCGTGTCCATCGCCATCGAGGCCGAATCCATCGCGGGCGCGGCCGGGGCGGCCATCGCGTTGGCGTCAGCGGCCGGGGCGGCCTCTTCAGCCTTCGGGGAGCAAGCGGCGAACAGAACAACGGCGGCGGCAAGTGCAAGGCGCTTCATTAGTGGAGCTTCTCCGTAGTGTGGGGGTGCGACATCGCGCGAGTCGTTCGCGCCATTCGCACGGGGGATAAAGATATAGGGCAACGACTTCGCGGTCAACTACCGCCTAGACACTAACTCTTTCCCCTCCAACGGTTTATGGCTGTCCGTTCGGACATTCTGACCAAATGGGAAGCGATGCCGACGAATGCAGACTTCGGCTGTGCGCCCAGGCTTCGATTGGCCCGAACTGATGGCCTTTGTAACTCTTTGCCACTGAATGAGTTGTGAAGCCAGTTCCCGCTGCATGCATTCTACTATCTTGAGTCGTTGCGCCTCCGAATCGCCGAGGAAGTCGCCATGAACCCAGCCGCACCTGCCGCGCTCAACTCAGCGGCCGCCGACACATCATCCGCGCCCACCGTCGTGCGCGGCGCGTGTCCGCACGACTGTCCTGACACCTGCGCCACACTCGTCACCGTGCAGGACGGCCGCGCGACTCGCATCCAGGGCGATCCCGAACATCCGTTCACCCAAGGATTCCTCTGCACGAAGGTGAATCGCTATCTCGAGCGCACGTATCACGCGGAGCGCGTGCTGCGACCGCTCAAGCGCGTCGGGCCCAAGGGTGAAGGTGCGTTCGTTGAAGCCTCGTGGGACGAGGCGCTCGACGCGATCGCGACGCAGTTGAACGAGATCCGCCGCTCGAGTGATGGGCCGCAAGCGATCCTGCCCTACTCGTACGCTGGCACGATGGGCATGCTGCAAGGGGAATCGATGGACCGTCGGTTCTTCCACGTGCTCGGTGCGTCGCTACTCGATCGCACGATCTGCGCGACGGCCGGCATGATGGGCATGCGCATGACGGTAGGCGCGAGCATCGGTGCCGATGCCGAGGCGATAGTCGACAGCGACCTGATCATCCTGTGGGGGACCAACACTCTCACCTCCAATCCGCATCTCTGGCCCAAGGTCCTCGAGGCGCGCGCCAAGGGGACGCCGGTGCTCTGCATCGATCCCATCCGTACGCGCACCGCCGAGCAGTGCGACGAGTGGATCGCGATCCGACCTGGCACCGATGCGGCGCTCGCACTCGGACTCATGCACGTGATCTTCCGCGACGGTCTCGAGGACAAGGACTACCTCGTGCGCCACACGCTTGGAGAGGCCGAGCTCCGCGCGCGCGCCGCGACGTTTCCGCCGTCTCGTGTCGCGCAGATCACGGGGCTCGATGCCGACCGCATCGTCTCGCTCGCGCGGCAGTACGCGAGGTCCAAGAACGCCTTCATCCGCCTCAACTACGGTCTGCAGCGGCACGCCGGCGGCGCGATGGCCGTGCGCGCGATCGCCTGCCTGCCGGCGGTGACGGGGCATTGGCGTCATCCGGGTGGCGGTGTGCAGCTCTCGTCGAGCGCGAACTTCGCGTTCAACAAGGCGTCGGTGCAGCGTCCCGATCTCATCCCGCCCGGCACGCGCACCATCAACATGGCGTTGCTCGGTCAGGCATTGAACGCAGCAGACGGCGGCGTGGGCGGACCGAAGGTGCGCGCGATGATCGTGTACAACTCCAACCCGGCTTCGATCGCGCCGGACTACCTGCAGGTGATCAAGGGGCTCAAGCGCGAAGACCTCTTCACCGTCGTGCTCGAACACTTCCGCACGGACACCTGTGACTACGCCGATTGGGTGCTGCCGGCGACCACTCAGCTCGAACACCTCGACGTGCACTGGTCGTACGGGCATCTCTACGCGTCCCTGAACACGCCGGCCATCGCGCCGATGGGTGAGGCGCTACCCAACACCGAGATCTTCCGGCGGATCGCCGCCCGGATGGGACTCGATGATCCCTGCCTCAAGGACGACGACGAAACGCTCCTCCGCCAGTCACTCGAGACGAACGACACGCGTATGTCGACCGTCACGGTGGACTCGCTCCGCGCGAACGGCTGGGCCCGACTCAACGTGCCGAAGTCGTACGCGCCGTTTGCTGACGGCGGCTTCCACACGCCCAGCGGAAAGTGCGAGTTCTACTCCGAACGCATGAAGTCCATGGGGCTTGACCCGGTGCCGAACTTCACACCGCCCTACGAGTTCCCCGAGAACGTCCCGGACCTCGCCGCGAAGTACCCCATCACCCTGATCTCCTCGCCGGCACACCAGTTCCTCAACTCGACGTTCGTGAACGTGGGCCCGCTGCAGCGTGCGGCGCGCGAACCCGAGATCGCCCTGCACCCGAAGGACGCCGAGCGGCGCGGCATCCCGGAAGGTGCGATGGTGGTCGTCGAGAACGACCGTGGGCACTTCGAGGCCCGTGCGCGCGTTCGTGAGGGTATCCGCGAAGGCGTCGCGTGGGCACCGGGCATCTGGTGGGCGAAGCTCTCACCCGACGGTCGCAACGTGAACGCTACAACGAGCCAGCGCCTCACTGACATGGGCGCGGGTCCCGTGTTCTACGACAACCTCGTCCAGATCCGACTCCAGTGACCAAGACGCTGCCCAGCACACTCGGCGCCCTCCGACAGTCCCCCTATGGAGCCGCCGAGAAGCGCGGGCGCTCCGTGAAGGACGAGATCCGCACCAATCTCCTTGCCAAGCTCACCGAGGGGAAACCGTTGTTCCCCGGTGTGCTCGGCTACGAGGACACCGTGATGCCGCAGATCGTGAACGCGCTGCTCTCACGGCACAACTTCATCCTGCTCGGCCTGCGCGGGCAGGCGAAGTCACGCATCCTGCGCGCGCTCACCACGCTGCTCGATCCGTTCCTCCCGGTGATCGCGGGCAGCGAGACCAACGACGACCCGTTTCGCCCCATCAGCAAGTACGGGCATGATCGCGTGGCGCAGGCCGGAGACGACACACCGATCGCGTGGCTCACGCCGGATCAGCGCTACGTCGAGAAACTCGCGACACCGGACGTCACGGTGGCCGATCTCATCGGCGACCTCGACCCCATCAAGGCCGCGCGTGGCGGGCACCTGCTCTCCGACGAGCTCTCGATCCACTACGGCATGCTGCCGCGCGCCAACCGCGGCCTCTTCGCACTGAACGAACTGCCCGATCTCGCCGGCAAGGTGCAGGTGGGCCTGTTCAACGTGATGCAGGAAGGCGACGTGCAGATCAAGGGGTATCCGGTGCGCCTGCAACTCGACGTCGTGCTCGCGTTCACGGCCAACCCCGAGGACTACACGGCTCGAGGCAAGATCATCACGCCGCTCAAGGACCGCATCGGCAGCGAGATCATCACGCACTATCCGGCGGCGGTGCCGCTGGCCATGTCGATCACCGCACAGGAGGCCTGGCTCAAACGCGATGGTCTCCCGTTGCGCCTGCCGGCCGTGGTGGCCGAAGTGACGGAGCGAGTGGCGTTCGAGGCGCGCCAGGAGAAGCGGATCGATCAGCGCTCTGGTGTGTCACAGCGACTTTCGATCACGCTGCTCGAGAACGTGATCTCCAACGCCGAGCGCCGCTCGGTGCGGCTGGGAGAGAAGGAAGTCGTGCCGCGGCTGGCGGATATCTACGCCGCGTTGCCGGCGATCACGGGCAAGATCGAGCTCGAGTACGAAGGAGAGTTGATCGGCGGTGCGGTGATCGCGCGCGAGTTGATCCGTCGCGCGGCGGACGCGACGCTACGTGAGCGCGCCCCGCAGCTCGAGGCCGACGAGATCGTGATGTGGTTCGACGCCGGTCAGGCGTTGCAGGTGAGCGACGAGGCCAGTGCGGTGCTCGCACGTCAAGGATTCGCGGCGGTGCCGGGCCTGATCGACGAAGTCGCGGCGGCCGGGCTCGACGTGAAGGCGGACGCGGATGCGGTCGTCGCGTGTGAGCTCGTCCTCGAGGCGCTCGTCGCGCGTCGGCGGCTCTCGCGCACCGAGAGCGGACAGTACGGCCGCTCAGTCCGCCGTGGAAAGTCGGGGTTCCCGTCGGAACGCCCAGACCGCGAAGAGTAGCATCAGCACCGCTCCACCCCCGATCGCCCACTCGACGCTCGCGACGCGCGCCACCCAGCCGCCCACGAAGCTGCCGATCGGGGAGCTCCCGACGTACACCATGACGTAGAGCGAGAGCACGCGGCCGCGCACGGCATCGTGCACCAGCGCCTGCACTCGCGTGTTGATGAGCGCGTTGTTGATGATCATCGTGACACCGGCGGCGAAGAGCAGCACGCCGGTGAGCCACGGGATGCGCGAGAACGCGATCGCGATCAGCGAGAGCGGAAAGCCGAACGAGGCGATACGAAAGAGCCGGCCACTCTCGCGTCCGCCACCCGTCGAGGCGATGGCGAGGGCGCCGGTAACCGCCCCAACGCCGAGCGCTGCCATCAGCGCCCCGTAGCCATCGGCATCGAGCCCGAGCACATCGCGCGAGAGTACCGGCAGCAGCGTGATCACCGGGATGCCGAGCATCGAGAAGATCGTCGCGATGAACAGCAGCATCGGTAGCGGCGGCGTGTCGCGCACGTGGTGCATCGCCTCACGGAGTCCGGCGATCGACCCACCGGTCTGCCGCGACGCCGTGCGACGTTCCGGCAGCACGATCATCGAGAGGCCGATCAACACCGCGAGGTAACTCAGCGCGTTGAGGCCGAACGTCCACGCGACGCCGAAGCGCGCGATAACGACGGCGGCGACGCTTGGTCCGAGCACGCGCGCAAGGTTGAAGCCGGTCGAGTTGAGTCCGATCGCCTGCGGCAGGTCCTCCTTGCCGACCAGCTCCACCATGAGCGACTGCCGCGCCGGGATCTCGAACGCCGCGAGCGCGCCCCCGAAGAGCGACAGAGTGAGCAGCCAGTGGATGGTGAGGTTCCCGGTGGCCGCGAGCCCCCACAGCGCCGCCGCCTCGATGAGCAACAGGGTTTGGGCGATCCGCACCACCCGCAGCTTCTCGTTCCGGTCGGCGACGAGGCCGCCCGGCAACGAGAGGATGAGGATGGGGAAACTGCCCGCCGCCGAGACCAGGCCGACCATGAACGGGTCGTTGGTGAGTTCCAGCGCCGTCCAGCCCACGGCGACCGTCTGCATCCAAGAGCCGATGAGCGAGATGGTCTGCCCGATCCAGAAGAGCCGGAAGTTCCGGTACTTGGCGAGAGTCCGGAACGGGTTGAGCGAGCGGGCGGGGAGCGGCGCAGTCATCTGGGCGGACGAAAGTTGCCCTCGCACCACTCTCAGGGGCACCCCTGCGGCCGAACCTGAGGACGGCGACCCCGTGACAGGGACCTCGCGGCCACGTTGATTTGGACGCATGATTGTACTCATCTCCATCCTGCTGGTCATCGTCGGAATCGCCCTGCTCGCTTTCGGCGCCGACGTCCTGGTCCGCGGTGCGGTGACGATCGCGAAACTCGCTCGCATTCCTGCGGCCGTGATCGGCCTGACGATCGTCTCGATGGGTACCTCGCTCCCCGAACTCACGGTCAGCGTGGCGGCCGCGCTCAAGGGGGCGCCCGATCTCGGCGTCGGCAACGTGGTCGGCTCGAACATCTTCAACATCGGGATCGTGCTCGGCCTGACCGCGCTCATGGCGCCGATGCGCGTGCACTCGAGTGCCGTTCGACTCGAATGGCCGTTCATGTTCATCGCGAGCTTCCAGCTCCTGCTGCTCGCCCGCGACGGCGTGATCGATCGACTCGAAGGTGCGTTCTTCGTCACGGGAATCGTGCTCTTCACGGCCTACGTGGTGCGACTCGGGCGCTCCGAGCTCGGTGCGGAGGAGACGGCCGACCTTCGCGAAACGGTCGCGGCGAGGGCGAGACCCGTCGCAGGCGAAGCTCTCGGCTTCGCCCTCCTGCTCCTCGCCGGCGGCGTGAGCCTCCTCGTCCTCGGCGGTAACGTGCTGCTCAAGGGCGCGATCGACCTCGCTACTGCGGCGGGGATGAGCGAGCGGGTCATCGGCCTGACGATCGTCGCCGCCGGCACCAGCGCGCCAGAGGTCGCAACCTCGCTGGTGGCCGCGCGGAGAGGCCAGAGCGAGATCGCACTCGGGAACGTCATCGGCTCGAACATCTTCAACATCCTCGGCATCCTGGGCATCTCGGCTCTCATCACCCCGCTCGCCGTGAGCGACGCAATGCTGCAGGGCGATTTCGTATGGATGCTGGGCCTGTCGCTCCTCCTCTTCCCGCTGATGCGCAGCGGGTCGGTCGTCACCCGCGCCGAGGGCGGCGTGCTTGTGGCCGCTTATGGCACGTATTTGACGCTCTTGCTGTTGAACGGGTAGGAGGGTTGATGCGCTTTCATACGTATTCCAAGTTCAGTCCGGAGTCCGCCGATGCGGTGGATCTCCAGTCCCTGCTCGACAACCTCGCGGACTTCCTGCTGCAGTCAGGGTTCGCGGGTGGCGGCGATCCCGACCCATGGGGCTCCGGCGACCTCGAACAGGGCGGCGACCGCTCACTCGACGCGCTGCGCCAAGCCATCCTGGATGCGCTGATCAAGAGCGGGCAGTTCACGCCGGAGATGCTCAAAGCGCTGCGCGGCGACGGCGACGAACTCTCCGAAGAGAAGCTCTCCAAACTGCTCGACGACATCGTGCAACGGTTGATCGCCGAGGGTTTCCTCAAGATGGAGCAGCCGCCGCAGGCGCCCGCCGGTCACCAGTCGGTGTTCGGCCCAGGCGGGCTCGCCAAGGCAGCCGCGCAGGACGTGAACTTCGACCTCACGTCCAAGGGCATCGACTTCCTCGGATACAAGTCGCTTCGGGGGATCCTCAGCGGGTTCGGCAAGTCGAACTTCGGTTCGCACGACACGCCGCACCTCGCCACCGGCATCGAGGCCGACGCGGGCAGCAAGCCGTACGAGTTCGGTGACGCGCTCAACCTCGACGTGAACGAGACGCTGCGGAACTCCATGCTGCGTACCGGCTCGATCGAAGTGCCGATGGACCTCGAGTACTCCGACCTGATGGTGCGGCAGAGCGAGTATCGCTCGAGCTGTGCCACGGTGCTCATGCTCGACTGTTCGCACTCGATGATCCTGTACGGCGAGGACCGCTTTACGCCGGCCAAGAAGGTCGCGCTCGCGCTGACGCACCTCATCCAGACGCAGTTCCCGGGCGACTCCATCAAGGTGATCCTCTTCCACGACTCGGCGGAGGAGATCCCGATGGGCGCGCTCGCCAAGGCGCAGGTGGGGCCGTATCACACCAACACCGCCGAGGGGCTCAAGCTTGCCCGTCGCCTCCTCATGGCGCAGAAGAAGGACATGCGCCAGATCGTGATGATCACCGATGGCAAGCCGAGTGCGCTCACCATGCCCGACGGTCGCATCTACAAGAACTCGATGGGCCTCGACGCGTTCGTGCTGCAGGAGACGCTCACCGAGGTGGCGGCCTGCCGCAAGAGCGGGATCCCGGTGAACACGTTCATGCTCGCCCGGGACCGCGCGCTCGTGGAATTCGTGAAGATGGTCAGCTCCATCACGCGCGGCCGTGCCTACTTCACCAACACGATGACGCTCGGCCAGTTCATCCTGATGGACTTCCTGAAGCGGAAGACCAAGAAGGTCAGCTGACCTGCGGCGTCAACACCGGCTCCGGCTGCCGCGCCACATCCCCCGGCATCGGCGGCAGCAGCTCGTAGAGCACCGGCGTCACGAGTCGACTGAGCAGGGTGGAGCTCACCAACCCGCCGATGATCACCACCGCGAGCGGTGAGTACAGTGAACTCCCCTGCACCGCCAGCGGCATCAAACCGCCGATCGCCGTCGCCGAGGTGAGGACGATCGGAACGAAACGGACCTTGCCAGCGCGTTCGATCGCGTCGCGTAGTCCGAGCCCGGTCTCCCGCAGCTGGTTCGTGAAGTCCACCAGCAGGATGGAGTTCTTGATCTCGATACCGATGAGCGCGACGAATCCGATCACGGCGGTGAAGCTCAGCGTGTAGCCGGTGAGCCAGAGCGCCACCAAGCCGCCGATCACGCCGAGGGGGATCACGCTCGAGACGATCAGCATGCCACGGAAGGTCTTGAACTCCAGCACCAGGATCATCAACACGCCGAAGGTCGCGATGAGGATCGCTGCGCCGAGCCCACCGAAGCTCTCCTCGCGGCTCGCGATCTCGCCCGCCGCCGTGATCTTGTAGCCCTGTGGTAGCGGGAAGCTGTCGAGCTTGGCAAGCAAGGCACGAGTCACACGGTCGGTGTTGTAGCCCGTGCGCACCTGCGAGTTGACGGTGACGGCGCGCTCACCATCGAAGTGCTGGATGCGCGGCGCCGAGGTCTGGAACTCGAACCCGGCGAGCTGGCGCAGCGGGACCTGCGCCCCGGTCACGCTCCCGACCCAGAGCTGCGACAGCGCCGACGCGTCCTTCCGCGTGTCGCCCGGCAACCGCAGTGTCACGCCGTACTCCTCGCCGTCCGTGTCACGGAACCGGCCCGCTGTGAGGCCCGCCAACCCGAATCGTACCGCACGATCCATCTCCGCCGTGGGCACGCCGAGCAGGCCGGCCTTCGCGCGGTCGAGCTTGAGCGCGAGGTCGGTACGCGCGACACGCAGTGGGTTCACCACGTCGCGCGTACCCTCATGCGCGACCATCAGTGCCTCGAGACGGGTGGCGATGGCGCGCAGGGAGTCAAGGTTGTCGCCGGTGATCCGCAGTTCGATCGGTGCCTCGATCGGCGGGCCGTTCTCGAACTCCTTCACTTCGATGCGGGCCTCGGGGTACTCGTCGAACACCGCACGGAACTCATCCAACATCGCCGGCGTGCGTTCCGAGTGATACTCGTCGATGAGCACGAACAACTCGCCGTATGTGGTGCGCTCGCTCTGCGAGTTGACGTTGTAGTAGATCTGGGGATTGCCGCGGCCGACGTTCGCGTGGACGTGCTGCACCTCCGGTCGCGCCGCGATCGTCCGTTCAGCGAACCGAACCGCCGCATCGGTCACGGCGAGAGATGAGCCGTCTGGGGCATCCACCGTCACCAGGAACTGCGGCGTGCCGGCCTTCGGGAATAGGGAGAATCCGATGCTCGGCACCAGCGCCAAGGCGCCGACGAACAACACCACGGCCACGGCGAGTGTGCGCCACGGGTAGGCCAGCGCGCGATGCAGCCACTTGCCGTAGGTCGCGTCGATGCCGCGATTCAGAGCGCGCAGGAAGATGTTCCCGTGCTCGTCCTCCTCCTCCTTGAGGAACACGCTCGCCAGGAACGGGATCACCGTGAGTGACACGACCAGCGACGCGAGGATGGTCAACACGACCGCCGACGGCAGCGAGCGGATGAACTTGCCCGCCGTGCCGGGGAGCAGCAGGATCGGCAGGAACGCGAAGACGAGCGTCGCGGTGGTGCCGACGACCGCGACGAAGATCTGCTGCGTCGCGGCGATCGCCGCTTCGGTCCGCGATTTCCCCTCGCGGAGGAAGCGTGTGATGTTCTCCACCACCACGATCGAATCGTCCACGAGCAGCCCCAGCGCGATCACGAAGCCCACGATGGACAGCTGATTGATGGTGTAGCCGACCGCCTCGAGCAGCGTGAGACCGATGGCCAGCGAGAGCGGGATGCTCACCATCACGATCCCCGCTGCACGGAAGCCGAGCGGGAGGAGCGTGAGCAACACCAACAGGATCGCGATCACGAAGTCCGCGCCGAGGCGTGACAGCCGCGCCTTCACGTTCTTGCTCTGGTCGAACGGCCGCTCCAGGACGATGCCGGCCGGGAGGCCGGCTTCCAGCTCGTCCGCGACTGCCCAGATCCTGTCGCGTACGGCCATGATGTTCTGCCGCTCCTGCATGTTCGCCACGACCCACACCGCGCGTTTTCCATCGAGGCGTGCAAGTGACGTGGCTTCCTCGTACGCCCAGCGCACCTCGGCGACGTCCTGCACGCGAACCGTGCCGCCCTGCGCGCCACCGATGACCGTCTCGCGCACCTCGTCGAGCGAGCGGTAGCTACCGCTGGTCTTCACGTTGAACCGACGCTTGCCGGCATCGACGCTGCCACCCGGGATGTTCACGCTCTCCCCTCCGATGGCCTGCAACACCTGGCCGAGGGGAATCCGCAGTTCTGCGAGCCGGCCGGCGTCCAGCGAGACGCGTACTTCGCGGCGCGGGTAGCCGAAGGTGTCGGCTTCCTTGATGCCGTTCACCCGAGCGAGATCGTCGCGGAACTTGCGCGCCGCGCGGTCGAGCTCAGCGAACGGTGCGGTCTCCGAGACGAGCGCGAACTGCGCGATGTTCACATCCGAGGCGTTGAAACGCCTCACCTCGAGCAGCGCCAAGTCCTGAGGCAGGCTGGGCCGCAGGGCGTTGATTTCGCGCACCACCTCGTCGAACTTGCGATCGGCGTCGACCGAGACGTCGAACTCGGGCAGCACGATGGCGAGCCCGTCCTCGATGACGGTCTTCACGTTCATCAAGCCTTCGAGCGCGCGAACCTTGTCCTCGATCGGGTCCACCACGAGCTGCTCGAGGTCCGTCGGCGTCGCGCCCGGATAGACCACCGTGATGGGATAGATCGGGATGGGGAACGTCGGATCCTCCGCGCGCGGGATGGTGGCGATGGAGTAGAGCCCCATCGCCAGCAGCGCGAAGAACGCGACCAGCGTGAACTGACGGTTCTTGACTGAGAACTCCGCGATCCTCACGGCGCACGCTCCGCGATGATCGATACGCGTGCACCGTCGGCAAGCCGCGTCGCACCGGCCGTGACCACCCGCATCGTCGAGTCGAGCCCTGCGGCGATCGCGGCGTCGGCTCCGGAGAGGAAGGCGACGCGCACGGCGATGCGACGGACCGTCGGTGCGGCATCACCCGCGCCGGTGTCGAGGACGAACACACTCGCCTTGTCGCCGTCCACCTCCAGCAAGGCCTCTGCCGGAATGGTCGGCAGCGCCGTGGCGGAACGCGTCTGCAGCGTCGCCCGCCCGATGAGCCCTGAGGCGAGACGTGCACCGCCCGCCCTCACCGCGATCTCTGTTTCGTACGTGCCGGTGCCCGGTGTCGCTGCGACCGCGATCCGCTCCACGCGGCCGTTGAAGCTCCGCTCCGGGAACGCGTCGAACGTGACCGTGGCGACATCTCCCTCCCTGAGGCGTACGGCGTCGCGATCAGCGGCGGCCGCGCGCAACACGAGACCCTTCCGCTCAGTGCGCAGCACGAGCACCGGAGTGCTCGGACCCACCAGCTGCCCGACCTCGAGCTGCCGCCGCAGCACCACGCCGTCCGCGGTCGCACGGACCACCGCATAGCGCTGGTTGAACTCCGCCGCACGCAGCTGGGCGTCCGCGACATCGAGTCCGGTGCGCGCGTCTTCCGCCTGCGCGGACGTGACGACACTGTCGGCGAGCAACTTCATCGCGCGGTCGTAGTCGCGCCTGGCTTTGTCGCGCCCGTCGCGCGCCGCCGATACCTGGGCGTCGATCTCCGCGAGCGAGAGCTCCGCGAGCACGTCGCCCTCGCGCACTGCTTGACCGGCTTCCACCGATACCCTCGCGACCACACCACCGATCTTGAACGCGAGCGGGATCTCCTCCTTCGCCCCCAACGTGCCCGTGAGCACGATCGGCGGCTGCGTGCGGCGATACTCGGGCGTCACCACCCGCACCGGGATGATCGCGAGGTCTTCCTTCGCGGGCGTCGCGTCGGCGCCACCACAGGCGGCCGCGACGATGAGAATCGCCGCAAGGGCGAGGTGCGGCGCACGCACGAAGAGCGATGCGTGCGAACGCGCGCTGGGGCTGGCGCTCAGGCGCGTGAGTGCGCGCGGCGGGACGACGATGTACTGGCTCACGGGGCGGTCCTCGGATAGAGCGCGGCCGCGCGATCGAGCTCGACGCGCCGCAGGTAATAGTCGTAGGTGGTGAAGACGGCGTTCAGCTCAGCCGCAGTGAGCTGTGTGCGCGCTTGGCTCAACTCGAGCGGGCTCGCGAGACCTTCGTCTGCGCGGCGCCGGACAAGCTCGTGCGTGCGCGCCGCCGCAACACGCTGATCTTCCGCGGTCGCGATCGCCGCACGTGCGACCTCGGCCGACTGCCACGCGAGCCGCACCTGCAACTCCACGCCGCGCTTGGCATCGTCGGTCTGCAACGCGATCCTTTGCGCTTCGAGACCGGCTTGTTCGGCGCGCGCGGCGTCGCGGCCACCGTTGAAAAGGTTCCACGAGGCGACCACGCTGATCGTCGTGAAGTCGGCATCACTCGCGAACCGGTACTCGTTTCCCTGGATGCCGTAGTCGAGCGCGAGCGCGACGTTGGGAAGGAACGCACTCTGTGCGAGGCGGCGTTGCGCGACTGCAGCCTTCTCCGCGGCGGTCAGTGCACGGAGTTCCGCGCGCTGCGCCGCGCCCGAGGCGATCGCGGCGTCGAGGGTCGGCATATCGATGAAACCCATCGACGAGTCGGCGACGACATCGATGGCGCTCTCGAGCGGGCGGGCCAGCATCATATTGAACGCCTGCCGCGAGGCGTCGACCAGCTGTGCGGCCTCCGCTTCACGCTGCACCGCTTCGCTCAGCTCGGCGCGAGCGCGAGAGAGTGCATCGGGTGTCGCACGACCGGCATCGATGAGCCGCGCCATGACGCGGACCTGCTCTTCCAGCAGGAGTCGGGTCGCGGCGCGGAGTTCCGCGAGCCGGCGCGCCTTGGCGTGCTGCAGGTACGCGCTGCGGATCTCGGCCGCGACCTGCGTGACGCGAGCATCGCGGGTGGCCGACTGCGCTGCTCGGGCCGCGCCAGCCGCGCGGTACCCGGCAAACGCCGCTGGCTGGAAGATCGGCTGCGCGAGCCGGATACTCGTCTCCTGCTTGAGCGGCAGACGCAGCACCACGTCCGTGGGGAAGTTCGCGGTGCCCGTCAGCTGGTTGAGTGTGACAAAGACAGGGTTGATGAACTCACCGAAGTCGATCTGGTTGCCACGCACGCTGGAGTTGCGAGCGTTGATGGTCGCCGACGGCAAGAAGTTGGCACGCGCCTCCTTGAGGACCGCGCTGCTCTTCCGCACTTCTATGTCCTCTTGGCGCACCCCGAGATTCTGCTTGAGGCCGACGCTCACGTAGTCATCGACCACACGCGACTGCGCGGCCATCGGCGACGCGAGGAGTGTGAGCATGGCCAGCAGCGAAGCGGTACGGTCCGCTGTGCTGCGGCGGCGAGTGTTCTGCGGAGAGTCCATCGGTCCGGCGGCAAGAGTTTGGCCCGGGCGGGCAACGACGATTCTAGAGAGTTTCCACTAGTACGGTTGGTAATATTAGAGGGTTTCCACTACTTGTCAATAGTGGAGGGAATCCTCTATTATGTGCACATGGCACAGCAAAGCGCGCTCGACACCCCGCTTTCCCAGACCGGGGAACACGCATCCATTGATGCGCGGGCTCCGCGCGCACCCCAGCAGGAACGCGGGCAGCGGCGGGTAGACCAGATCCTCGACGCCGCCGAGGCGGTGTTCGCGGAGGAGTCCGTCGGTGCGGTCTCCATGCAGGCAATCGCCGACCGGGCGGGGGCGAGTGTGGGCTCGCTGTACCACTTCTTCCCCAACAAGGATGCGGTCGTCGAGGCCCTCGGCCGCCGCTACGCCGACCGGATGCGGGAGACGAACGAAGAAGCGATGCCGCTCGAACTCGCCCATCTGCCGGCGCAGGACTTGTTCGAGCGCGTGCTCTCCGCGCAGATGCACTTCATCGAACGCACACCGGCGTTCGGGGCGGTCCAGGAAGCGGTCTCGCGCAACTGTCCGGCGATCAGCGATAGGCTCAACCAAGCGATCGCCGGACACGTCGGGAAGTTCCTCGCCGTGCGGTACCCGCGCATGCTGCCCGAGCAGCGTATGGCCTCCGCGATGGCCTCCGTCGCCATCGTGCACGCGCTGGTCCATCTCGCGTTCCAGGTACCACCTGAAATGCGCACGGAAGTCATCGCCGAGGGCAAGCGGATGCTCGTCTCGCACTACAGCGCCTACGACGCGATGCGCTAGATTCCGCGTCGATGCTTCCCGACGCGTTCACAGCAATCCTCCTCGGCGCCCTGCTCGGGCTCCGTCATGCCACCGATGCCGACCATGTGGTCGCTGTCACCGCGATCGTCGCGCGTGAGCGCTCGCTCAAGCGAGCCGCGTGGGTCGGTGCGTTGTGGGGCATCGGGCATACGCTCACGCTGGTACTCGTCGGCGGTGCCATCGTCGCGTTCCGATTGGTGATCCCGCCGCGCCTCGGACTCGGGCTCGAGTTCGGCGTCGCGCTCATGTTGATCCTGCTCGGCTTCAACAGCCTCCGTCGACGTGCGGGCGAGACATCCGTGGCGAGCGTTCGCGTGCGGCCGCTGCTGGTCGGCCTTGTCCACGGGCTCGCAGGATCGGCGGCGGTCGCACTGTTGGTGCTCGCAACCGTCCGCGGTACGCTCGAGGCGTTAGCGTATCTCGTCGTGTTCGGACTCGGTACCATCGCCGGCATGGTCGCGGTCACCGTGATCCTCGCGGCGCCGACGCTCTATGCGGGACACAAGGTCGCGCGCTTCCAGACCGGTATCCGGTTCGCCGCAGGTGCGCTCAGCATCGCGTTCGGCTTGCTGCTCGCTCGCGAGTTGATCGTCGACGGCGGTCTCTTCTCCGCGACGCCGACGTGGGAACCGCACTGAGCGTCGCGCTGACGCGCCGCGCACGCTGATGGCCGCGCGTCGGAAACGCCCCAGCGGCCCACGGCCGGATCCAGACGAACTCTCCGACTTCGGCACCCGACTCCGTCGATGGTATCGTCGTCGCGCTCGCGACCTGCCGTGGCGTCGCACCGACGACCCGTATCACATCCTCGTCTCGGAGCTCATGCTCCAGCAGACGCAGGTCTCGCGCGTGGTCGACTTCTACGCACGATTCCTCGAGCGATTCCCGAGTATCGAGACGCTCGCCGCCGCGCGTGAGCGTCACGTGCTGGAGGCGTGGGAAGGGCTCGGCTACTACGCCCGCGCGCGGAACCTTCACAAGCTCGCGCAACGCGTCACACGCGACGGCAGTGCGGCGTGGGGGGAGGATTCGTCGAGTGCAGGGCGCCGCTCGCGAATCGATGAGACAAGGAAGGACTCGAGCGCATCGCGGGCCACCCTTCCGTCCGAGCCCGAACAGTTGCGGCGCCTGCCCGGCATCGGTGCCTACACCGCGGGCGCTGTCGCGAGCTTCGCGTTCTTCCGTCGCACGCCGCTGGTCGACACCAACGTCGCGCGCGTGCTCACTCGCTACTTCGCGCCACGGCTGCACCCCAAGCGCCCGCGCGACCAGAAGTCGATCTGGGCGATCGCCGAGGCATCACTGCCGCGCACCGGCAGGGCGACCTGGACGCACAACCAAGCGTTGATGGAGCTCGGTGCGCTCGTATGTACGGCGCGAGTGAAGAAGTGCGGGGTGTGTCCGGTGCGGCGGGGGTGCCGTTCGTGCGAAGTGTGAGGTGCGGGGAGTGAGTTGTGAGGAGCGGACGAAGGAGAGCGGCGCGCCAGCACTACCCGGCGCGCCGCTTGCTGCTTCCAGCTCTCACCCAGTTCCTTGCCCTCGCCAACTCCCTCGCATATCGCCGCTCCGCCCGAGCGAACAACCGAGCCCCCAAGCGGCTGTGCCAGAATCGGCCGGCCAGCCGTTGCGCGACCGTGATCTTCACCGGCCGCATCGCCCAGTATGCCACGGACATCGCGAGCATCACCACGGCCACGGTGAGGATGATCGCACCCGGAGTGGAGATCACCCGGGTCGATCCTTCAGTGGAGCTGAGAATCCGGAGTCCGATGGGAAATAGCGTCCCGCAGAGGAATCCCGCCGCGAAGGAGAAGCGCTTCCGTCGTTTGATGCGCCGGGCTTCAATCGGATCGCCGAGCAACTGCGATTTCGCCCGTTCCGTCTCGCTTTCGATCGTCACGACCGCGCTTCGGACGTCCGCGATCTCGAACCCCTGACGCACGACGAAACGGATGCGCTCGAAGAGTTGGCCCACGGACGTCAAGCCCAGTGTGGCGAAGAAGACCAACACGAGGAACGTGAGCGCTTGGTCGTCGTCCGGCGCGAGCTGTGTGAACGCGATCAGCACGGCACCCAGCACGAGCACCGCTTGCAGGAGCTGCGCGGTCTGTTGATGGAACAGCCGCAGGAGTGGTGCCACCTCACGTGAGCGGAGCTGCAGCGCGCCGATCGCCTCAGCCAACTGTTCACCCGATTCGAACCGCTCCGACGGATCCTTGGCCAGTGTCTTGTCGATGATCCCGCTGAGCCCCGATGAGAACTCGGGGCGAACGCTCACGACGGTCGGTGCCGGCGTCGTGAGATGCTGCATCAGCAGCTTGTGGGCGGTCGTGCCGTCGAAGGGAGGTCGCCCGGTCGCCGCGAAGAACCCCACGCAGCCGAGCGAGTAGATGTCGCTGCGCCCGTCCACCGACTCGGCGGCGGCCTGCTCGGGACTCATGAACGCCGGTGTGCCGATCGACTGTCCGACCTCGGTGAGCGTGGACGCCTTCTCCTGCCGCGCGATGCCGAAGTCGAGGATGAGTGCTCGTCCGGTGCCGCGTTCGATGAGCAGGTTGTCCGGCTTCACATCGCGATGGACGATGCCACGAGCGTGCGCATAGCCGAGCGCCCACGCGGTGTCTTGCAGCAGTTGTGCGGTGTCGGTGGTGTCATAGGGCCCGCTGCGCGCCACACGCTCGGTGAGCGTCTCGCCATCGACGAACTGCATGATGATGGCGAGGAAGTCCCCTTGCTCCTCGACCGCGTGCACATGTACGATGTTCGGGTGCGACAGCGAAGCTGCGAGCTTGGCCTCGCGCACGAAGCGCTCACGCAGCGCCGGGAGCACCGCGAGCTCCTGCGGCATCACTTTGATGGCCACCTCGCGATCGAGCGAGAGATCGCGCGCGAGGAACACCGCCCCCATGCCGCCACGTCCCAGCTCCCGCTCGATCGTGTAGCGACCGGCGAGATGGGATCGGAGGGCGGTGAGGATGGGGTCGGACAACGGCGGCCCTGAGTTGTGAGTTGCGAGTTGTGAGTTGTGAGTTGCGAGTTGCGAGTTGCGAGTTGCGAGTTGCGAGTTGTGAGGTCAAACGATGCCGCTGGATCCGCACAAAAGGAAGAGGCGCGCCGGCAGTATCCGGCGCGCCCCAAATCCCTCATACCTCACACCTCCGACTCACTTCTTGATCTTGTGCCCCAGATCCACCCGCGCCTGGTAGGGCCGTTCCGCATACCCCGTGTAGATCTGCCGCGGGCGCGCGATCTTCTGTTCCTTGTCCAGCAACAGCTCCTCCCACTGCGACATCCAGCCCGCAGTACGCGCGATCGCGAACAACACGGTGAAATAGTCCGTGGGGAAGTGCATCGCCCGGTAGATCAATCCGGTGTAGAAGTCGACGTTCGGATACAGCTTGCGTGAGATGAAGTACTCGTCGCTCAGCGCGATGCGCTCGAGCTCGAGGGCGATCTCCATGTCCTTCGTGAGGCCGGCCACGCGCAGCACATCGTCGCAGAGGCTCTTCACGATCTTCGCACGCGGGTCGTAGCTCTTGTACACACGGTGCCCGAAGCCCATCAGGCGCGCGGCGCCCTTGCCGCTCTTCACCGACTCGATGAACGCCGGGATGTTCTTCACATCGCCGATCTCCTGGAGCATGCGCAGCACCGCCTCGTTCGCCCCACCGTGCAGCGGACCGTACAGCGCCGCCACACCGGCCGCGATCGCCGAGTACGGGTCGACGTGCGACGAGCCCACCGCGCGCACTGCATTCGTCGAGCAGTTCTGCTCATGGTCCGCGTGCAGGATGAACAGGATGTCGATCGCCCGTGCATACACCGGATGCGCCTCGTACTTCGGCTCCGACATGCGCGCGATCATCGAGAGGAAGTTCTCGGCGTAGGGCAGCGAGTTGTCGGGATAGACGTACGGCATCCCCTTCACGTGACGGTACGCGAACGCCGCCAGCGTCGGCATCTTGGCGAGCAGGCGGATGAACGCGATGTCGCGCTCGCGCGGATCGAAGATGTCCTTGGACGTCGGATAGAACGAGGAGAGCGCCGCCACACCGGCCGTCAGCATCGCCATCGGATGGGCATCGTAGCGGAAGCCCTCCATGAAGCGCTTGATGTTCTCGTGCACATACGTGTGGTAGGTGATCTGCTTCTGCCACTCGTCGTACTCGGTCTGCGTCGGGAGCTCGCCCTTGCGCAGGAGCCACGCGACCTCGAGGAAGTTCGACTTGTCGGCGAGCTGCTCGATCGGATACCCGCGATACCGCAGGATGCCCTTATCGCCGTCGATGAACGTGATCGCGGAGCGGCACGAGGCCGTGTTCATGAAGGCGGGGTCGTATCCCATGATGCCGAAGTCATCGGCATTCACCTTGATCTGCTTGAGGTCTGCGGTGCGGATCGTCTCGTCGGTGATCGGGACCTGGTAGATCTTCCCGGTGCGCGAGTCCTTGATCTCGAGATGGTCGCCCGTGACGGGTGTGGCGTCTGGCTTGCCGGACATCGAATTCGATCCCTTCTGGGAGGTGAACCCCGCCGTTGCAGAGCGCCGGCCGGGAGAGAGGAGCGCCGCCACCGCGGCGCCCCTGAAACATAGTCTCGGACCCGGCCCGTTGCGCCTCAACAGGTCGTCGGACCGGCACCCGGATTCCCCTGTGCCGGATCGTCGGGTCCGCTATCCTTACGCACACCCTTCCCACGACGTGGACCAGACCCTCTTCCTCCCCATCGTGGCCCTCGCGGCCGCGGTCGGCGCGGCCATGAACGCCGTGGCCGGCGGGGGCACGCTCGTCACCTTCCCCGCCCTCGTCGCGCTAGGCATTCCGACGGTGCAGGCCAACGCGACCTCGACGGTCGCTCTCTGGCCGGGGACCATGACCTCCATGTGGGGTTACCGCGCCGAGCTGCGAGGTGCCCGCCGATGGGCCATCGCTTTCGCTGTCCCCAGCCTGCTCGGCGGCGTCCTGGGCGCCCTCCTGCTCCTCGTGACACCGGAGCGACGGTTCGCAGCGATCGTCCCGTGGCTCATCCTCGGTGCCACCACGCTCTTCATGGCGCAGGGATTCATCGTGCGCCGACTCGCCGACAGCGCTGCCGACCGCTCGGTCGCGAACGCCGACGGCACGCTGCGGCCGCCATCGACCCCCTTCCTGTTCTACCAGTTCATCGTCGGGATCTACGGTGGCTACTTCGGCGCCGGTGCAGGCATCCTGATGCTCGCCGCCCTCGGGCTCATGGGCCTGACGAACATCCACCAGATGAACGGCCTCAAGAACTGGGGTGGCGGGGTCATGAACCTCGTGGCCGTCATCGTGTTCGCCTTCAGCGGCATCGTCGATTGGCCGGTAGCGATCGCGATGGCGCTCGGCGCGACGGTCGGCGGTGTCGCTGGCTCACTGCTCGCACAGCGTGTCGGGCAACTCTGGGTCCGCCGCGCAATTGTCGTGATCGGCGTCGGCAGTGGGATCGCGATGCTCCTCGGATTGATCTGACCGCAACTTTCGGGTCGCGCCGGCGGTGCGACCGTAGCGAGATTGACTCATGACCGACCACATCGCCCCGCTCGACCCCCAGGACTGGGACTCCTACCGTGCCCTCGCGCATCGCATGCTCGATGAGTCCATCGACTACCTCCGCGACGTACGCGAGCGCCCCACTTGGCGCCCGATGCCGGCCGAGGTCCGTGCGGCGCTGAGCACCGAACCGCTGCCGCGAACCGGCCGCGGGGATGCCGCCGTGTACGAGGACTTCCTGGAGCTCGTGCGCCCGTATCCGAATGGCAACATCCACCCACGCTTCTGGGGCTGGGTGATGGGCACCGGCACGCCGCAGGCAGCGATGGCGGATTTCCTCTCCTCGGTGATGAACCCCAACGTCGGCGGCCTCGAACAATCGCCGGTACTGGTGGAAAAGCAGGTCGTGAAGTGGTGCGCCGAGTTGATGGGATTCCCCTCGACGGCGGGGGGCATCCTGGTGAGCGGTGGCACCATGGCCAACGTGCTCTCGCTCGCGGTCGCGCGACAACGTGCGGCGGGATTCGACGTGCGCAAGGAAGGCCTGCAAGGCACACATCCCAAGTTGCTCGTCTACG
Organism: Gemmatimonadaceae bacterium; assembly: GCA_046153705.1. Lineage (GTDB taxonomy): Bacteria > Gemmatimonadota > Gemmatimonadetes > Gemmatimonadales > Gemmatimonadaceae > Pseudogemmatithrix. The sequence goes on from JBJXGK010000081.1 coordinate 57,503, forward strand.
CTTCCACTGAGATGCACGGCTGGCTCAAGAAGGCCTGCGAGTTGCTCGGACTCGGCAATACGTCCTTCCGTCGCGTGCCCGTGAAGGCTGACTTCTCGGTGGATGTCGACGCGATGGCGACGATGATCCGCGAGGACCGCGCCGCGGGACATCGTCCGTTCTGCATCATGGGCACTGCGGGAACGGTGCAGACCGGCGCGACCGACGATCTCGACGCACTGGCGGATCTCGCCGCGCGCGAGCGGTGCTGGTATCACATCGATGGCGCCTTCGGCGCGATGGCCGCGCTGTCGCCGGAGACCGCCGGGCAGGTGCGCGGCATGGAGCGCGCCGACTCGCTCGCGTTCGACCTCCATAAATGGGGCTATCTCCCGTTCGACGTGGCTGTGATGCTCACGCGCGACGACGCGGCACTCACCGAGACCTTCTCCATGCAGGCGGCGTACCTGGCGAGTGAGTCGCGCGGTATTCTCGCGCAGACCGGCATCCACTTCGCCGACCGCGGCATCGAACTCACGCGCAGCTTCAAGGCGCTCAAAGTGTGGATGCAGTTCCGCGCGGCCGGCACCGATACCATCGGTGCGCATATCGCGCGGAACGTCCGCCAGGCGCACGCACTCGCGCGCGCGGTCGAGGCGCATCCCGAGCTCGAGCTCCTCGCGCCGGCGCCGCTCAACATCGTGAACTTCCGCTTCGCACCCGCGGGCACCCGGTCCGCGCCGCTCGATGATGCAGCGCTCGACGCCCTCAATCGCGAGATCCTCATCCAGTTGCAGGAGCGCGGGATCGCGGTGCCGAGTGGCACGACCATCAACGGTCGCTTCGCCATCCGCGTCGCGATCACCAACCATCGCTCCACCACAGAGGACTTCCGCGTGTTAGTCGATGCCGCGACGCAGATCGGGAACGAGTTGCTCGGCGCGCGCTGAACTCTCCAGCGGTTGCGCCGCGACTCGACGCGTACGTGCGCCAGCGTGTTCGGCGTGGTGTACGCGAGCGCGCACGCCCTCCACGCTGTCCGGATCGACCGAGATCGAATCGATCCCCGCATCCACCAGCAGGTCGGCGAACGTCGGATCGTCGCTCGGTGCCTGTCCGCACAGCCCCACCGGCACGCCCACCGCGTGGGCACGGCGGATCACGTCACGGATGAGCGTCGTCACCGCGGCATCACGCTCGTTGAACGACTCGGCGAGGATCTCCGAATCGCGGTCCACGCCGAGCGTGAGTTGCGTGAGGTCGTTGCTGCCGATGGAGAAGCCGTCGAACCGGCGTGCGAACTCCTCGGCCAGGATCACGTTCGAGGGAATCTCGCACATCACATACACCTCCAACCCGTCCACTCCGCGGCTGAGACCGGCGTCGGCCATGGTCGCGAGCACCGTATCGGCCTCATGCGGCGTGCGGCAGAACGGGATCATCAGCACGATGTTGTCGAGCCCGATCTCCTCGCGCGCCATGCGCATCGCCTCGCATTCCAGCAAGAACCCCTCGCGATAGCGCGGATGGGCGTAGCGCGACGCGCCGCGGAACCCGATCATGGGGTTCTCCTCATGTGGCTCGAAATCGCGGCCACCGAGCAATCCGGAATACTCGTTCGTCTTGAAGTCGCTGAGCCGGACGATCACCGGCTTCGGATACTGCGACGCCGCGAGCATCGCCACTCCGCGCGCCAGAGTCTCCACGAACCACGCGCCGGGGCGCGTCTCGCCGGCGCGTAGCCGCTCGACCTCTGCGCGCACGGTGGCATCGCCGATCCGCTCCGGATGCAGGAGCGCCATCGGATGGACACGCACCTCGTTCGCGATGATGAACTCCATGCGAGCCAATCCGATGCCGTCGGCTGCGACGCGCCAGTTCCGCAGCGCTGACCCGGGATCGGCGAGATTCATCATCACCTTCGTCCGCGTCTTGAGCTGCACCGTCTCGTCGATCATCCGCTCATCGATCTCGAGCGCGCCTTCGAACACCAGGCCGTCCTCACCCAGACCACAAGCCACGGTGATCTGCGCGCCGTCGACCAGCGTGCGCGTACCGTCATTCGTCCCCACGATCGCCGGGATGCCGAGTTCGCGGCTGAGGATGGCGGCGTGGCAGGTGCGGCCACCGTGGTCGGTGACGATCGCGGCCGCGCGGCGCATGAGCGGGAGCCAGTCGGGATCGGTCATCTCGGTGACGAGGATCGCACCGTCTTCGAACGGTTCGCTCGGGCTACGCAGCACCCGCGCGCGACCCGCGGCGGCACCGGTGCCGACGCTGCGTCCGCGCGCCAGCACCGCGGACGTGCCGACGACGCGGCGTCGCACCCGTGCGCGGATGCCAGCGCGCGACTGCACCGTCTCCGGACGCGCTTGGACGATATACAAGCGACCCGTGGCACCATCCCGCGCCCACTCCACGTCCATCGGCACGCGATGACCGGCGCGGGCCGAGTAGTGGTCTTCGATCCGCACGGCCCAGCGCGCGAGTGTGATCGCGTCCTCGTCCGAGATGGCGAATCGTGCGCGATCGGCCACGTCCGTGGGGACGACCCGGGTCGGCGACTCGGACGGGCCGGTGCCAAGCACCATCGTGGTCTCCTTGCTCCCCAAACGCTTGCGGAGGATCGGACGACGTGCCGCGCGGGCGAGTCCTGGCTTGAAGAGCAGGATCTCGTCCGGATCCACGCTCCCCTTCACGACGCTCTCGCCGAGTCCCCAGGACGCGTTGATCAGCACCGCGAGCGGGAAGCCGGTCTCGGTCTCGAGGGTGAACATCACGCCCGCCGCGCCGATGTCGGATCGTACCATCTGTTGCACGCCGACCGAGAGTGCGACGCTCTCGTGCGCGAAGTGATTGGCCTCGCGATAGCTGATCGCCCGGTCGGTATAGAGCGACGCGATGCACTTCACGCAGGCCTCGAGCAGCGCCTGCTCTCCGACCACGTTGAGGTAGGTCTCCTGCTGGCCGGCGAAACTCGCGTGCGGCAGATCCTCCGCGGTCGCGGAGCTGCGGACGGCGACGGCGACGTTCGTCAGCCCCGTCTCGGTCTGGAGCGCACGGTACGCGTCGACGATCCCATCGCGCACCATTGCCGGCAGGCGGCCCGCGAGGAACGCGCGACGGATCGCCTCACCGACTTCGCGCAGTGGACGCGCACCGCTGTGCAGCGCATCGAGTTCGCGCGCGATCACCGGCGCGAGCGCGTTCTCGGCGACGAACGCGCGGTACGCCGAAGCCGTCGTCGCGAATCCAGTGGGCACCGCGATGCCCTCGGCCGAGAGTACCGCGATCATCTCGCCGAGCGACGCGTTCTTGCCGCCGACGCGCGCGAGATCATCTGCGCCGATCCGCGCGAAAGGAATCACCCAATCCGTGCGACCCGACATCGTGTCCTCGCCCGCACCTCGATGCGCCGACCGGCTCGGTCGAGCCGGGGCGCGTGTGCTACGGTGCGTACTTCACGATAGGTCGCCGGAGCTCGATCTGGCGTAAGGGAAACGCCTCGCTCCACGTAGGGCAGGATCCCGCTGCGGACCGGCTAGCCTTCCGCTCCCGCCTTCTTGCACACGATCCCCCACTCTTTCGCGGTCACCGGCTGCACGCTCAAGCGACTGCCCTTCTGCAGGAGCACCATCTTCTCGAGCCCCTTGGTCGCCTTGAGTTCCGCCAACGTGACGAGTGCCGGGAACGCCGCCACTGCCCGCACATCCACCATGTACCACGTGGGCGCCTTGGGGTCGGACTTCGGATCGTAGTGATCGTGTTTGGCATCGAAGGCGGTGTGGTCCGGGTACCCGGACTTCACCACCTCGCAGATTCCCGCGATCCCCGTGGGGTCGGCGTTCGAGTGGTAGAAGAACACCCGGTCCCCCACGCGCATCAGGTCACGCAGCGTGTTCCGCGCCTGATAGTTCCGTACGCCGTCCCAGTACGTCGTCTTCTTGGGCGCCTGCTGGAGGTCCGCGAACGAGAAGACCTCCGGTTCGGACTTGAGCAACCAGAAGTTCACGCGATGCCCTTCTTGATGGCGGTCTTCACGGCGCCCACGAACGTGTCGAGTTCGTCCACCGTCGTGTAGATGCTCGGCGTGATACGGATGCCGTCGAACTCCTGATGCACGATCGGCGTGTTCACGATGTGGTACTTCGCCAGCATCCAGCTGCCGAGCTTGCCAGGGTCGATCCCTTCCACGCCGAACATGCAGATGGCGCCCGCCTTGTCGGGCCCGAGCTCCGTGAGGACCTTCACCCGCGGGCTCTCGGCCAGCAGCGCCTTCGCCCAGCGGTCACGCAGATAGCGCAACCGCGCGATCTTGCGGTCGCCGCCGATGGTCCGATGGAACGTGAGGGCGACCGAGACCGCGTTGAAGTTCGCCTGCGGATGCGTGCCGATCTCCTCGTACTTCCGGATGTTCGTCTCACGCGACTTGTCGGAGCCCATGAGCGGCCAGAGCTTCGCGATCTTCTCCTTGCGCACGTACAGGAAGCCCGCGCCGATGGGCGCATGCAGCCACTTGTGCAGCGAGGTCGCGTAGTAGTCGCACTCGAGCTCGTCGCGCGTGAACGGGAAGTGTGCGAACGCGTGTGCACCGTCGACGAACACCTCGATGCCGCGCGGCCGCGCCATGCGTACCACATCGCGGATGGGCAGGATCTGGCCGGTGAGGTTGGTGATGTGCGTCAGCTCGATGACCTTCGTCCGCGGCGTGATCGCGGCCTCGAGGTTCTTGAGCAACACCTTTGGGTCCGTGAGCGGCACCGGGAACGACACCTGCTTGAGCACGATGCCCTCGCGGCGCTCGCGCTGCTGCCAGGTCGTGATCATGCGACCGTAGTTCTGGTTGGTGATCAGCACCTCGTCGCCACGTTGCAAGTCGATACCGAGGATCATGATCTCCAGACCCTCGGAGGCGTTGCGCACCACCGCCATCTCCTCGGGGTCGCAGCCGAACTCCTTCGCCAGCTCGCGTCGCGTGCTCTCCATCCGCGGCTCGAGGATGCGCCAGTTGTGCTCCACGGGCAGCTCGTTCACGAACTTGAGGTCGCGGATCATCTGATCGAGCACGTGCGTCGGCGTGGGCGAGATGCCGCCGTTGTTCAAGTTGATCATCGTGCGATCCATGTCGAACGCACGCTGGATATGCGACCAGTACGACTCGTCGTTGGCGAGTTCGGCGGCGGGGCGCTCCCCAGCGATGGTCTCCGCCTTGAAGAGCTGCGTGACGGCGCGCTCGGAGAACACGGGCAGCGCGGTGCTGGCTCCGGCGAGTCCAGCAACGAAGGAACGGCGGGAGGTCATCGACACAGCCAACTCCTGCAGAGGGCGGAAGGAGACCAACGAGCGTACGAGAGGCGGCGGCCGACGCCGCGCCGGGCACCGAGCTCGGTACCCGTCTCGCTAAGGTATCACGATTATTCCCGACTCGCCGCCGTAGTCGTCGCGGACGCGCGCGAGGTTCCGTGGCGCGCGCCACGGGCCCTGATTGGTGCGCACGCCGATGAAGTACTTCCCCGAGCGCAGGCGCGTGCGCGCGACCCAGTAGCTGCCGTCGCGTTCCATCGGGATGGGCTTCCACTCGGAGAAGTCGCCAGCGATCTCGACCTCCAGCGACTCGATCGAGAACACGCGCACCACCACCTCGGCCGCGCCGCCTCCGGAGATGGGCTCGATGAGCACCTCGGCGATGGTCGAGCGCTGCATCACGGGGAGCGGCTTGGGGCCCAAGCTCAGGCGCAGCGAAGCCGTCACCACCTCGGCTTCGGGCAGGCCGCGAACCGGGTCCGCGAGTTGCCGACCGATACCGCCGATCGCGGCGACGCGATCCGTGAGTTGCAGCGTACCGGTCGCGAAGTAGGCGTTCTGCGAGAAGCCCGCGCCGGCGATCGCACGGCGTCGCGTCCACGATCCGGTGATGTCGTGCGGGCCCCCGCGCAGTTGCAGCACGAGCTGACCGTCCTGGATCTCATAGGGCCCGGGTTCATTCGGTGCGACGAGCCCGGCGGTCTCGAACAACAGCTGGTCGGTGGCGTACAGACGCGAAAGCGACGCGCTGGCGTAGAGGAATCGGTAGCGCCCCCACAGGCCGATGTCGGCGGCTGACGCGGCGTTGTAGCGATTCCGACGCAACGTGGTCGCCGCCGTGCCGCCGAACCACGCGCCGCCATTGTCGCGCACGTAGTGCTGGCGGAAGAAGCCGTTGCCATTGCCGCCGGTGCCCGCGCTTCGCAGCGAGAAGCTTGCACCGGAGATGCCGATATCGGTGCGATGCGGCGAGGTCGTGGACCACGGGAACGACGCCGCCGCGACGCCTTGCGCCGCGGCGAGAGAATCACCGGCGTAGGAGAGGTTCGCGCTCGTGTAGAGCGTCCAGGTGTCGGTGGGGCGTCGCCAGAACACGCCGAAGAGTGCGGCGTCCGAGGCATCCTGCCCGCCAAGTCGCCCGAGTCCGGGCTGACGCAGGTTCGCGATCCCGGCTTCGAATCGCACTTCCGGCAACGCTTGTGCGGCGACGCCATGCGTCGCCACACCGATCAGCAGCAGCCCCAGGGCCGCGTGCCGGATCACGTCACTGCGGGGGCCTCTGACCAGTGGGAGCGAGACTGGCCGTGGCTTGCGGGGCGAGGAGGAGCGACATCACGCCTCGAGCGCGGACCTCAAGCGCCGCATCGGGCGCCAGCCCGGCTGCGACGTCGGTCTGCACCGACGATCCCAGCCCGGCGATCTGCGCGGGGGTCGCCCCACGCGCCATCAGTCCGGTGATCTTCTCGAGCGCGTGATCCGCAGGGATGCCGCGCACATGCAGCTCGGTCAACACATCCAGTGGCATGACCACTGATCGGTTGGGCCATGCGGCGCGGACCTTCTTGAGCATCGGGCCAGGCACGCCCACGCGGAGCGCTTCCGCGCCCGACGTGACTTCGGCCGCCGACGCCGAGGGAGCCAGAAGGACTCGCGCCTGCTCGAGGCGCTTCGCCAACGAGGCCACGACTTCCTGGATCCGCTCCCCGGAAGCCTGCTTCGTGACACCTTCCATCGCCTTCGCGATGAGGGGCTGCGTCGGCAGACCCTTCGTCGCGGCCCGAGCGATCTCGCGCTCGACGGCCGAACGTGTCTTCACGTCGGCGATAGGCAGCACCACCACCTCCTGCGCGAGCGCAGGAGCGGCGGACACGCTGGCGAGCACCAGCGAGACGAGAGTGAACACTCTACGATGCATGCTCATCGGGCGAAGACCATCACGACGGAACCCTCTTGGCCGTAATCCGAGTCGCCAGCCTTCGGCGCACGCGGGTCGGCTACCACCAATGTATCGTCCACGAGGAACGCGTACACATGGCGGCCGGGGGTCAGGGCGACGGACGTGGTCCAGAGGCCACCTTCCAACTGCGTGAGCGGAGACTCGCCGCCCTTCCATGCGTTGAAGTCACCGACGAGCGAGACGCTGCGCGCCTTGCCCTCGAAGATGAACTGTGTCAGCACCGCACCATCGACCGCTGCCGCGTTCGCGGCCAACTGCACCGGGAACTCCTGCGTCGACGTGCCGCCCGTCGCCAACTCTGACGCACCCTCCTCTGCCGGCTTGACCGCGCCACGCGCGACGAAGCCGAGGAGCAGCGCCACGCCGGCCAGCGCGGTGGCGCGCGCGGGCGTCACGGCCGCCGCACGCCACCCCTCCACCAGCCGCTGCCATAGCGAAGGGTTGGGCGATTCCCATACCGCGCGCAGCACCTGAGCCACCGCGCGCGGATCCGGCGTCGCCGCCGGCGCTGCACGCAGTGCCTCCCGCACTCGCGCGATCACCATGTCCCGTTCATCCGTCATTCTGCATCACCTCGGAAAGACGCGCTCGCAACACATCGCACGCCCGTTTGACTCGCATTCGGAGCGCACTGAGTCCCACGCCCGTCACTGCGGCGATGTCCTCGTACGCCATATCCTCCACATGTCGCAACAGGAACGCTTCCCGCTGCTCCGTCGGCAGAGTCGCCAGGATCCGATAGATCTCCTCGGTCCAGTCGCGCTCCGCCGTCTCACTCGGCGCATTCCCCCGTTCAGGGACATCGCCGTACTGCACCACTGCGGCATGTCGTCGCCGCTTCTCCGTCAGACTTCGGCAGCGATTCGCGAGGATGCGGAAGAGCCAGGGCTCGAACCGCGCGTCATCACGGAACCGCGAGAGGTTGTGATAGACACGCACGAACGTGTCTTGCACCGCCTCCTCCGCGTCCTCACGATTGCCCACCATATGAAGGGCGAAGCGCAACGAGCGCGGATACAACAGATCGACCATCTGCGCGAACGCCTGCCGATCCCCTGCCTTGGCGCGCAGTGGGAGCGTCGGGTCGATGGAGGTGTTGGCGGAGGGCGTGTCGTTGATGGGCACCGGTCGGGGAGTGTACCCCGCCGTGCCCGATCCGCGCCATGCCGCGTCGCCGGGAGCTGCACCGTCCATCGGTGTCGCTGTCACACTTCGCAGTACCCTGCCGAGTGGCTAAGTGTCACATTTCACTGCAGATGCACTCTCCCAATGTGACAGCATCGGCAGACCGGTCGGTTGCCGATACTCCGCCCTCCGGACCGCCCCGCCGCCCGGTCGAATCCAGAGACCCCGCCACCGGCGAGGTCTTCCAGCGCTACGACTCGGCTGACGCGAGCGCGGTGGCCGCGGCCTTGGCACGCGCCCGTGCGGCCCAGCCCGCGTGGGCCGCCCGCAGCCCCACCGAGCGCGCCGGCGTCGTGCGTCGCTTCCACGATGTGCTGTACCGCCGCCGCGACGAAGTCGCTGCGCTCATCTCGCGCGAGTCCGGCAAGCCCATCGTTGATGCCACCGCCGCCGACGTCACCGTCACGCTGGACTTCGCCCAATGGACCGCCGAGGCACTGCCGCGATTCTCGCGCACGCCGTGGCAGGGCGTCGCCGGCATTGCGATGTGGCGCAAGCGGGTGCGCTACGAGCGCACCCCGCTGGGCGTGATCGGCATCATCTCGCCGTGGAACTATCCGTTCTTCCTCCCGGCGACGTGCGTGCTGCCCGCCGTCGCGACGGGAAACGCTGTGTTGCTCAAGCCCAGTGAGTTCACGCCCGGCTCAGGTGCAGTGATCGAATCGCTGTGGCGCGAGGCCGGACTGCCCGACGGCATCGTGCAGGTGATCCAAGGCGACGGAATCACCGGTGCTGCACTCACGCGAGCCGGCGTGGACAAGATGCTATTCACCGGCAGTGCGGCGGCGGGGCGCAAGGTGGCCGTCGCCTGCGCGGAACAGCTGATCCCGTGCTCGTTGGAGTTGGGCGGCAGCGACGCCGCGATCGTGCTCGCCGACGCCGACGTTCAGCACGCCGCCGATGGCATCGCGTGGACGAGGTTCGCGAACGCTGGCCAGACCTGCGTCGCGCCCAAACGCGTGTTCGTGGAGGCCGCTGCCTACGACGCATTCGTGCAGGCGATGCAGCGCGCGGTCCGAGCCATCCGGGTGGGACCAGGGAACTCGGTCGAGACCGAAGTGGGACCACTCATCCGGCCGCAGGCGGCGGCGACCATCGCCGACCAGCTCGCCGATGCAGTAGCACAGGGCGCGACGGTCGCCGCGCAGGCCACCGCGCCCTCGCAGGACGGATTTCACCCCCCCACGGTCCTCACCGACGTGACCGACCGCATGCGTGTGATGCGAGAGGAAACGTTCGGGCCCTTGCTCCCTGTGGTGAAAGTGCGCGACGCCGATGAAGCCATCGCCCGCGCGAACGCGAGTGAGTTCGGGCTCTCGGCGAGCGTCTGGACGCGCGACCGTGCGCGCGGCATCGCCATCGCGCAGCGATTGCAGTCGGGCTCCGTACAGATCAACGACGCGATCTCCATCGTCGGCATGGCGAGTGTGCCATACGGCGGCACCAAGACCAGCGGACTCGGCAAGATGCACGGCATGGCGGGCCTCGAGGCCTGCGTGCGCAACATGCCGATCGTCGACGATCGCTTCGCGACCTGGCACCAGCCCTGGTGGTTCGGCTACGGCTCCGTGCGTCTGGAACAAGTGCGTGCGTTCCAGCGCGTGGCGCATGGCGCCTCGCTCGGAGAGCGATTGAGCGGACTCTTGGGTACCATCCGTCTGGTCCTCGGTCGCAAGGGAAGTCGCTGATGCTCGAACTCGTCACCATCGTCGATCGCGTCATCGCTGCGCTGCGTAGCGGCGTGAACGTCATGCTGGTCGTCGCGCTCGGCGTGGCAGCGTTGGCCTGGGCCGTGCGCACGCGCCGGATCAGCCCGTTCAGCGGGGTGTCGCGATTCGTGCGCAGCGCGATCGACCCGCGACTCGCGTCCATGGAAGCGCGTGTGCTCCGGATGGGCGGCACGTCGGCGAGTGTGCCGTGGTGGGCGTTGCTCATGCTGTTCGTGGTCGCGGTGGGCGTGATCTTCGTGCTGGGTTTCGTGCGCGACACCGTCGTCGGTGTGTACTACGCCTCGCGCCGCGGCCCGACCGGCTACGTGGGCCTCGCTCTGTCGTGGTCGTTGAGTGTGCTGCAGCTCGCCCTGCTCGTGCGGGTGATCTCGAGCTGGGTGGGCGGGCAGTTCACGGGCGTCGTGCAGCTCTCCGTGCGGATGACCGAGTGGTTCCTCGGCCCGCTGCGGAGAGCGCTGCCGCCGTTGGGGATGATGGATCTCTCTCCTTTGGTGGCGTGGTTGATCATCGGCGTGTTGCAGAGCGTGGTCCTGCCGCTGCGTTGAGCGGCGCGGCCATCCGCGGGGAGTCCCGGGGGCCCCTTGCCATCCGTTCATCCGGATGTTAGGATATATCCACAATCGATTCGTGGCGATTTCGAGGCAACTTGCGGCCACGTTAAACAATCAGCTAAAGCGCCGGCCCGGTGCGCCTCCTCGCTCCGGGCTTCGTGCGTTTAAGACCCCACGTGAGCTCACTCGTACTTCCCGTCCCGTTCCAGGTCTCTTTCGAGTTCTTCCCGCCCAAGTCGGCGGAGATGGAGACCACTCTCTGGAACTCGATCACACGCCTGGCGCCACTCGCGCCGCGTTTCATCTCGGTGACCTACGGTGCTGGCGGCTCCACGCGCGAGCGCACGCACCACACGGTGCACCGCATCCTGCAGGAGACCTCGCTGGTCCCTGCGGCGCATCTCACCTGTGTGGCGGCGACACGCGAGGAGATCGACGCGGTCGCGGACGACTATTGGAACGTCGGTGTGCGGCACATCGTCGCGCTGCGCGGTGACATCCCCGGCGGCGACGGGCCCTACTTCCCCACGCCGGGCGGCTATGCCTACGCCACCGAACTCGTCGACGGGCTGCGCAAGCGCCACGACTTCGAGATCTCCGTGGCGGCCTACCCGGAAGTGCACCCGGAAGCGAAGTCGCCCAACGACGACCTCGACAATCTCAAGCGGAAGATCGACGCTGGCGCGACGCGCGCGATCACGCAGTTCTTCTTCGACAACTGGACGTACCTGCGCTTCGTCGATCGCGCGCGGAAGGCGGGAATCACGGTGCCCATCGTGCCCGGCATCATGCCGGTGACGAACTTCACGCAGATGGTGAAGTTCGCGAAGGCCACCGGCGCGACGGTGCCAGCGAGCTTCGCGCGGCTGTTCGACGGGCTCGACCACGACCCCGAGACGCGCAAACTCGTGGCAGCCACCGTGGCCGCCGAGCAGTGCCAACAGCTGGCTCAGGCCGGTGTGACCGAGTTCCATTTCTACACGCTGAA
>JBJXGK010000091.1:0-79177 GCA_046153705.1 Gemmatimonadaceae bacterium
GTCGCGCTTGGTGCGCGACCGCCGCTTCTTCGTGTCGAGACGCGCCTCCTTGGACGAGCGCGTGGGCTTGGTGGCGCGACGCACCTTGGGGACGATGAGCGACTGACGGACGAGCGTCGCAAGCCGCTCGAAGGCGAGTTCTCGATTGCGCGCTTGCGACCGCGTGTCGGCGGCGACGAGGCGCAGCGCGCCCCGCGAATCGAGTTTTCCGCCGAGCCGCGCGATGAGCCGCTCGCGCGTGGGGTCGTCGAGGATGCTGGTGGTGAAGACGTTCCAGACCACTTCGACGCGCGTGGAGGACGTGTTCACGTGCTGGCCGCCGGGCCCCCCGGCGCGGGTGGCCCGGATCTCGAGTTCATCGGCCGGGATGGAGAGACGCGCGTTGAGGAACAGGCGCCCGTCGTCGGTCCACAATTGCGAGGCTGTCATGGTGTGAGAATCCGTTGCAAAATGCCATGGCAATCGTCTTTCGGTGGTCCTTGCGCAATGCAATACCGGACGACCTTGGAGCGTGCCTTTGAGTCCTCGACCCACCGCAGCTGACGATCAGGCCTACGTGGTGCTCGCACCACGTCGGTTGCTGCGTTGGATCTATCTGGTGCGCATCGCGGTCGCGACCGCGAGCTTCGGTGCCGCGCTGCTGCAGACGCTGTTCAGCGATCCGTTGAGCACCTTCATCGCGACGGTGTTCTTCGTGAGTGCGATGGTGCTCACCGCCCTCTCGTTCGTGCGCACGGAAGTTAACCGGATCGAGCCGGGTCCGGGCTTCCTCTATGTGCAGCTGGTCCACGATCTGTTCCTGATCACGTCGGTGGTGCATCTCACCGGTGGCGCGGAGTCGCAGTTCTCGGCGTTGTACATCCTTGTCTTCGCAGCCGCGGCGATCCTGCTGCCGATCGGCAGCTCGCTGCTGCTGGCGATGCTCGGCAGCGTGCTGTACGTCGGCGATGCGTTCCTCGTGAGCGAAGGGGATCTCTCGGGGTCGGTCGTGCTGCAGCTGCTGGTGTTCACCGTGGTGGCCGTGGGCACGGGCTACATCGCTGCGCGGTTGCAGGAGGCCGGTGTCGGACGGGCGCAACTGCAGGCCGAGTTGGCGCGCATGCAACTGCGCGCGGCGGACATCCTCGCGAACATCCGGGCGGGCATCATCACCGTCGACGAACGCGGACGGCTGCTCTACGCGAACCCCGGCGCATCGAAGTTGCTCTCGCTCCCGCTCGAGGGCTTGATCGGACAGCCGGTGATCGAGCGTCTCCGGGAGAACTCACCCGGTGTGGCCGACGCGCTCACCGAACACATGGCCGAAGGGCGCGTCACGAGCCGCAAGGAAGGCATCCTCCGCCGGAACGAGCGTGCGGTCCCGATCGGCATCACCACGACCTCGGTGAGCGGCGACCTACGTGCGGAAGGCAAGGCGACGACTGCGATCTTCCAGGACATCTCCGACCAGAAGCGCATCGACGCGCTGAACCTGCGGGCGCAGCGACTCGAAGCCGTGGCAGAACTCAGCGCGTCGCTCGCGCATGAGATCAAGAACCCATTGGCGAGCATCCAGAGCGCCGTGGAGCAGATGGGACAGCGCCCGCATGCGACGAGCGACGAGCGCACCCTCTCCGAGTTGATCGTGCGGGAGTCGGGACGACTGTCGCGTCTGTTATCGGAGTTCCTCGACTTCGCGCGCGTGCAGGTGGCGCGCCGTGACCGGGTGGATCTGCGCACCGTGGTCCAGGGTGCGGCGACGCTCGCGGGTACGCATCCGGACCGTGGGGAATCGGTGCGACTCGTCCTCGCGTTGCCGGACGCCGAGGCCCCGCTGTCCGGCGACGAGGACCTGCTGCATCGCGCGATCTTCAATCTTATCCTCAACGCGTTCCAGGCGAGTCCGCCGGAGTCCGAGGTCCAGGTGACGTTGCGCATCGTGGCGACCGACGCGAAGCCGGTCGGACTGCCGTTGCCGGGTGCGGCGTACGCGCTCGAGGTGAAAGACGCAGGTAGCGGCATCGCGCCGGAGATCGCCGACCGTCTGTTCGAACCGTTCGCGACCACCAAACCCGGGGGCAGCGGACTCGGGCTCGCCATCGTCCACCGGGCGATCGAAGCGCACCGTGGCGTGATCCTGGTCGATACTGATCCGTCGGGCACCCGCTTCACCGTGTTGCTCCCCCAAGACACCCCCACCGTCGGAGATCTCGCGTGACTCCACGCGCTACGCCGCCCTCCGTGCTCGTCGTCGACGACGAGTCCGGCATCCTGCAGACCCTCGAGATCCTGTTGCGCGCGGAGGGCTTCGCGCCGCATATGGCACACGGTGGGAAGGCGGGGCTCGAGAAGATCGCGACTCTCAGTCCGGACATCGTGCTGAGCGATGTGCGCATGCCGCAGGTGACCGGAGTGGAAGTGCTCGCCGCCGCGCGCGCACACGACCCGGATGTGCCGGTGATCCTCATGACCGCGCAGGCGACGCTGCAGACGGCGATGCAGGCAGTGAACGAAGGCGCGTTCTACTACATCCAGAAGCCGTTCCGCAACGACGAGCTCATCGCGATCCTCAAGCGTGCCGCCGAGCATCGCCAGCTGCGCGTGGAGAACACGTCGCTCAAGAAGGAGATCAAGAAGCGGGACCGTCGCAGTGCGGGGGCCCCGATCGGCAACAACCGCGCGTGGCTCGACGTGCTGCGCCTCGCCGAGGCGGTCGCGCCGACGGAATCGACCGTGCTGGTGACCGGTGAGTCCGGCACGGGCAAGGAAGTGGTCGCGCGCTACATCCACGACCTCTCCGGCCGCGCCGATTCGACGTTCCAGTCGATCAACTGCGGCGCGCTCCCCGAAGGACTGCTCGAGAGCGAGTTGTTCGGTCACGTGAAGGGTTCGTTCACCGGTGCGGTGAAGGACAAGGAAGGCCTCTTCGCGGCCGCGTCGGGCGGCACGTTCTTCCTCGACGAGATCGGTGAGACCACCCCGGCCACCCAGGTGAAGTTGCTGCGCGTGTTGCAGCACCGCGAAGTGATCCCGGTGGGCGCGACCGAGCCGATCCCGATCGACACGCGCATCATCGCGGCGACCAACCGCGATCTGGAGGAGGAGATCCGGCGCGGGAGCTTCCGTCGCGACCTCTTCTATCGTTTGAACGTGATCGCCGTGCATCTCCCGCCCCTGCGCGACCGTGCCGACGACGTGGTGCTCCTCGCCGAGTCGTTCCTGCAGCGGACGGGCGAGCAGCGTGGCGAAGCGCCGAAGAAGCTCGCGAACGACGCCGCCGAGGCGTTGCAGGCGTACAACTGGCCCGGCAACGTGCGTGAGCTGGAGAACGCGATGGAGCGTGCGGTCATCTTGTCGTCGGGCCCGACGATCGGGGTGACGGCGTTGCC
Source organism: Gemmatimonadaceae bacterium (assembly GCA_046153705.1). GTDB lineage: Bacteria > Gemmatimonadota > Gemmatimonadetes > Gemmatimonadales > Gemmatimonadaceae > Pseudogemmatithrix. The sequence continues at coordinate 3,369 of JBJXGK010000091.1, forward strand.
GGAGCGCGTCACCGAACGGCGCAGCGAACCGTTGGTCACCGACCGAGCGACGCCGAATCCCACGCTCGAGACGATCGAGCGCGCGTACATCCAGTTCGTGCTGCAGAGCGAGCAGGGCAACAAGACGCGCGCCGCCGAGGTGCTCGGCATCGACCCGTCGACCTTGCATCGCAAGCTCGCGCGCTACGGCGAGGAGTCGTGAGTCTGCCGCTCGACGCGTCGATGACGGGCACGGACGGGATGCCATCACGCTGGACGGTGGTGGAGCGACGTGCGCCGTGGATCGCGGCGTTGGTCGCGCTGGTCGCGGCGTTGCTCACCATGACGTCCGATCCGATCGGCGTGTTCAATGATGACGGGATCTATCTGCTCACGGCGAAGGCGCTGGCCGAGGGACAGGGCTACGTGTACCCGCATCTCCCGGGGACGCCGCCGGCGATCCACTATCCGCCGGTGTGGCCGTTGCTGCTCGCGGCTGTGCTCAAGATCGCGCCGGCGTTCCCGGCGAGCATCTCGTGGTTGAAGCTCATCAATCCGTTCGTCCTCGCGGCGGTGGCGGCAGCGACCACGCATGTGGGACGCACGCGGTTCGGTCTCCCTTGGTGGATGGCACTCGGGGTCGCGATCGCTGCGACCGTGAGCGTGCCGATGCTGCTGCTGACGAATCTGCTGCTCTCCGAGCCGCTGTTCATCGCGCTGCTGCTGCCGACCTTGGTGGTGGTCGAACGCCTCGTGCGCGAGGGCGGAGTGCGCAGCGCCATGATCGCTGCCGTGCTGGTCGCGCTGCTCGTGCTGGTGCGCACGCTCGGCGGTGTGGTGTTGATCGCCGGGGTGATGCTCCTCGTGTGGGAGCGCCGCTGGAAGGAGATGGTGGTGCTCGCTGCGGTGACCGTGCTGTTGCTGATGCCGTGGCAGATGTTCGTGTGGCGCGCGACGCCCACATTCCCCGATGAGCTGCGTGGGTCGTACGGCCCGTACCTCGAGTGGGTGGTCGGCGGCTACGAGGAGAGCGGGATCCCGTTCCTCAAGGCCGTGCTCGCCAAGAACTTCGACGCCACGTGGCGGATGATCGGTGTGTTGACGTCGCCGACCACGGAAGGACCGTGGCGCCATATCTCCGCGGCACTTGCATCGGCGACGTTCGTCTCCGGGATGATCGCGCTCGCCCGACGCGGTCGTGCCCCCGTGACGGTGTTGGCGCTCGGCGGCTACCTCTTCGTCGTGGTGGTGTGGCCGTTCTGGGTGGACCGGTTCCTGTGGGTCGTGTGGCCGCTGTTGTTGCTCATCGCCCTCGCTGGCGTCGTGGCGATGTGGCGGGCCGCGATGGCGATGGAGAAACGCGCACTGGCGCACGCGGTCACCGCGGTGACCGTGCTCGTCGCGGCGGGGCACACGTCGTATTCGGTTCGCGGGCTCTCGCGCGGATGGGAAGCGAGTGCCTCGGCGAACATGACCTCCGCCGCGGTGCCGATGGTACGCTGGATCAATCGCGATGCCTCGCTCGATGGCAAACTCATCGCGGCCGAACTCGCGCCGATGGTGGCGATCTACACCGGGCTCCGGGTGTTGCCGGTGGAGATCCTGACGCCGCAGGAGCATGTGCGGGACAAGACCGCGGCGGACCATCAGGACGAACTCGAGCGGATCGATCGTCGCTTCCGTCCCGACGTGTATGTGGTGATGCAAGCCGGACCGTTCTACCAACCCCTGCTCGCCGCCCAGCTCGGCGAGGGACGTCGTCTGGTCGACGTCTCGCCTCCTGGCCTTCCTGTGCGCACGCTCAAGGTGCAAATCCCATGAATCAACTCACGCCGTCCTCCATGCCAGCCGTCGCGCGTGTGCGCGGCCGCACGCCGCTCCCCGCCGAGGAGCTCGTCTTGAGCGTGCTCATCCCGGTGTACAACGAGCGGAACACCATCGACCGCATCCTCGACGAGGTGCACTCGGTCCCGGTGCGCAAGCAGGTGATCTGCGTCGACGACTGCTCCTCCGACGGCACCCGCGAGCGGCTCGAGCAGTTGAAGGCGATGGGTCGGATCGACGTGCTGGAGATGCATCCTGTGAACCGCGGAAAGGGTGCGGCGATCCGGTCGGCGCTCGCCGCCAGCACCGGCAACGTGGTGATCGTGCAGGACGCCGACCTCGAGTACGACCCGGCGGACTGGCCCGGACTGCTGCAGCCGATCATCGACGGGCGCGCCGACGCCGTGTTCGGCTCGCGCTTCCTCGGTGGTCCGCATCGCGTGCTGTACTTCTGGCACTCCGTCGGCAACACCGTCCTCACGACGTTCAGCAACATGCTGACGAACCTCAACCTCACCGACATGGAGACCTGCTACAAGGCGATCCGTGGCGATCTCGCGCGCTCGTTGCACCTCACGTCCAACCGGTTCGGGTTCGAGCCTGAGGTGACTGCCCGGCTGGCGCAGTCGAAGGCGCGCATCTACGAAGTGCCGATCTCCTACTCCGGTCGAACCTACGCCGAGGGCAAGAAGATCGGGTGGAAGGACGGCGTGGCCGCGATCGGCCATATCATCCGTTACAACTTCTCGTCGTGAGCAGCGCGGCAGTGCATGCCTCGGTGCCGGCGTCCGCGCCGCCACCGTCCGTGGGAGCACGGCTGCTCGGTGGCGATCCCTCGGCACGGAGCAGCGCGTGGCTGGTGCTCGCCGTCGCGTTGCTCGCGTCGGTCACCGGTCTCACCAACGGGTTCGCGTACGATGACATCCCGATCATCGTCGAGAACCCGATGGTGCAGGAGTTCCAAGGCGTCTGGGACTACCTCACCGGCACGTACTGGGGACAGAACCGCGGCAACTCGCTGTATCGCCCGATCACCGTCCTCGCGTTCGCGACCGAGCGACTGATCGGCGGCGGCGCGCCCTGGCCGTTCCATGCGACGAACGTCGTGTTATACGCGCTCTGCTCGCTCGCCGTGCTCGCGTTGCTGCGACAACTGCTGCCGAAATGGGGCGCACTCGTCGGCGCGCTGGTCTTCGCGGCGCACCCGGTGCACGTGGAGGCCGTGGCCAACGTGGTGGGCCAGTCGGAGCTGCTGACCGGCTTGCCGATGTTGATCGCGATGACCGTGTACCTGCGCGATCGCCAGCGTGGCGAGCTGCGCACGGCATCGGCGGTGACGATCGTCGTGTGTCAGGTGTTCGCGGTGCTCTCCAAGGAACACGGCATCGTGCTGCCGACGCTGTTGCTGCTCGCCGAGCTCATGTTCCGCGGCAACCGGTTCCCGGTGCCGGACCAGGGCGCGCGTCGGCAACTTCGGATGCTGGTGCGGCTGCTCGTGCTCACCATCGCCGCGTACATCATCCTGCGCTTGTCGATCCTCTCGGGATTCGCCGGCGATGCGCCGCATCCGACGCTCGAGGGGCTGTCGATGGGACAGCGCCTCTGGGTGATGCTCGCGCTCGTGCCGGAGTTCGTGCGCCTGTTGTTCTGGCCAGCGCGGCTCTACGCAGACTATTCCCCGCCGATGGTGCCGGTGCTCACCGCACCGGAACTGCAGCACGTGATCGGTGCATGCTGGTTGCTGGTGCTGGGCTCGCTCGCGCTCTGGGCGTGGCGCAGGGACCGTGTGATCGCGTTCGCGTTCGGTTGGGTGGTGCTGACGCTCGGACCGACGTCGAACATCCTCATTGCAACCGGTCTGTTGGTGGCGGAACGTACGCTCTTCCTGCCGACGGTCGCGGTGGCGCTCGTGGTCGGACATCTCGCCGGGCCGCTGCGCGCGTGGGCGGCCGTCTCGCTGAAGCCGTCCGTGCAGAAGCTGATCGTGTGGGCCGGCGTGGCGGTGCTGCTCGCGGCCGTGGTCGCGAGTGCGGACCGTCAGCGCGCGTGGGAGGACAATGCGACCGTCTTCTCGACGCTGGTGGTGGATGCGCCGCAGAACTACAAGGCGCATCACGCGCTTGGCGAGCTTTTCGGGGCGTCGGCCTCATGGCAGCGCGCCGAATACCATCTGCGGATCGCGGACTCGCTCTACCCTGGCTACGACCTGCTCGAGCTCTCGCTCGCGCGGGTGCTGCACTTCGAGGATCGTTGTCCGGATGCCTTGGTGTACTATGAGCGCGTGCTCAAGGCGCGGGCTGATGCGGAGATCGCTGCGATCGGCCGAGCGGCGTGCCTCTTGGAGACGCGTCGACTGTCGGATGCACGCGAGGCGGCGACCACCGGGCTCGCGGCCGGCTTCTCTTCGGGCAGCTTCGGGTTGATCCTGCAGAAGGCTGAATCTTCGCTTGTGGCGACCGATACTGTGGATGCCCGGAACCGCTGGTTCCGGGCGGGTGCCCCGTTCTCGAAGTCCGACGCACGGTTGCGGGTCCCCGTGCTGCTATTGAAGCCCCCGACCTCCCTGGCACCTCGCAAAGTGCCAGACCCCGGGGCAAAAGCAGGTAGACCGGTAGGGCGTGACCCGTAGGACGGTTCGCAAGTCTATGCACGGCAGCACCTTGGCCCAGTGGCCAACTCTGGCAGGCTTCTTGCCCTTTCATGCATTCGGCAAGACACCCGCCACCATCCTCACCTCCCGCGGAGCAGACAACAATGCTGAGCAACAAGAAGGGCTTCACCCTCATCGAACTCCTGATCGTCGTCGTCATCATCGGCATCTTGGCCGCGATCGCGATCCCGAAGTTCGCGAACACGAAGGAGAAGGCGTACCTGACCGCCATGAAGTCCGACCTTCGTAACCTGGTCACCGCCGAAGAGGCCTACTTCGCCGAGTGGGCGCAGTACACCTCGACGCTCTCGTCGAACGCCTTCCGCACCTCGACGGGCGTGACGCTCGGCACGATCACCCCGACGACCGGTGGCTTCAGCGCCTCGGTGACGTACCCGGGTGGCACGACCAAGAGCTGCCAGATCACGGTTGGCTCGGGCACGCGCGATGGCGAGCCGGTTTGCGACCAGTAAGCTGCTAGCAACAACGTCATACTCCTGACGGGGAGTCGGGTCCGGCGAGGAATCGCCGGGCCCGATTTCCGTTATTGGGAGATGGTGGGTGGTGAAAGGACGATGGCGAGGACGTGCGCCGATGCGCGAGAGATTGATGCCGTAGCCTGCCGGAGCAGCGGGAGATTGGCGGCATGACTCGTCGCGCGGGGATCTCGCTCGTAGAAGTGCTGGTGGCGGCCGTGCTGCTGGCCGTCGGTATCGCGGGCACGCTCTCGGCGCTCACCACGGCCATGCGGCTGCGGCTCGCGGCGGAGGCGCAGGAGGCGGCGACGGAGCGCGCCGATCAGCGCCTCGGGTGGTTCGCACGTGGCGGGTGCCCGGCGCGTGACACCACCGTGCGGATCGACGACAGCTCAGGCGTACGCGAACGCTGGCGCGTGCGCGCCGATTCGGTCGGGGCGACGCTCTCCGGGCTCGCCGAGGTGCCGACCTTCGGTGGGCGGCGGCGCTTTGCGTTGGAGGCGCGGCGATCATGTCCCTGACCCTGCGCCGCGGATTCCTGTTGGTCGAGGCGCTGTGTGCGTTGGCGCTGATGGGCGTGCTGGCGGTCGCGGCGGTGGGGGCGCTGCGTACGGCACAGCGCACACTACTCACCGTGGAGCGGGAAAGCCGCGCACAGCGCGCGGCACGCGAGGCGGTTGCAGTGAGCGTGGCCCTGCTCCGCGAAGCCACTGACCCCCAAGTCTGGGGTGACACTGCGATCGAGTTCACCGCGCGCATCGCGGCGAGCGTCTCATGTGACACCCTGGTTGGCGGGACGGTGTTGCCACCGCCGACCTCGTACGCGCGGGGCTTCTCCGCGATCGCGCAAGGCATCGAGTACGGAGACGAGCTGCGCTGGCGCGATGCGGACCCCCTCACGGGCCACGTGATGTGGCGTGCGGAGCGGATCGACTCGGTCTATGCGCTGAGTGCGGCCGCGGCCTGCGCGAGCGGCAGGTTCGTGGATGCGGTGGACGCCGCGCGTCCGCGCATCGCGTTGCGGCTGGCCTCGCGCACGATGCCGCCCGCGGGGACACCGGTGCGTGTCGGGCGACGTGGGCGACTCGCGCTCTACGGCGCGGGAGGCGGCGAATGGATGCTGGGTTGGCGCCGATGCGCGAACGGGACCTGCGGTGTGGTGCAGCCGGTCGCGGGTCCGCTGAGCAGCGCGGCGCGACGCGGCTTCCGTGTGGCACTCGACTCGTCGGCAGTTGGTCTCGAGGTGCGGACCCGTGCGGTGGGCGCGCCGGCTTCAGCACCGCCGATCGTACTCACCCGGCGGGTCTCGCGAACCGATGGGTTCTGAACGACGCGGCATGGCGCTGCCGACCGTGATCGCGGTGTTGACCGCGCTCTCGCTCCTTGGCGCGCTGGCCTTGACCGACGCAGTGCAGGAGTCGCGCGTGGCGTCGATGGCGGGCGACGGGGTGCACGCGCGGGCCGCGTTGCTTGAGGGACTCGGTGTGGCGGCCCATCCGCCCGACGTGACAGCGCTCTGTGTGCAGCCACCTCTGGCGTCGATGACTCGGAGCGGAGCGAGTCAGGGGCGTGGCCGGTACGGGGTGGTGTGGCGCCACCTCGGGTGGGGGCTGGTGCTGGCCGAGGTCGAAGGGCGCGGGGTCAACGGGGGGCGGGCGCGGCTCCGGCTGCTCCTGCGCCCGGACACGGGTTCGGTGGTCGCTGGGCTCTACGCGTGCCCGGCGGCGCGGCTGCTGCGGCCGGCCGACCCCGAGGCCCGGGAGTGGCATCCGGAGGGGTGAGCGGGACGGTCCCGTTACTTCCGGTGACCGCCGTTCGTGTAGCCTTGGCAAGCGGTACGGAGACATGAAGTTCCGTGCTGCATTGACCCTGCTGAAGCCGCGTTGCACGTTGTACGCTCTTCAGCGCAATCGTTTCGCCGGCCGCCACTCGGGTACTCTATGGCGCTCTTTGGACGCAAGAAGACATCGATCGGACTCGACATCGGCTCAGGGCTGATCAAGGTCGCGGTGATCGACCACGGCAAGTCGCAGCCCGAGCTGGTCCGGGTGGCGATGACGCCCCTCCTCGCCGACGCAATCGTCGAAGGCGAGATCATGGATCCCGGCATTGTCGCCGACGCGATCAGTTCCTGCCTGCAGCAGGCGGGCGTGACCGCGAAGGCGGTGATCACCGCGGTCGGTGGCCGCGACGTGATCATCAAGAAGATCCAGATCGAGCGCGTGAAGGAGCAGCAGGCGCGCGAGCTGATGCGCTGGGAAGCCGAGCAGCATGTGCCGTTCGACATGGAATCGGTGGAGCTCGACTTCCAGATCCTCGATCCCAACGGGACCGAGGACCAGATGAGTGTGCTCCTGGTCGCGGCGAAGCGTGAACTCGTGGAAGCCAAGGTCCGCGTGCTCACCGATGCCGGGCTCTCGGCGGCGGCCGTGGACGTGGACGCGTTCGCGCTGCACAACGCGTTCGAGCGCAACCACCCCGAAGCGATGACCGGGATCGTGGCGCTGGTGAACGTCGGCCACGAGGTCACCAACATCAATATCGTCGAGGACGGCGTGCCGATCCTCACGCGCGACCTGACGGTCGGCACGCGGCGGTTCCGCGAGGATCTGCAGCGTGACCGCGGGCTCGGCGCAGAAGAAGCAGCGGCGTTGCTCCAGGGCTACGATCAGTCGGAGCACCTCAACGCGGTGTTCGAGACCCGCGCGGAGGAGATCGCGGTGGGTGTGGAGCGTGCGGCGGCCTTCCTGGCCTCCTCGTCGCGCTCCGGCGCGCAGGTGAGTGCGGTGTATGTATGCGGTGGCGGTGCGCGAGCCCCGGGCTTGTTGGACGCCCTCGCTGCGCGACTGCGCCTCCCGGTGGAGCCAGCGAGTCCGCTGGCGAACCTGGTGGTGCGTGACGGCGCTTTCGAGTCGCTCGTCACAGATGAGGTCGCGCCCCTGATGATGTTGCCCATCGGTCTGGCGCTTCGCCAGCCGGCCTGAGCCAGGACCCCAGATGATCGAGATCAATCTCCTCCCAGGCGCGCGCAAGAAGACGAAGTCCGGTGGATCGTCTTCGGTCGACTTCCGTGCCATGTTCGGCGGCCTCGCCGAGCGCTTCAAGGATCCGTGGCTCGGCGTCGCCATCGGCGGTGCGGTGATCGGCTTGGGCGTGATCGGCTTCCTCGAGTGGTCGCAGCGCCGTGAGCGCGCCGACCTCGTCGAGCAGGAACGCGTCGCCGTGCAGGACAGCGCGAAGTACGACGTCCTCGTGAAGGACATGCGCAAGATCGAGGCGCAGCGCGATTCGATCGTCCGTCAGATGGCGGTGATCGCCGCGATCGACGGCGAGCGGTTCGTGTGGCCGCACGTCATGGACGAGATCTCGCGCGCCTTGCCGACGTACACTTGGCTGAAGGCCGTGAATCAATCCAACGGCGGCACGGTGATCACGCCGGAGCAGATCGCGGCGGGATTGGCGCCGAAGATGTCCATCCGCGTCGTCGGCATCACCGTCGATGTGCAGGCCGTGACGATCTTCGCCAAGCAGCTCGAGGCCTCGCCGTTCCTCGAGGGTGTCGTCATCCAGGGCACCAAGACCGAGCGACTCGAAGGCAAGGACGTCATCGAGTTCACGTTCGACATGACTTTCTCCAAGCCTGAACCGTCCGCGATCCGCACGACTCCTCTGACGATCGCGGTGAGGTAACCCATGGCCGGACTTCCGACGAACCAGCGCGACCAGATCATGATGATCATCGGCCTCATCGGCGTGATCGGCGCCGGTGGGTACTGGTATGCGATCACGCGCCCGAAGAGCGCCGAACTCGGGGTGTTGCGCACCCGGGTGGAGACGCTGCAGGAGCAGAACCAGAAGGCGATGTCGAATGCCGCGCGCGGGAACAGCGAGAAGTTGAAGGCCGAGTCGAAGAAACTCGCCGACAACCTCGACCTGATGCGCACGCTCATCCCCACCGGGAACGAAGTGCCGGCGCTGCTCGACCAGATCCTCGGCGCGGCGCGTCGCACGGGCCTGGAGTTCACGAACTTCCAGCCGAACGCGACGGTGCAGGGCGAGACCTTCGACACCATGAAGTACCGCATCTCGATCCAGGGCCCGTACCACAAGGTGGGCGAGCTGCTCGCGTCCATCGGGTCGCTGCGCCGCATCATCGTGCCCACCAACGTGACGTTGACGGCGACGGGCACCGGTGGCCGCAACGCGGGCGGACCGGCGGCCAACACCGAAGCGCGTCGTCGTGCGGCCGAGGAGCGGGTGTTGACCGCGAACTTCGATGTGCAGACCTACGTGCTCCGGACGACGTCGGAGGATGACAAGTGATGCGCGGTCTGATGCGATACCTCCCGCTCTGCGTCCTCGCGCTCGCCGCGACGACCGTGGACGCCCAGGCGAAGAAGGCCGAGAAGAAGATCACGGTCCCGAAGGTGGAGTTCCCGACCGATTCCTCCGGGAAGATCATCTTCGCGCGCGAAGTCTTCGGCTACCCGCGCGACGGTCGCCGCGATCCGTTCGCCTCGCTCATCGCTACCGGCGACATCCGGCCGCTGTTCGATGACCTGCGCGTGACGTCGGTCATGTACGATCCCTCGGGGCGCACCTCGATGGCGATGTTGAAGGACATCTCGACCAACGAGATCTACAAGGTGCGCGTCGGGTCGGTCGCCGGCCGCAATCGCATCACGTACATCCGGACCGGTGTGGTCGGCGTGGCGATCGATGAATTCGGATTCACCCGTCAGGAAGAGCTGACGCTCAACGTACCCAGCGGAGGAAGGACTCCATGAGGCGCAACATCTCGCTGATCGCACTCGCGGTCGGCACACTCCTGGTCGGCGCCCCGCGCGTCGACGCCACGCCGGTCGAGCGCGTCCCCGTGCGCGACGCGGCCCGCGAAGCGGCGGTGACCGCCGTGCGTGTGGTCCCGGGAGCCGGACGCGCCGACGTGGTGCTGTCGTTCGACGGCACCATCCAGGTGACCGACTTCACGCTGACCGGTCCGCACCGGATCGTGGTCGACATCGCGGGCGCGACGATGCAGTTGCGCGCTCCGGCGTACGACCGCGTCTCGCGCGCCGGCATCACCAATGTGCGACTGGCGCAGTACAAGGCCGACGTCGTGCGTCTCGTGCTCGACCTGGATGCCGGCCGTGAGTACACGGTCGTCTCCGGCGATGGCGAGATCCGCGTGAGCGTCACCGGACCCGATGCCTTCGCGCCCTGGGGCGGCGGTGCCGCCAAGGTCGTGGCCGATGCACCGCCGGCCGATGTCGTCCGTCCCGAGCCCGCCGTGCCGGCGAACGCCGCCGCGCCACGGTTCGAGGCGAAGGCCCAGCCGTACATCGCCTCGCGTGAGATGGCGCCGCAGCAGTCGCAGGAACCGCGCGTCAACTTCTCGTTCGTCGCCGTCCCGATCCGCGAAGTCCTCTCGTTCTTCTCCTCGGTCTCCGGTCGCTCGTTCGTGACCGGCTCGACGGTGACCGGCACGGTCACGGCCGAGATCGTCGGACAGCCGTGGGACATCGCGCTCTCCAAGATCCTCCAGTCCTACGGCCTCTCAGCCGTCGAGGACTCGACCGGCATCATCACCGTCGATAGCTATCGCAACCTGGCCGCGCGCGTCGCCTCCGAGCCGCTCGTGACCGAGATGATCCCGATCAACTACGCCAAGGCCAGCGAACTCGCACTGACGATCCGCCAGATCATGGCCGCGTGTTCGTCAGGTGCAGCCGGTGGGGCGACCGAGATCGTCGACGTGTCCGCGCCGCCGAGCGACGCGGGCGCCGCGCCGCCAGCAGACGCCGCCGCGGCTCCCGCCGGTGGTGGGGCCGCGCCGACCAGCAGCTGCGGTCGTGGCACGGTCGCGATCGATAGCAAGACCAACACGATCATCATCACCGAGTCGGTGTCGCGTCTGCCGGAACTCGTGCGCTACGCCAAGGACCTCGATGTGCGCACGCCGCAGATCGCGATCCGCGCCAAGATCATCGCGGTGGACCGCACGGGCACGGAAGCACTCGGCATCTCGTACGACGTCGGCTCCAACTCGACGGCGACGTCCAACGGCCGCTACTGCCGCCTCTTCATCTGCACCGACCCCACCACCGGGCAGCCGCTCCCCAACGTCGACGTCATCGTCCTCGGCGGCGACGCGTTCTTCGGTGTGGCGAACGCCAACCGCCAGTTCGGACAGACGGGTTCGCTCAACCTGGTCGCCAGCGTGATCGCCGGTGACTACCGCCTCTCCGCGTTCCTCGACGCGCTCTCCACGCAGGAACTCTCCGACGTGCAGGCCGAGCCGAGCACGACGACGATCGACAATCGCAAGGCCACGTTGTTCGCCGGTCAGGACTTCGGCTACCTGCTCACGCCGCCGCCGGTCCCGGGCCAGATTCAGCAGATGGCCGCGACCATCGCGCGTCAGGAAGTGGGTATCACCCTCGAAGTCACGCCGCACGTGACCGCCAACCGGCAGATCTCGATGGAGATCCTGGCGGTGCAGCAGTCGCTCATCAGCATCACGCAGGCCGGTCCGTCGATCAACGAGCGCCGCGCACAGAACGAAGTGCTCGTCGCCGATGGTGAGACGGCGGTGATCGCCGGCCTGACGCAGACGCAGGTGATCCGCACGCGGAGCGGTATCCCGTATCTCATGAATCTCCCGTACGTCGGGCGACTCTTCAGCCAGACCCGCACCGAGGAGCGCAAGCAGGACCTGCTCATCCTCGTCACGCCGCACATCGTCGACGAAGGCGAAGTGGTGCGCGCGGTGCGGCCGTAAGCGGTAGAGCATCGACGTTCGGCCGAGTGATCGGCCGAGCGGACCGGGCGGTGCACGGGTGATCCCGCGCACCGCCCGCGTCGTTGGTGCGGTGACCTCGCTGGTCGTTCCCGTTAGCTTCCTCAGTCCATGCCGCACCTCACTTTCCGCACCGCTGGCGAATCGCACGGCCCGGCCCTCGTCGGCCTCATCGAGGGCGTGCCGGCGGGACTGCCGCTCCTCGCCGACCACGTCGACACGCAGCTCGCGCGTCGGCAGCAGGGCTACGGGCGCGGACGCCGCATGCAGATCGAGCAGGACCGGATCGAGTTCCTCTCCGGGGTACGCGCGGGCGAGACCCTCGGTTCGCCGATCGCGATGTTGATCCGCAATCGTGATTGGACGGCGTGGCAGGAGATCATGGATCCCGCGCCGCGGCCCGAGGACGACAGCGTCGCCGGCCGCAAACGGCAGCTCACGCGTGTGCGTCCCGGGCACGCGGATCTCACCGGTCTCCTCAAGTACGACCGCGACGACGCCCGCGACATCCTCGAGCGCGCCTCGGCGCGTGAGACCACCGCGCGCGTCGCTGCTGGTGCCGTGGCGCGGCGCTTGCTCGAGACGCTCGGGGTGCGGATCGGCAGCCACCTCGTACAGCTCGGCGGCGTGGACGCCGCGGCGCGCCGTGAGTGGCCCGACGACCTGAATGCCGCGGCCGATACTTCGCCGCTGCGCTGCCTCGACGCCGAGGCCGAGCGCGAGATGATCGCGCGCATCGACGCCGCGAAGGCCGACGGCGACACGCTGGGAGGGATCTGCGAAGTCGTCGTGCGCGGCCTGCCGGTCGGACTCGGCGCGCATGTGGCGTGGGACCGCAAGCTCGATGGACGACTCGCCCAGGCGATCTGCTCGATCCCTGCGGTGAAGGGTGTGGAGATGGGCATCGGCTTCGCGGCGGCGCGACTCAAGGGCTCCCAGGTGCACGACGCCATCGCGCCGATCAGCGCCGAGGTGGACGTGGCGACCGCAGCGCGTCGGGGGTTCGTGGAGCGCGCGACCAATCGCGCCGGCGGACTCGAGGGCGGCATGACCACGGGTGAGCCGCTGTTGCTGCGCGTGGCGATGAAGCCGATCGCGACATTGATGCGTCCGCTCGAGACGGTCGACGTGCGCACCGGTGCGCGCGCCGACGCAGCGGCGGAACGCAGCGACGTGACCGCGGTGCCGGCGATGGGCGTGATCGCGGAGGCGATGACGGCCCTGGTACTCGCCGACGCGATGTGCGAGAAGTTCGGCGGGGATTCGCTCGACGAGATGCGTCGCAACCTGGAGTCGTATCTCGCGCAGATCGCGTCGCGGGTGCGCTCGCGCGAGGGCGCGCCAGAGTCAGCGAGCCGCGATGCCTGAGCGTCACCTGGTCCTCGTGGGGTTGCCGGGGGCCGGCAAAAGCACGGTCGGGCCGAGAGTCGCGCTCGCGCTGGGCCGCGCGTTCGTGGACCTGGACGCCGAGATCGAGCGGGCGGCCGGGCGGACGATTTCCGAGATCTTCGCGCGGGACGGTGAGGCCGCGTTCCGCGCGCTGGAGCGCGCCGAGTCGCGGGCTCTGCTGGCACCCGGCGGTCGTCGGTTGGTGCTGGCCCCCGGAGGCGGTTGGATCGAGGACGAGGCCAATCGGGGCCTGCTCGGAAGGCATGCCGCGGGGGTCTACTTGGCCGTTTCCCCTGCAGTCGCGCTCGCCAGGATGGGGGTAGCCGTGGAGGGCCGCCCATTGCTGGCAGGGGCCGATCCGGCGAAAAAGCTGTCACAACTGGCGACTCGGAGAATTCCGTTGTATCTGCAATGCCAGCATACAGTTAGCGTCGATTCGATGACACCTGACCAGGTGGTCTCATCTATAGTAGCGCTTGCCTCACAGGAATTCGGGGACTAGGATAGCCGTCCTTATGGCCACTGCAAAGAAGAAGATTGCCAAGAAGGCGGCAAAAAAGACACCCGCCACCAGCGCGGCAAAGAAGACCGCTCGCCCCAAGAAGGTCTTGGTGGAGCCGGAGCTGCCGCATGATGAAGAGGCCGCGCGGTCCGCGGCCGGCAAGTCGCTCGTGATCGTCGAGTCGCCGGCCAAGGCGAAGACCATCGGCAAGTATCTGGGGAACGCGTACGCGGTGAAGGCCACGGTGGGCCACATCCGCGACCTCCCGGTGAAGAACATCGGCATCGACACCGAGCACGGGTTCGAACCGCAGTACGTGACGATCCCCGGCAAAGAGAAGACCGTCGCTGAACTCAAGAGTGCGGCGAAGACGGCGAAGGCCGTGTTCATCGCGACCGACCCTGACCGCGAGGGCGAGGCGATCGCGTGGCACGTGGAGCAGCAGATCAAGGGGAAGAACGCGCCGCCGATCAAGCGCGCGTTGTTCTTCGAGATCACCAAGGACGCCGTGAGCAAGGCGCTGAAGGACGCGAAGGACATCGACAACAAGAAGGTCGATGCCCAGCAGGCGCGGCGCGTGCTCGACCGTCTCGTGGGTTACAAGGCGAGTCCGGTGCTTTGGAAGACGGTCAAGAAGGGCCTCTCGGCGGGACGTGTGCAGACGGTCGCGCTGCGACTCCTGGTGGAGCGCGAGCGCGAGATCCGCGCATTCGTGCCGCGGGAGTACTGGACCATCGCGGCTGCACTCGAGCATGAGGGGCAGGGTTTCACCGCCAAGCTGCACCATCTCGACGGCGAGAAGCCGGAGATCGCCAACGCGGCGCAGGCCAAGACGATCATCGATGACTTGAAGGGGCGCAAGCACTTCGACGTCACCGACATCAAGCGCCGCGAGCGTCGCAAGAACCCCGAGGCGCCGTTCAAGACGAGCACGCTGCAGCAGGAAGCGGCGAAGAAGCTCGGCTTCGGCTCCAAGCGCACCATGCGGCTCGCCCAGAACCTCTACGAAGGCGTGGAGCTCGGGAAGTCCGAGGGTGCGGTCGGTCTCATCACGTACATGCGAACCGATCACGTGCGGGTGTCGGACTCGGCGGCCGCGGCGGCGCGCGAGTACCTCGGTACGCACTTCCCCAAGGAGTTCCTCGCCGAGGCACCACGTCTGTTCCCGGCGGCGAAGGATGACGCCGCGCAGGGGGCGCACGAGGGTATCCGTCCCACGGAGCCGTCGCGCTCGCCGGAGTCGGTGGCGAAGTTCCTCTCGCCCGAGCAGCTCAAGCTGTACACGCTCATCTGGCAGCGGTTCATGGCCTCGCAGATGGCGCCCGCGGTGTTCGATACCACCACGGTGGACTTCGATCTCGGGCGCTACCTGTTCCGCGCCACTGGCTCGGTGGTGAAGTTCAAGGGCTTCCTCGCGCTGTACAAGGAAGCGCGCGAAGAGGGCGACTCGAAGGCGCTCGAGGACGAACAGGCGCTCCCGGCGATCGAGCCCGGTGAGCGGGTGCCGGTGCGTTCGATCGACCCGACGCAGCACTTCACGGAGCCGCCGCCGCGCTATTCCGAAGCCTCGCTCGTGAAGGAGCTCGAAAAGCGGGGCATCGGTCGCCCGTCGACGTACGCGAGCATCATCTCGACGCTCACGGAGCGGCACTACGCGGAGTTGCAGCAACGTCGCTTCTTCCCCACCTCACTCGGTGAGTCGGTGGAGAAGGTGATGGTGAAGCAGTTCCCGCGGGAGTTCGACGTGGGATTCACCGCGTCGATGGAAGAGGAGCTCGACAAGGTCGAAGAGGGCACGCTCAAGTGGCGCGATGTCCTCGCGGACTTCTGGGCGCCGTTCGAGAAGAAGATCGCGTCGGTGGATGCCGAGGCACTCATCCGCGAGGCACACGATCTCTCGGCGCTCGAGACGGAGCGATGCCCGCTCGACGGCGGTAAGCTGCTGCCGAAGGGCGGCTTCTTCGGGCCGTTCGTGGCCTGCGAGAACCATCCGAAGACCTGCAAGTACACGCGGCCGCTGAAGGGCGAGCGTGTGCCGCCGCAGCTCACGGACTATGCCTGCCCGGAGTGCGGCAAGCCGATGGTGGTGCGCCGTTCACGCTCAGGTGAGTTCCTCGGTTGCTCGACGTTCCCGAAGTGCCGCGGCACCAAGTCCATGCCGACCGGGGTGAAGTGCCCCAAGGACGGCGGCGACATCGCGGCGCGTCGCTCCAAGAAGCGCGGCAAGGCGTTCTTCGGCTGCGAGAACTATCCCAACTGCGATTTCGTGTGCTGGGACAAGCCCGTGAAGGAGAAGTGTCCGGAATGCGGCTTCGAGGGGGCCGAGGCGAAGAGCAACAAGACGCGTGGCCACTATCGGAAGTGCCTCAAGTGCCAGAACGAGTGGGACGTCGAGGTACCGGAAGGCGCAGACGCCGAGGCGGAGGCCGCATCTCTCGCGGGATGAGCTGATGGCTGATATCCATGTCGTCGGGGGCGGCCGCGCGGGCAGCGAGGCCGCCTTTCAGTTGGCCGAGCGAGGGCACTCGGTGGTGCTGCACGAGATGCGTCCCGTGCAGCGCACCGCCGCGCACCAGACGGATCGGCTCGCCGAGCTGGTGTGCTCCAACACGTTCAAGAGCACCGAGGTTACCAACGCGCACGGTCTGCTCAAGGCAGAGATGCGTGCGTTGGGCTGCCTGATCCTCGAGGGCGCCGATGCGGCGCGTGTGCCGGCGGGCTCCGCCCTCGCGGTGGATCGCGACGTGTTCAGCGCATTCGTACACGAGCGTGTGATGGGGCACCCCGACATCCGGGTGGAGCGCGGCGAGGTGACGACGCTGCCGGACCCGGGCATCATCGCGACGGGCCCGCTCACGAGCAGTGCGCTCGCCGAGTCGATCCGTGCGCGGCTCGGCGTGGCGTCGCTCGCGTTCTATGACGCTATCGCGCCGATCGTGTCGATCGAGTCGATCGACCAGTCGATCGCGTTCCGCGCGGCGCGCTGGGACAAGGAGACGATGGAAGGCGGTGACGCCGACGGCGGCGCGTATCTCAACTGCCCGATGGACAAGGCGGAATACGAGACGTTCATGGCGGCGCTCACCACCGCCGACCAGTTCACGGCGCACGAGTTCGATGCGGTGCCGTACTTCGAGGGCTGCATGCCCGCCGAAGAGATGGCGCGCCGCGGGCATGACACCCTGCGGTTCGGACCGATGAAGCCGGTCGGCCTCAGGGACCCGCGTACGGGAAAGCGGCCGTGGGCCGTGGTGCAGTTGCGCCGCGAGGACCGCGCGGGGCGGATGTGGAACCTCGTGGGCTTCCAGACCCGACTGCGGATGCCGGAGCAGGCTCGCGTGTTCCGGCTCATCCCGGGCTTGGCGAGTGCGGAGTTCCTTCGGTTCGGGAGCATCCACCGGAACTCGTATCTGAACGCGCCGGCCACCCTGGCCCCCCATCTGGCCCTCCGAGACGCCGCCACGACCCTGTTCGCGGGGCAGTTGACCGGCGTTGAGGGCTATACGGAGAGCACGGCCACGGGGCTGCTGGCGGCCGTGAACCTCGACCGGCTGCTCCGGGGCCAGGAGGCGGTCGTTCCGCCGCCCACGACGATGCTGGGGGCCCTCTACCGGTACCTGAGGGAGGCCGACCCGGCGCACTTCCAGCCGATGAACGCGAACTTCGGGCTCCTGGAGGAGCTCGCCTCGCCCCCGCGCGACAAGCAGCTGAAGCGGGAACAGTACGCCGCGCGGTCGTTACAGGAGCTGGAGGACTGGCGTCTGAAATATGACGTGGTCCGTCTCCCTGTTCGCTGAGGCTGTGCTGTGGGGTTCCTCAAGAAGCTGATCCTCCTCGCCGTGTTGCTTGGCGGCGGGGCGTTCCTTTATGGCCGCGGGCTCCCACGTGAGAGCACCGCGCGTAGCAGTATCGTGGTCACCGCGCGTCAGGACTCGGTGTTCCGCCTGGTCCGCTCCATCGAGGGCTACCCAGCGTGGTGGTCCGATGTGAAGGCGGTGCGCCCGCTCCGCGGCAAACGCCGCGAGTCGTGGGAGCAGAACATGGGTGCCGACGGGTTGGTGGCCGTCGAGGTGACGCAGTCGATCCCGCCGCGGAAGGTGCAGCTGCGGGTGATCAACAGCGAAGGGGACGCGCCGCGCGCGTGGGGTGGTACGCTCACCATCGACGTGCTTGAGGGATCGGCCGGCACCGAGGTGCGACTCGAAGAGGAGCGCTTCGTGGAATCGCCCTTCCTGCGGATCTACTTCAAGCTGCGCGGCTCGCATCGCACCGTCGATTCGTACCTGTCGTCGCTGGGCGCGGCGTTCGGCGAGAGCGTCACCCCGCGCCACGGTCGTTGAGCGATGGTGCGTGCGGTCGAGGACCACGTCTCGGAGTTCCTGCGGCATCTCGAGAAGGAGCGTGACGTCTCACCGCACACGGTGAGCGCTTACGGTCGCGACCTCGAGGGGTTCCGGACGTTCCTCGCGCAGCACCTGGGGACCGAGACCATCGCCTGGGAGCAGGTCGACCGGCTCGCGATGCGCGCATGGTTGGCGCAGCTCGCGCGGCGGGGACTCTCCAAGCGCTCGAGCGCCCGTGCGTTGTCGGCGGTGCGGAGTTTCTATCGCTTCTTGCACCGTGCGGACCTCGTGGAGACCAATCCGGCTCGCGCGGTGGGGGCACCGAAGCTCGAGAAGTACCTGCCGGGTCATCTCGACGCGACGCAGATGCACACCATGTTGCAGGCGGCCGAGACGCGCTCGCAGTCGGGCCGCTTCACCGACGTACGCGACCGCGCCATCCTCGAGCTGTTCTATACGGCGGGGCTGCGCCGCGCGGAGCTGGTGGGCATCAACCGGAGCGACCTCGATCTGCTCGGCGGGCTGGTGAAGGTGCGGGGCAAGGGGCGGAAGGAGCGTATCGTGCCGGTGGGCGGTCCTGCACAGCGGGCGCTGCGTGAGTACGAACGTGCCCGTGAGACGTTGATGGCGCAGGTGGGGCCGGGTGGGGATCGCACGGCGCTGTTCCTGAGTTCGCGCGGCAGGCGACTGAGTCCGAAGGCCCTGCACAACGCCGTCGTCGCGCGGTTGCGTGAGGTGGACGAAGGTGCGGGGCTGAGCGCGCACGCACTTCGGCATACTTTCGCGACCCATCTGCTCGATCAGGGCGCGGATCTGCGTGCGGTGCAGGAGCTGCTCGGGCACGCCAGCATCTCCACCACGCAGATCTACACGCACACATCGGTGGAACGACTCAAGCAAGTTCATCGCGCGAGCCACCCGCGCGCCTGACGTGCGCGGGTCTCCTCCGCGCGCGGCGCGGTCGGAGCTCGAGCTCGACGCGCGACCGGCGGTCTCGCCTTACGACGGAGTGACTTGATGGAATCGGAACTCGTGCTCGCGGTCGCGGTGGTGGTGGTGGTGCAAGTGGTGCTGGCGCTGTGGCTCCGCGGTGCGCTGCACGCCTCCGTGCGCGGCGACAGCGCGACCACAGCTCCGTCGCAACCTGCGGCGGCGGGGGCCCCGAGCAGGATGCGCGAAGGACTCCGTCGTGCCGACGATTTCCGCTCGTATCAGATGGTCGCGGCGGAGGTGGCGAAGCGACAGGTGCAGGTCCTGGCCGAGATGGACGGCGAGATCCAAGCCTATGAGCGTGCCTGCCTCGCCCACGCGCGCCGGCTCTGTGAACTGCTGATCGCCGAGGGCCGTCGCGCGGGGCATAGCGGCCTTCCGTCGACCGCGCCCAACGACCTCGAGTCCGCCATGCAGACGTTGCTCTCGGTGAGCGCGCAGCCGATCGACGATGCGGCACAGCAGCGGATCCGGAAGGACATGGAACCGAATGCCACCGTGTTGCTGACCTACGCCGAGCAGACGCGGAGTCAGCTCGAGGCGCATCGCTTCTGGCTCGGCATGGCGATGGAGCAGGAGCTGCGCGCGTACGTGACGGGGATGGGGCGCGTGTTCGCGGAGCTGGCCCCCGAGTCCACGGCGCTGCAGTCGAGTGAGAAGCGTTACCGCACGTTGATGGCGTCGCACCCCGAGGCCTCGCGCGCGATCGATCGCCTGAGCGCTCTCTCAGTCGCGGGCGTCGAGGCGGGGCGACCAGCGTAGCCGCCGGATGCCGACGGCGGGTCGGGACTCGGTCAGCGAGCGTCCCGCCCCCACGATCGCCTTCGCGTCGATGAGGGTCTGGAGCGATGCGACCGTCTCGGCGCGGAGGACGGCCCACTCCCCGCGGCGCTGCCTGGCGCAGTCAGAGAACTCGAGCACGGTGAGCGGCACCGCTTCACGCACCGCGTGATACCGCAGCGGCAGCGCGACGTACGCCTCGTTGATGCACACGGTGGCCGGCCCGGTGCCAGCGAGTGATCGGACGACGCGCGCCCAGTCGGGCTTCGGGGCACGCGCCGCGGCGTCGTGTGTGCCGGCGATGAGTGCCCATGCGGCGAGCGCCGCGGTCGCGGCGACCCGCGCGGGTCGCGCCGACAGCTGCGTGAGTTCGGCCAGCAGTACACACAGCGCCGGCACCACGACGATCAGATAGCGCGGCACCCAGAGCGAGCGCGGCCCGAGCGAGCTCGCCGTGAACACGAGCACGAGCGGGAGGACACCCAGCGCGAGCCCCCAGCGCGCGCGCGTCGCGCCCGTTGCGGCCTGCCAAGCCGCGAACAGGATCGCCGCGGCGAGCAGCGCCGTGGCGAGCATCGCGCCGGCGTCCATCCCGAGCGTGCCGAGCACCGACGGCGCGAATCCCCGGAGGCGTGCGAGATCGGTCGGCTCGATCCACGAGGCGTTGTTGCCCACCGCAGCGCCGTCGGCGCGGCTCAGCACGAGGGCCGCCCATGCGAGTGCGAGGAGCGCCGCAGGCAGCGCCGTGAGCACCCCCCGGAGCAGGCGCCGCCGGTCGGTCCAGAGCAAGGCGGCACACTGCCCGACGACGACCAGTGCGCCGAAGTAGTGCAGCGCGACGAGCGCGACTTGGGTGAGCGCGAGCGGCGTCGCGCCGCGAACGGTCTCGTTCGTTCGCGCGGCTTGTCGCAACGCGAGCACGGAGGAGATCGCGGCGAGAAGTGCGAGCGGTGCGTAGGCACGCAGCTCGAGCGACATCGCCAGCAGGAGTGAGCTCGAGTTCGCGAGCAGCGCGGCGAGCAGTGCGCCTCGCCAGCTCACGCCGAGCTGCCGGGCGAGCCCGGCGACGGCGGGCACGACGAGTGTGCCAGCGAGGGCGGGGATGGTGCGCATCCACTCGAGGTCGAATCCGCCGAGTCGCGTCCAGACCCACGCGAGCAGATAGAAGCCCGGCGGGTTGGTCTGGTCGGCGAGTGCGCGGTCGAGGAGCTCCGGGAGCTCCTGCGCCGCGAGGACGACGGTGAAGACCTCGTCGAACCACAGTCCTTCGAGCGCACGCGCGGGGAATCGCTGCATCGCGGCCAGGACGGTGAGGAGGGCCAGCGTGGGCAAGGCCCAGTCGGCGTCTCGGCGCGGTCCGTCCCGCTCTGTGGAGGTCGTCACGTCTATATATTACGCGAATGCCGCTCCCGACCTTCCATGCCACCACCATCCTCGCCGTCCGCCGCGACGGCCGAGTCGCCATCGGCGGCGACGGCCAGGTGTCGGTCGGAGACACCGTGATGAAGTCCGGCGCCGTGAAGGTGCGCGCCCTCAAGGGCGGGCGGGTGCTCGCGGGGTTCGCGGGGGCCGCAGCCGACGCGCTCACGCTGTTCGAGAAGTTCGAGGAGAAACTGGAACGGCATCCGGGGAATCTTCCCAAGGCCGCCGTGGAGCTGGCCAAGGAGTGGCGTTCCGACCGGGCGCTGCGCCGGCTCGAGGCGCTGTTGATCGTGGTGGACCGCGACCACGGGTTCGTGCTGTCGGGTAACGGTGAACTCATCGAACCGGACGACGGCATCCTCGCCATCGGTTCCGGGGGTTCGTACGCACTGGCCGCTGCGCGGGCACTCGCGCGTGAGACCACCCTGCCGCCCGCGGAGATCGTCAAGCGTGCGATGACGATCGCGGGCGAGATCTGCGTGTACACCAACACGCAGATCACCGTCGTCGAACCCACGGGCTGATGGCGTCTCCCCGTACGGAACAGGCGCTCGCGCGCCTCGCGGATCTGTCCCCGCGCAAGATCGTCGCCGAACTCGATCGCCACATCGTGGGCCAGGCCGAGGCGAAGAAATCGGTCGCGATCGCGCTGCGCAACCGCTGGCGCCGGCAGCGCGCGCCGGACGGCCTGCGCGAGGAGATGACGCCCAACAACATCATCCTCATCGGCCCCACGGGCGTGGGGAAGACCGAGATCGCACGTCGGCTGGCGAAGCTCTCCGGTGCGCCGTTCATCAAGGTGGAGGCGTCGAAGTTCACCGAGGTGGGCTACGTGGGCCGCGATGTCGAGGGCATGGTGCGCGACCTCGTGGAGAGTGCGATCGACATGATGCGCACCGAACGCGAGACGGAGGTGGAGGATCTCGCCAACGATCGCGTCGACGAACGCCTGCTCGACCTCCTGCTGCCCGCGCCGGCCCCGGAGCCGTCGGGCAGTGTGTCGCCCGGCGGTGACGCGCAGCGTGTGTTCGTCGCCAGCGCCGAAGGCAACGTGACGCAGGAGCAGGAGCTCGCACGCGAGCGGCACAAACGCACGCGTGAGAAGCTCAAGCAGCTGCTGCGCGACGGCCAGCTCGAGCAGCGCGAGGTGGAAGTGGAGGTGCAGCAGCCCGGGCCCATGATGGATGCGATGGGACAGCAGGGCGCCCCCGAGGGGATGAACAACTTCGCCGAGATGCTCTCGGAGCTGCTGCCCAAGAAGACCAAGAAGCGCACGGTGCCGGTCTCCGAGGCGCGGCGCATCCTGCTCGACCAGGAGTTCGACAAGCTGATCAACCTCGACGATGTCGTCGCCGATGCACTCGAGCGCGTCGAGTCGATGGGCATCATCTTCCTCGACGAGATCGACAAGATCGCGGGCGGGAAGGGCGACTTCGGCGGGCCGGATGTCTCGCGCGAGGGGGTGCAGCGTGACCTGCTGCCGATCGTCGAGGGCTCGAACGTGCAGACGAAGTACGGCATGGTGAAGACGGACCACGTGCTCTTCATCGCGGCCGGTGCGTTCCATGTGTCGAAGCCGAGTGATCTGATCCCGGAGCTGCAGGGCCGCTTCCCGATCCGCGTGGAGCTCAAGCCGCTCACCGAAGGCGACTTCATCCGGATCATGACGGAGCCGGAGCACGCGCTCACCAAGCAGTACGCCGCGCTGGTGGCGGCCGAGGGTGCGGTGCTCACGTTCACGCCTGACGGCATCGAGGAGATCGCGCGGATCGCCGCGCGGGTGAACTCGCGGATGGAGAACATCGGTGCGCGGCGCTTGCACACGGTGATGACGACGTTGCTCGAAGAGGTCCTCTACGAACTCCCCGAGCGCGGCACCGCCGCCGAGGTGGTGGACGCGAAGCTGGTGCGCGCGCGCCTGAGCGCGATCGCCGAGGATGAGGACCTCCGGAAGTACATCCTCTGAACGAGGGCACAGGATGAACGGGACGCGAGTGCTGGTGATCGGCGGGGCGGTGGCGGTGACATTGGGTTGTGGCGACCGGCGAGACGCCGCGGACCTGGCGGTCGGTGTCGCGCCGTTCGAGGAGCTCCGTGGCATCAACGTCGCCGCCTTGCGCTCGGGCGGTGTGCGTGCGTTCCGGAAGCAGGCACAGCCCGCCCCGTTCGAGGGGCTCCGTGAGAGCATTGGCTCGTTCGACGTCCTGTACGCACTCGTCGGTTTCGACGGCAGCGACGGATCGTGGCCGGATGAAGACGCGCCCGTGCAATACATCGAAGCCTCCCGCGGGTGGCCGAGCGACTCGTCCGCGCTGCTGGCGTGGCGCGGCGCGCTGCGCGAGATCAAGGCCGGACTCGCGGTCGATGCCTTGTGTCTGCGGCTCGAGGGCCCCGGCTTCTCGTTGCTCATCGCAGAATGGGACCGCGGCGAGGGCTGGTCGCTCTCGAGCTCGCTCGCCCGGGCGTCGATCGTCGGAAAGGACACGCTGCTCACGGCACGTCACAGCATCGCCATCCGACGCCAGGCGCTTTCGAGGCAGTTCCCCGAGGCGAGCGCCGCGAATCCGGACAGGCTTCCGACCTGGACGCGCAGTCCCTGCGTGCCGGAGCCGACATGACCGACGGCCGCGACTTCCTCGCGATCCCTGACTTCTCGGAAGCGGAACTGCACAGTCTCCTACGACTCGCGGACCGCATGCGGCGCGGGGACTACACCGCGAAGCCGCTCGCGGGCAAGTCGTTCGCGATGATCTTCATGAAATCGTCGACGCGCACGCGGGTGAGCTTCGAAGTGGGTGCCTGGCAGCTGGGTGCTCATCCGCTGTTCCTCACGCCGCGCGACGTGCAGCTCGGACGCGGTGAGGCCGTGAACGACACGGCGCGGGTGCTCGACCGCATGGTCGACGGCATCATGATCCGTACGTTCGCACACGCGGACGTCGAGGAGTTCGCGCGCTACGCACGTGCACCGGTGATCAACGGCCTCACCGACCTGCAGCATCCCTGTCAGATCCTCGCTGACCTCCTCACGGTGCAGCAGCACCTCGGGACGGTCGAGGGCAAGCGCATCACATGGATCGGCGACGGCAACAACATGGCGAACAGCTGGTGCGATGCGGCGTTCCGGCTCGGCTTCGAGCTGCGGCTCGCATGCCCGGCGGGGTACGACCCCGACCCGGAGATCCTGGCGCGGGCGCAGTCGTCCGGTCGCGTCACCCTTCTGCGCGATCCGCTGGAAGCAGCGACGGGTGCTGACGTCGTGACGACCGACGTGTGGGCGTCGATGGGGCAGGAGGAGGAGCAGGCCGTGCGTGCCGCGGCGTTCAAGGACTTCCAGGTGAACGCGCCGCTCATGCTGCGCGCGCGGAAGGACGCGATCTTCCTGCATTGCCTCCCGGCCCACCGCGGCGAAGAGGTCACCGCGGACGTGATCGACGGCGCGCAGAGCCGCGTGTGGGACGAGGCCGAGAACCGGCTGCACGTGCAGAAGGCGGTGATGGCCGCGCTGATGGGCGGCGAGCCACTCGGCTGACGCGATGTACGCCGTGATCGGCGCGGGACCGATGGGGCTCGCGACCGCGCGGGCTCTCCAGCAGGCCGGCCTCCCGTTCCGCGTCTACGAGTCGCACCGCGATGTGGGCGGACTCTGGGACATCGAGAATCCGCACAGCACCGTGTACGAGAGCGCACATCTGATCTCGTCGAAGCGGATGACCGAGTTCGCGGAGTACCCGATGCCGGACGCGGTCGCGCCGTATCCCCATCATCGAGAGCTCCGCGAATACTTCCGGGGCTTCGCGGACCGCTTCGCGCTGCGGCCACACATCGTATTCGACACGCGGGTGCGTCGCGTCGAACCGGACGGCGAGGGATGGGCGATCGAGGTGGAGCACGCTGGTGTGCGCCGCCGCGACCACGCAGACGGCGTGTTGATCGCGAGCGGGACGCTGCATCATCCGCATCGTCCGGCGTTGCCTGGTCCGTTCGCGGGTCGTGTGCTGCATTCGGCCGAGTACAAGTCGCCGCAGGTGTTCGCTGGGCAGCGGGTGTTGGTGGTGGGCTGCGGGAACTCCGGGGCGGACATCGCCGTGGACGCCGTGCACTACGCGGCGTCGGTGGATCTCTCGGTGCGACGCGGCTACTGGTTCGTGCCCAAGTTCGTGCGCGGTCGTCCGGCCGACGCGATCGGCGGGAGGATCAAGCTCCCGCGCGCGCTCAAGCAGCGTGTGGATGCGCTGCTGATCCGCCTGTTGATGGGGAGACCATCGGACTACGGCTTGCCCGACCCCGACTATCGACTCTACGAGTCACATCCGGTCGTGAACTCTCTCGTGTTGCACCACCTCGGGCATGGTGACATCCGAGCGCGCGGCGACCTGCGCGCGGTGGACGGACACCGGATCACCTTCGCCGACGGTGCGTCGGCGGAGTACGACGTGATCCTGCAGGCGACCGGATACGATCTGGACTACCCGTTCATCGATCGCGCGCTGCTCAACTGGCCGCAGGAGAAGCCCGCGCCACAGCTGTACCTCAATGTGTTCACGCCGCGTTCGCCGTCGCTGTTCGTGATGGGGATGGTCGAAGCCGCGGGACTCGGGTGGGAGGGTCGCGCGGAGCAGGCGCGGTTGGTGGCGACGTACCTCCGCGGGCTCCGTGAAGGGTCGACGGCCGCGCGCGAGTTGCAGCGGACCGTCTCGGCGCGCGCGGGCGAGCGACTCGACGGTGGGATGCGGTACCTCAAGCTCGACCGGATGGCGTACTACGTACACAAAGAGAGTTATCGCCGCGCGGTGAAGGAGCTGACGGCCGCGATCGGGCGCGAGCTGCGGCCCGCGAACGCGACGCGTGGCGCGTGAACAACGCACTGCCGCTCGCGTTCGACCCGTCCGGGTTGGTGGTGCTGAACGCGATCATCGCATTCATGATGTTCGGCGTGTCGCTGGAGCTGCGGCCGTCCGACTTCATGCGTGTGTGGCGGCAGCCGGCCGGCGCCGTCGCAGGATTGTCGGCGCAGGCGGTGTTGACGCCGGCCCTCACCTGCCTCCTCACCTGGGTGCTCAAGGTCGACCCCGCGCTCTCCCTCGGCATGATGCTGGTCGCGGCCTGTCCGAGCGGAGCGCTGTCGAATGTGCTCACATGGCGCGCGCGCGGGACCGTGGCGCTCTCGGTCAGCCTGACCGCGGTGTCGAGTCTCGCGGCGACGGTGCTGACGCCGTTCAACTTCGCGTTGTACGGCTGGCTGAACCCGCGCACACGGGAGCTGCTCCAGGAGATCTCGATCCCGGTGGGCGGGATCCTCGCGCAGGTGGCGCTGGTGCTCGCGTTGCCGATGCTGGTGGGGATGCTCATCGGGATGCGTGCGCCGGGATTCGTCGCGCGTGCGGAGCGTCCGCTCCGCACGTTGTCACTGCTGATCCTGCTCGCGTTCATCGCTGGTGCCTTCTGGGAGAACCGGGGACTGTTCATCGAGCAGTTCAGTGACTTCTTCTGGTTGGTGGTCGGACAGAATGCGATGGCGCTGGGCATCGGCTGGGCGGTAGCCCGACTCGCGCGGCTCTCCGATGCGGATGCCCGCGCGGTGATCATCGAGGTGGGCATCCACAACTCCGGACTCGGGCTCGCGATCCTCTTCACGTTCTTCCCGAATGCTGGTTCCATGATGCTGATCACCGCGTTCTGGGGCGTGTGGCACCTCGTGAGCGGGCTGCTGTTGACCGCGTGGTGGGGGCGGCGTCCGCCGGTGGTCGCGTGAGCGAGCACCCGCGGGTCCTGATCAGCGGTGGCGGCGGGTACATCGGCGGCCATGTGGGAGCGCAGCTGGTGGCCCAAGGTGCGTTCGTGGTCGGCACCGATCTGCGCGCGCGCAGCGACCGCGCGTTCCCGGTGCTCGCAGTCGATGTGCGGGACCGTGCGCTGGTGGAGGTGTTGCGCATTCACGCGATCACCCACGTGGTACATCTCGCCTCGGTGCTCGAGAGTACGCGCGACCGTGCGCGCGACTACGATATCGACGTGAACGGAACGCGTACCGTGGTGGAGAGCTGTCTGGCGGCCGGGGTGCGCCACCTCACCGTGTCCAGCTCCGGCGCGGCGTACGGCTACCACGCCGACAACCCCGAGTGGATCGATGAACACGATCCGTTGCGTGCGACCGAGTCGTTCGCGTACGCGCACCACAAGCGGCTGGTCGAGGAGTTGTTGGCGGGCTACCGTGCCACGCACCCGCAGCTGGCGCAGCTGGTGTTGCGCATCGGTACGGTGCTCGGCGAGGCGACGCGCAATCAGATCACGGCGTTGTTCGAGCGGAAGCGGGTGCTCGTGGTTCGGGGGAGTGACTCACCGTTCGTGTTCGTATGGGACCGCGACGTCGCAGCGATCATCACGAGGGGTGTATTGGGCTCGGTGGCGGGGATCTTCAATGTGGCGGGCAGTGGCCGACTCACCGTGCACGAGTTGGCACGACGGTTGGGCAAACCGACCATGACGATCCCGGCGTGGGGACTCAGGGCCGCGCTTGCGGTGGCACGGATGCTGGGTGTGGGACGTTATGGACCAGAGCAGGTGGACTTCCTGCGCTATCGCCCGGTGCTGTCGAACCGGCGATTGATCACGGAGTTCGGGTACACGCCGCAGAAGACGTCGGCTGAGGTGTTCGACGTGTGGGTGAACGCGCAACGGGGAGAGCCGGAGTGAGTGCAAAGGTGGGTATGAAGAGGGGCGCAAAGCGGCCGATCGCGTCGAAGATCAAGCGCGGGGTGAAAGCTCCGCCGTTCACGTTGCTCGACGAGACCGGCGCGCCGGTCTCGCTCTCGGATTTCGCCGGTCGGCGCGTCGTGCTCTTCTTCTTCCAGAAAGCGAGCACGCCGGGGTGCACGGTGGAGGCCTGCGAGTTCCGCGATCTCATGCCGCGCTTCAAGGCGGCGAAAGCGGTCGTGCTCGGCGTCTCGCCCGATACCTGGCGACGGCACGCGAAGTTCAGGGCGTCGCAATCGCTGCCGTATCCACTGCTCGCGGACAAGGACGCGCTCGCCGCCCAGGCCTACGACGTCTGGCACCAGAAGCTCTTCTGGGGGAAGTACTACATGGGGGTGGTCCGATCGACGTTCGTCATCGGGCCTGACGGGCGGATCGAGGAGGCGTGGCGCGATGTGCACCACGAGGGTCACGCCGAGGAGGTGCGCGCGTGGCTCGCATCGAGGAAGGATTGACGGTAGCTTCATCTCGATGACCGAGGACCTGATCGCGCGGCTGCAGGACGCCATCGGCTCCGCTTACGAGATCGAACGCGAGTTCGCGTCTGGCGGGCAGAGCCGGTTGTTCATCGCGAACGACACCGCCGCGCCGCGGAAGGTCGTCATCAAGTTGCTGCCGCCCGATCTCGCCGGTGCGATCGAGTCCGAGCGGTTCCGGCGTGAGATCCAGGTGCTGGGCGTATTGCAGCATCCACACATCGTCCCGCTCCTCGGATCCGGGCACGTGGGCGACCTGCTCTGGTACGTCATGCCGTTCATTCGCGGCGACTCGCTCGCGGCGCGCCTGAAGGCGGGCCCGATGCCGGTGCCCGACGCGCTACGCGCGCTCCATGAGATCGCCGACGCCCTCGCGATGGCGCACCGTGAAGGCATCGTGCACCGCGATCTCAAGCCGGAGAACGTGCTCTTCCAGTCCGAGCATGCGATGCTGGCCGACTTCGGCGTGGCCCACGCGCGGCTCGAGAGCTTGCGCCGCAGTTCCGGCGTGTCGATGGGTGAGATGCGTCGCAGCATCGCGATGAGCGGCGGGCGACTGACGCAGCACGGGTTCGCGGTCGGGACGCCGGCCTACATGGCGCCCGAGCAGTTCATCGGTGACGATCCGGCGGACGCACGCGCCGACGTCTACTCACTCGCGATGCTCGGTTACGAGATGCTTACGGGCAAGGCGCCGTTCGCGCAGTACAAGGGGGCGCGCCTCATGGTTGCGCACTTCACTGAGCATCCGCCGCTGGCGAGCTCCATCCGCGGCGATGTGTCGGTGGGTATCGCGCAGGTGCTCGATCAAGGACTCGCGAAGGAGCCGCAGGACCGCTGGCGAGATGCGGGGGCGTTCCGGGATGCGCTCGGGGCGCGGTTCTGAGCCTCACCGCACGCGCAGCACAGCGATCTGGGCGCGCGCCTCGGCGGGGAAGAGGGCGCCATCCGCGCCGGCGAAGCGCACGAGGGCGAGCGGACGGTCCGCCGTGGTGCGGAGGCGATAAACCGCATATGACCCCGGCCTCATGCTCCCGGTGACCACACCTCCCGCCGCGAGCGCGAGCGGTTCTATCGGGAACGGACGTCCGACACCGCCGGCGAACCCATAGGCGTCGAACAGTGCACGATAGAGTCGCCGGAGGTTGCGCGAGGCGAATCGCAGGTCGGGCGGCGCGAGATCGCGCGGACGGCCTTCGATGCTGTCGGCGTTCACTGCGAGCGCGAAGTCTCCGAGCCACTCGGCCGTGCTGCGACCCGTGACGGCCTCGAGATTCGCACGGCCCGAAAGTTGACTCTCCACCAGCCGCTTCAGCACGGCCTCCCCTTGCTGGTCGGCGATGAAACGCAGGAGTAGCCAGCTGCCGCCGCGTTCCGCCAACGAGCAGAACGTGCCGGGAGCACAGGAAGTGAGCGAGTAGAACGAGCTGCTCAGGAGGAAGCGATACGAATAGAGCAGGTTGGGTGTGATGTACGGCGACGCAGAGTCCGGGAAGATCTGCGTGGGATTCGTGCGCCCGCTCGGCGCAGGGTACCGCGCCTCGAAGAGCTTCGCGCCGAGTTCCTCGGCGATGTGACTCAGGCCCTCGTTGAGCCAGGGCTCCTCGGAGGCGCCGTTGCGCTCGATTGCGTGCTCGCCGAACGAGATCATGTGCTGGAGCTCATGCATGAACGTCGGGGCCAGGTTCGCATCGACCTCGGCCTTGGTGTGCGCGCAGCTCCAGCGTCCGGTCGGGTCCGGAACGAACGCGTAGAAGACCTCGCTGCGGTTGGAGGTCGCGGATTGGCTGGTCAGGTCGTGACTGTAGAAGAAGCCGCGGACGTAGCCGGTGACCGAACACTGTGCGGCCGGCACCATCGCGTTCACCGTGGGCGAGAGCACGAAGAGGACTCGTCCGTTGCCGTCGATGTCGGAACCGGTGCCGAACTGCGCGTACATCGCCGGCACGAGGGCGTCGTCGTAGAGCGTGCCCATCGCGGCGAGTTCAGCCGGCGTGAAGACGCTGCCGGCGAGTGTGTCGACGTAGAGCAGGACGTTGTCGCCCGCATAGGCGAGCGCCGCACCGATGGTGGAGAAACTCGGCGTAGCGGCGAGCGTGTTGAGGACACTGAAGGCTCGCACACTGTCCGGGTCACCGAGGGCATCCGCCGTGCGTACATCGGCCGCGCCGAGGGACTTCGCCGCCCCGCGGGGCAGCGCCGACTCATGTGCGCGCACCCGCGCATGCAGTGTCGCCTGTGCGTCGTCGATCGTGTGGCGTGCGCCGAACATCTCACGGGCATCGACTTGGGGCGCGATGACCGTCAGTGCCGAGACGGACGCGTCCATCATCGCCGGGTCGCCGAGGCGAAAGCTGAAGCCGCCGTACGGGAGGGCACTGCCGGTCAGCTGGGGCATCACGACGTACTCCGCCCCGGCGCCGGCGAGCGCGAGGCAGGCCACTTGGGAGCCGGTGATGGTCGCCCCGTCGCCGACCGCGAGCGCGCGGACGTCGATGGTGGAGCCGTCACACTGCGCGGTGGCGGGCGGGGACGTGGGGCCGTCGCCACTGCAGGCGCCCAGCGTCGCGACCACGAGTGCGACGCCTATGAGACGCGACGCTGTACGCTCACTTGAAGACATCGGAATCCTCCACGCGCACGACGTTCCCGTTCTTGTCGATGAGGTACACGATCACGCCGTAGACGTCGTCCCACTTGATGCGCCCCGTGGTCGGGATGTCGATGACCGACGTGCCGAGGAAGCCGAGCGGATCCATGATCCCGAGGTCGAGGACACCGTCGCGCTGGCCGCCGAGCGCGCCATCGCGGAGCCGCACCGCGACGAAGTGCCCGACGATATCCTGCTCGGGGTCACTGGCTTCGAGGATACTGCGCACGACCTGTGTGCCCTCGAGCCGGGCGTTGAAGAAGCGCACCGACGGTGCGAAGCCGGTGGCGCTCCCGATGCGATGCGTGATGATCTCGCTGATGTTCGCCTGCGAATCGAACACTCGGATCTCCGTGCACGCGTTGGCGACCTCGGCAGAGGAGAGGCCGACTTCGAACGCGCCGACGACCGTGAGCGTGTCGCTCAGCGCGCCGCGACCGCCCCGCAGGCCGCGGCGAGTGCGTTCGCGCTTCTCCGGGAGGATGCTGTTGCCGCGACAATCGGTGATGTCCCAGACGTAGCCATCGAGGTCCGAGTCGGGATCGATCACGCGGAACGTGAATACGCTGGACCCGAATGTGTAGCCGCTGACGAGCGAGAGGATGCGCGGCCGGCGCGCGACCGATGAACACGCGATGCGGAACACCATCGCGGCCCCGCCGATGGGGTCGAGGTCGACGGAGAGGCGCGTGCCGCCATCATTGATGGCCTGGCAGTTGGGGGCGATGCCGCCGAGTTGGATCTCGAGCGCACCGCTGCTCACGTCGTTCAGGACGATCGTGTCGTTCGCAGGCGCCACGCCCGTCCATTCGCCACCGTTCTCGTTGCGGACGCGATAGATGAAGCTGCCATCCTGGTCCCATCCGTCGGTGAGTGCCGTGATGCTGAGCAGGCCGCGACACGTGATGGAGTAGCGCACGAGTCCGGTGTTGTCCTCCGGCCCGAGTACGATGCCGCGGTCGGTTCCGTTGCGCGGGATGCAGTTGGCAGGTAGGTCCACCGCTTCGACGAGATATGAGGCCGGTGGGACGGAGATGATGACGGTATCGGTCGGTGTGATCCGAAGTCGGCGGTCGACGCCGAGTGTGCCCGAGAGTTCCCGCACCCGATACGAGACGCGGACCGGCGCGGAAGCGCCCGGCCACGTGGTGAGATCCGTGACGATTGCCAGATACGGCGGGCCCGGAGGCGCATTCGTGTCCTTACAGGACGCCACGAACGCGGTGCTGCACAGCAAGACCGCCGCCGCGCGAATCCGCGCGGCGGCGATCAGGGACCGGAGGGACGTCGTCGCGAGACGACGTCCGTTCAGGTCAGGTGCTGACATTACGGCACGATCGCAGACTGGAAGGGACGCGTCCAGCCAGCGTACCACGGGATGTCACCGGCGGTGTTGACCGGAGCGACTGCACCGCGGTAGTTGGTCGCCACGGCACCACCGGTCGCCGCGAACGTGCCGCCTTCGGCCGGCTGACCACCGACGAGCAGCATACGCCAGTCGGGGAGGTTGGTGTCGAACGCGTTCACGAGCACGCTGGCGATGCCAGACCGCTCGCGGTTGGCCTTGGCGCTGAGGCGGACGAACTCCTCTTCGCCTTCGGTCACGCTGGTCACGCCACCGCAGAGCGGATCGGAGCCATCGTTCTGGCCGAGGTTCGGCACGTCGATGAAGGTCGTGTTGCGGATATCGACCGCACCGTCGCCGAAGCCATCGCAGGTGAGCGCGTCGTCGAAGTCGACGCCGATCTCATAGCCTGCGACGATCGAGTTGTACATCTTGAGGCCCGACGCGCGGCGAAGGTGGATCGCCGAGTTCTGCGTGCGGAGCGCCAGGTTGCCGATGATGGTGAAGTTGTAGAGCGCAGGCGACGTACGCGGCAGGGCGTTCGTGCCCGGGGCCGGCTCGTTGCCGTCGGCTTCAATGGCCTTCGAGTCGTTGTTCGGGGCGCCGGCGTCAGCCTGCGCGATCACGAACTGGTGCGTGCCACGGAGGCCGAACGAGACGTCGAACTGGTCGTCATCGTTGCCCGTGAGCACGAGGTAACGGGTGGAGAGATCGCCACCGAAGAACTCGATGCCGTCGTCCGTGCCGGCATGGATCTGGACGTACTCGACCACCGTGCCGCTGCCGACACCACCGAGGGTGAGGCCGTTCAGCTCATTGTTCGCGCCGATGACGCGGCCCGCGTATTCGATGATCGCATAACGAATGACGCCGCTGTTGTCGGCCGGGTTGCAGCCGCCGAAGACCGGCGCGTTGCCTTCACCCGGGCGCTGGTTGCAGCCGCCGTCGGGCGAGCCACCGAGCGCGGCGTCGCCGAGGTTCACGGTGCCGCGACCGGCGACGAACATGCCGCCCCAGCAGCCCTTGATCTTGGGCGCGGCGGTGCAGGAGAACACCACCGGCTGGTGGAGCGTGCCGTTGACGAAGATGTCGCCGCCACGCTCGACGAAGATCGCCTGCGTCTCGGCCGCGTTGGTGAGGCCTTCCACGCGGGTGCCGGCCTGCACGATGAGTGTGCCGCCGTCCTGGACGCGGAGGATGCCTTCGAGCTGCCACACGCGGTCGTTCGTCAGCGTCATCGTCTCGCCCGAGCCGACCGTGAGGTCGGGGCTCGAGGTCGCGTTGATGCTCTGGCGGGTGGTCGGGATCGGGCCACGGCCCGGGATCAGGTCGCCGACGCAGGCTTCATTGAGGCCCACGGCTTCGTTCGCGATCGCGAGGTAGTCGAACAGGTCGAGCACGCGGCTGCCGTCGGCTTCCGTGCCGCAGGCGCCCGCGGTGTTCTGCGGGAACACGTTGCCGGCGATGACGAGATCCACGTCGGTCGTCGGGCCATCGGTGTTCACGATGATCGGGTCGTTGCCCACCGCGGCGTTCGCGACGCCGAGGTAGTCGAACAGGCCGACGGAGGCGTCGAAGTCGACATCGCCGTAGGCGAGATTGAGGCGGTACTCGCCCGGACGGAGCGCGATCGGGGCGCCGGTGCCTTCGGCGCCGACCAGCACGGCCCAGTCGGCGATGGAGAGGTCACGCGCATCGGACGGCACGCTGAGCGAGCCGTCGGCGATCACGTCGCGACGGACCTGCACGTTGAGCTTACGCAGCTCGCCGTTGCCCGCGACCGCGAGCTTGTGGTCGTAGCTGAGCGACGAAGCGTAGTCCGCGCTCTTCGTCTCGAATACGAACATCGCCACGCGGCCATCGACGCCACGCGGGTTGAACGACGTGAAGACCAGCTCGCCGGCGGCGGCTGCGTCGTCGTTCACGATGGTGATGGCGTCGCCGACCGGCGACTGCCCGATGTACTTGAGGCGCGACGGATCGAACTCGAGGTCGCCCTGGATGCCGCCGGTCGAGCCGACGACATCACCCAGCGTGACGGCGACCGCGACGCGGCTGCCGATCGCCGCGCGCGCGGACGAGAGCTCGAGCCCGATCGGCAGCGTGGAGCCCGGGCGCCCGAAGGCGCTCATCGGCTCGTCGGCGCAGGCCGCGACGCCGAGCGACGCCGCGAGCACCACCGCGGGGAGCTTGGCAAGGTTACGTGAGAACTTCATGTGGATTGAGACTCCGGAGAGTGGGTGTGATGACTCGGGTGGAGGTGGACCGACGTGGCAGCGAGCAGCACTGCTGCCACGTCGACCCGGACCTCATGCCATCCCGAGCGGACTGATTACGGGAGGATGAACGTGCCTTCGCGGTTGATCACGTTGGCGATGATGCTGAGCGTGGTCGTGCCGGTGCGGCTCGAGGCGGCGGTGATCGTCGTGGTGGTGCCGACGAGACCCGTGGCGCCCGCGACGCGCTGGAACACCACGCGCACGATGCCGACGTTGCCGGTGCGAAGCGTGGTCGCACCGTTGAGCACGCTGACGGTGCCCGGCGTCGCGCCGTTCACGGTCGGAGCGGCCGTGATGTTCGGCGCGGTGGTGCCGATGCCTTCGACGAACGTGAGCTTCGTCGCATCGTACGTGAACGAGAGCTGCGCACCGGTGAGCGGGTCGCCGGTCGAACCGTTGTTCGTCACGTCGACGATGTCCGCGCGGTTGAACGTCCGCATGTCGATGCGGAGGTCAACGGCCACCTGGCCGCCGCCAAGGTCCACCCACGAGGTGTTGTACTGGTAACCAGGCGTCGGCGGAGCCGAGCAGGTGACCACGATGTTCTCAGTGATGCTGCCACCGCTCGAGAGGGTGTAAGCCTCCGGAGCCGGCGTGCACTCGGCCGGAGCGCCGGTGACGGTGAGCGTGCCCGCGCCGGCGGCGACGCCGGTGAGCGAGTAGGCGCCTGTGGCGCTGGTGGTGGTGGAGCTACCGCCCGAGGCGGCGACGGTCACGTTCGCGAGCGGCGAGCCATCGTTGGAGCGCGTCACGATGCCGGCGATGGTGCCCGGCAGCCCGGTGCAATCGACGGTGAAGTTGACGGTGTTCGTGCTGCCCGAGCCCACGCCGACCGACTGCGCGGCGGGAGCGGTGCAACCGGCCGGCAAGGTCGAGAGCGAGACTGTGCGCGTGCCCGGAGCGACCGTCGTGATCGAGTAGGTACCCGTCGCGCTCGTCGTGCCGGTGGCACCACCGCTGACGACCACGGTCACGCCGGAGAGCGCGCCGCGAGCCGGCGAGGTCACGGTGCCGTTGATCGTGCCGGGGAGGACCGCGCCAGCCGGGGCGAGGTCAGCAGCCACGACCATGCGGGCGCGGAACTGGCCGACCGTCGGGTCGATGTCGAAGCCGATCGTGCGGACCGACGAGGTCGCCGGCGCCGGGAGGACTTCGAGGTCATACGCTTCCCAACGGAAGCAATCGTTCGACGTCGCCAGCGAGCAATCGGCGTCGTTGAAGAACGAGTAGGGCGCGCCGCTGCCAGCCGCACCGGTGCCGTTCCAGTCGATGCTCGGCACAATGCGGCCGTAGCTCGGCTGTTCGACGATGATGTCATTGCCGTCGCCGCCCGTCACGCCGCCCGGGGTGGTGGTGACGACGTTCTCGAGCGGGAACAGGATCACGCCAGCGGCCGGCGACACCGGCCAGGTCGGCGTGATGAAACGGATGCCGGGGAGCTTGTTCTCGATCACGACGTCGAACGTGACGCGGATCAGGCCGGGCGCGAACGCGCCGACGGCCGAGGCCTGATAGTTGGACGGGATCAGGCGCACTGCTTCGCCGCCGAGCAACGAGAGCGCGGGGGCTTCGACGCCGCCCAGCGAGAGCGTCGGCGCGTTCGCCGTGCTCGCGTTCGGGGCGGTGATGTTCACGACACCGGTGCGGAGATTGACGTCCGCGGTGAACGCGAGCGGACGGAAGGTCGCCGCCGGGCCAGTGCCCGGAAGCGTCGGATTGACAGGCGCCTTCTCGCCGCTGCACGCGGCGGTGACGAGCGCCGCGAGCGTCGCGACGGTGGACGTGATGCGACGCGTCAACGAGTGACGCGATGCGAGGACAGCCATGGAACCTCCAAAGGGTGATGGCGAAGCCGGATGGGTCGTACTCCTGACGGGGAGCACGTGACTCCTCATGGAGTCGACGGTGAACTTGGCCGGCGGTAGTCACACCCCAATGGGTCGGTCTGTATCAGCGTGGTCCGCGTCGCGTCACACCGCTCAAGTCCCGGCACCTGCGGCCGAGACTGCGTCGGTCAAGGCACCCTGAATTCCCCTTCGACAATGGCAGTTTTCGAGTTGTAGACGAAGAAGTTCGTGCTCGACGGACCGATCAGCGGCCCGAGGAACGTTCGCGTGGTGGTGCTGCGTCCGCTCGCACCGACCGGACGGAAGCGCACCGTCGCGATCGTGATCAGTCCCTGCTGTTGCGCACCACTGATCGTGCCATTCAGGCCGATGCGACCCGCCCCCACTCCGGTTTGGTTGGACGTGCCGATGATGTTCGGTCCGAGACTGACCGAGTGGAACTGCAACACCGTCGAATCCCACGTCAGCGAGTCGATGGAGAAGGTCTGCAACGCCTCCACGCTCGGGGTCTCGGTGATGTTCGTGCGCATGTCGTAGCTGACGGTGATCGCCACGAGGTTGTTGCTCACGTCGAGCGGACCGACGACGTTGGTCCATGTGAGCGGGAGCGCCGAGGGCGGCGACGAGATGGTGACGGTCGCTTGGGACGTGGCCGTCGCGCCTTGATTGTCCGTCACCGTGAGTGTCGCGATGTACGATCCTGCGGTCGCGTACGTGACCGTCGGTGTCGCACCGCTGGCCGTTTGACCGTTGCCGAGCGTCCACGCGTAGGACACGATCGTGCCGTTCGGGTCCGACGACCCTGCGGCTGAGAGCGTGAGCGGTGTCCCGGCGACGGCGGTGTAAGGCCCGTTCGCGCGCGCGACCGGCGGCGTGTTGCCGCCACCGCTCGAACCGATCGTCACGGTGGCCTGATCGGTACCGGTCGCGCCGTCATCATCCGTGACGGTGAGCGTGACCGTGTAGGTCCCGGGTGCGGAGTAGGTCTTCGATGGCGACGGCCCGACGCCGGTCGTGCCATCGCCGAACGCCCACGAATAACTCGCGATGGTGCCGTCAGTGTCGCCGGAGCCGTTCGACGAGAACGTGATCGCACTGCCTGCGGTGCTGGTGTAGGGTCCGTTGGCCTCCGCCGTGGGCGCGGCGTTCACACCGCTCCCGCCGCCACCGGTCACCACAAGGAAGGTGTCCTCGACCACGCGAATTGAGTCCTGGAACGCGAGCGGCGAACCGGCCCGCACGTTCTGCGTCGTGGTGCTCGACGTCGCGCCCGCCGTCCCGATGACCGTGAAGCGGAAGTCGGCGAGTCGGACCAGGCCGGCGCGTGCTGACGTGTTGCTCGCGATGAACGAGATCTGCCCCGGTACGTTACCGTTGACGGTGATGATCGGCAGCTGCTGCGCGATCTCCTCCTCGAACCGGAGGACCGCGGGATCGTAGAATACGCTCGCCTGCACACCCTGTACGCGCTGCGCGGGAGTCGGCGTGAGATCAAGGCTCAGTTGCAGAGTGACCGAGGTGCCGTTGGCCGCCGTCGCCGGTGCCCAAGTGTTGCGCCACACGAACGGCGCGGTGCTTGGCGGCGGACCGGACCCAAGGCAGCTGATCGCGAAGTTCACGCTCGCGACGCCGAGAGCGGTCACCGTCACCGTTCGTGTCGCGCTCCCCTGCAATGTGCAGTTGATGGCGATGTCCGAGATGCTGACGTCGTACGTCCCGGGGCGGAGGTTGGTGAACCGCGTCTCCGGGTTCGCGGTCGAGATCCCGCGTCCCGCGGAGTATACGCGCTCGGACGGCGGTAGCGTCGCGTCGGACGCCTCGCCGAGCACATCGAGCGTGAACTCCGGGTCGCGATCTGCGCCGGTGACCGCGAGCGCGACGGCGATGTCACCGCGGTTGGGATCGCGGCAGGAGATCTGAAAGCCGATCGGGGCGATCGTGATCGCGGACGTGTCGGTCACCACCACCTGCTGCGACACCGAGCCGTTCACGCTGCAGCGCGAGATGATGCCGCTGAGCGTGACGGTGTACGTCCCAGGACGCAGCGGCGAGAAGCGGCGCGTGGTCTGCACGCCGATGCTCGCACGGATCGTGTCGAGTCCGGCGATGAGGACCTCGTAGCCGTCGGGATCGAGCGCGATGGTCGAGGTGACGACGGAGTTGGTGGTGATGTCGATGCCCGGCAGCGGCGGTGTGAGGGCCCCGGACACGACCGACGGCGCGGAGCGGTCACCCACGGCCGTGACCGAGCGCACCCGGTAGCCGTAGAACGTCTCCGGCATCACGTCCGTGTCAATCCAGAACTCGGTGCCGAGGTTGCTTTGCGGGACCTGAGCGACCTCGACGAACTTGCCGGTGAGGTCCGCACGTCGCTCGATGGTGTAGGCGACCACCGCCTCGTCGGTCACGGGCTGCCAGGTGAGGCGTACCGCGTCGACCTTCACGGCCGTGGCCTTCACCTCGAGTGGTGCATCGGCTACCGAGAGCGGCGCGAAGCCGTCGGCGCAGGCTGCGGCGAGCAGCACGAGCGCGGCACATCCGCGCCGGACGAGTCGTTCAACGGAACGCATAGCCGACTCCGAGCGAGAGCGAGACGCCGGGGCGGAGATACCCGGTCCGAGTCCGCCCTGCATCACTGTCCTGGTAGTAGATCGTCTCGTTGTCGGTGAGGTTGCGGGCTGACAACGAGACGGTGCTCCGGCCGAGCTTCTTCCGGATCTTCGCATCGAGGCTCACGCGGGCCTGCTCCATCACGTTCGGCACCGCGCTCAGCACGCCGGCGCTGATGTTCGCGATGCCGTACCGCACGATGCGGTCGCTGAAGTAGTTGAGGAGCACACTGACGTCGAGCCCGTCCGTGTCCGCGTACAGCAGGTTCAAGTTCGCCAGGATGTCCGACTGGCCCTGCAGCGCGAACTCGCGCGTGATGGTCGGGTCCACACGCTGGGTCGCGCGGGAATCCACGACCGTGAGGTTCAGGCCCAGTGCCATCCGCTCGAGTGCTCCGGGGAGGAAGTCAAGCGTGCGGCGGAACTCGAGTTCGCCGCCGAGGATCTCGGCCGACTCGAGGTTGAAGTACTCCGTCGTGCACTCCGACGAACCCGGGAAGCTGAGCAGCTCGCCGATGGGGTCGGTGAAGTCTTTGTAGAACGCGCTGAACGAGATGAGCTCGCCGGGCCTCGTGTAGAACTCCCAGCGCACATCGCCGTTGAGGATCTTGCTGGAGTTCAGGTTCGGGTTGCCGCGGTTGCCGCAGTCGCCGGTCACTGCGATGTAGTAGTCGGCAGAGACCTCGCGCGGGTCCGGACGTGCGACGGTGTTGTAGAAGGCAACGCGGAGATTCTGACGGTCGGAGAGCGAGAACGTCAGGTTCGCCGAGACCAGATCGTCTCCCGTCCGCTTCTGCGTGACATCGCCGATCGGAGCGCGCCGCGTCCCCTGATACAGATTGAGTTTCCAATCCTCGTGGCGCACGCCGCCGACGAAGCG
Source organism: Gemmatimonadaceae bacterium (assembly GCA_046153705.1). Classification (GTDB taxonomy): domain Bacteria; phylum Gemmatimonadota; class Gemmatimonadetes; order Gemmatimonadales; family Gemmatimonadaceae; genus Pseudogemmatithrix. The sequence goes on from JBJXGK010000091.1 coordinate 43,365, forward strand.
GAACCACGAGGTGATCGGCGCATCGAGCATCGCATAGTACGCGCGGGTGTCGTCATCGCTCTCGTACGGGAGCGACCCTTCACCCTCGCGCCGTAACTCGAGCGCACTGCCGAGGATCTCGCCGGAGAACACGCGCTCCGGCGACAGGCCGAGGATGGGGAGCGCGGAGGGATCCGGGCTCGCCCACGCGCGGAAGAAGCTCGCGTCGAAGCTCCGGTTCCGCTCGCGATACATGCCACCGAACTTGAACTGCGCTCCGTCGCGCAACACGCGGGTGACCGGCAGCGACCAGTCGAGCTGCGCCGAGCTGACCTGGTCGTCAAGGAAGCGGAACCAGAACGGGCTGGGGTTCGACGGCGAGAGGCGGAACGTGTTCTCGGTCGGCGTCTTGAAGTAGATGAGTGACCGATTCTCCGGTTCGTCGCGCTCGGAAACAGCGCGGGTCGCGCGCCACTCGACGCGCGAGTTCCAGAGCGGTGCGATGAGGTGGTCACCGGTCAGCTGCGTCTGCACGAGCTGGCGCGTGATGAACCGCGCCTGATAGATGAGTCGTTCGGCGTTACCGTTGTACGTCTCGAACCCCGCGGTCTCCGAGAGACGCTCTTCGGCATTGCGCGTGAAGAGGTTCTTGAGCCCGATCTTCTGGGTGGTGCCGAGACGGACGGCGAAGTTCGCGATCGCGCCCACATCAGTCGTAGTCGTCGCTTCCTGTGAGGTGTACCCCTGGTCCGGAATGCCGTTCTGCGCGTCGAAGACGATCTGCGAGAGTCGGTTGGGCGTCGCATCGACCTGACGGCTGTACGTGCCGGAGACCGCGTAGCCGAACGGCGCGTTGTCGCCGCCGAAGCGTCCGCCGAAGTTCAGCGAGCCACCGAGATCCGGGAGCACAGTCGTCGGGGCCGGCGTCCAGACGTTCCGCAACTGCTCGCCGAACCGCTCACTCTGCGGCGTGCCGACGCCGAACGGCACGCCAGCCCGTTCGGGCATCTGTCGCCGGTTCCCGGAGTCGTATCCGAACCAATCACTGCCGCGCTGTTGCAGTTGCGACAACGAACGGAACGTCGCCTGGGACCCGTACCCCACCGACAGGCTGCCTTCCGAGACGCGCTGGTCCGGGAACTCCTTGGTGGAGACTTCCACCGACCCACCGGCGAAGTCGCCGGGACGGTCGGGCGTGGCGGTCTTGCTCACGACGATCGACTCGAGCAACGACGACGGGAACAGGTCGAGCGGGACGATCTTCTTGAGTGGTTCCGGGCTCGGCAGCTCCACGCCGTTGAGCAACGTGTTGCTGTACCGCTCGGCGAGCCCGCGCACCACGGCGAACTTGTTGTCGACCACCGACACACCCGTCACTCGCACGATCGCATCGCTCGCATCGGCGCCCGGCGCCCGCTTGATCGCCTCGGCGCTGATGCCGTCCGAGACGCGCGGGGCGGCCTTCTGCATCGCGAGCAGCGCGTCCTCGGACGACGCGCGCACCGGGCCGGCGGTGATCGCCACGGACTGCAGCTGCAAGGCGATGCTGCCGAGCGCGAAGTTGGCAGTGGTCGTCGCGCCGTTGGTGACGCGGATGCTGTCGAGTTGCGTGGGCGCACTGCCGAGCCGGAGGACGCGGACGGAGTAGGTGCCGACCGGCACACCGATGCGATAGCGGCCATCGAGATCGCTCGCCGTGCGGAACGTGGTCCCGATGACGACGACATTGGCCGCTTCGAGCGGACGGCCGGATTCCTTGTCGATGACAAGTCCTGCGATGAAGCCGCGGCCAGCGGATTGTGTGGCGGCCGGTGCGGCAGCTGGCGTTGCCGCCGGCGTCGTGGCCTGCGCACGCGCGGCGACCGGAGAGGCGAGCCAGCCGAGGGAGGCGACGGCGTATGCAGCGATCCGCGGCCAGCGGCGGATGAGGTGTGTGGCTGGTGTGTGCGACATGACGAGCAAGTTTCGTCCGGTCCGGCATCCGACGGCCGCATCACGCGGTATCGGTCTGGTCACGCGTGCGTATCCCGCGAGACCAGTACCGGGGTTTGTTCGTCGTTACTTTTTGTCCGACGGCGCGTTGGCGCGCCCTTCCGGCGGTTGGTCGGATGCACGGCGCCACGGACCCTGCCACGTCGATGATTGATCCTGTCGGCGGTCGGCGGTGTCGACCGCGCCCGTCGGACGCCGTGCACGGTCCTGCTGCGCTGCGCGCTTGTTCGGTGTGCCGCGACGGAAGCGGGCGTTGCCCGGGTAACTCTTGCGCCGCAGACCGCGCACAGGACGCGTCGTCAGGTCCGATGCGATCAAGGGGTCGTTGGCGTCGCGCGCCGTCGCGAGCATGAGGAACTGCAATGCGTGCTCGGTGGGACGCGACGATGTCTCGGCGCAATCTTCGAGCGGGACACCGCGCGACCGCAGCAACGCGACGGGGGCACTCGGGGCCTGGCTGGCCGTGGTCAGCGTGATCGCACTGGGTTCCCACCACTCACCGACCCACTCCTCGACTTCCAACAGCGAATCGACCGGCGAGACGATCCGAACGATCCGATCACCGACAAGCACAGGACTGACGACGACGCGCATGAGCCACCACAAGGTGCAGAGGAGCCTGAACGACTACCGGGCGGGAAACTTCGGCCCGAGCAGACCGCGGCTGCCATGCATCTCGGGTCACGGTCATGCAACCATCGCGTAATGTCACGATCAGTATACGGCAACGCGCATGCGGAGCATCGGCAGGACCACGCCGTCGGGGAGGCGCGCGTCCTCGCGCGCCACGGGGCTGAAGCCGAGCGCGAGGTAGAGCGGAATACCGGGGAGCGTCGCCATCAACTCGAGTGCGGTGAAGCCGTCAACGCGTGCGGCGTCACGACAGTGCGCGAAGAGCCGGCGCGCGAGCCCGCGGCGCGCGAACGACGGGTGCACGAAGAAGGCCCGGATCCGCGCGGGTTCGCTCGTGGGGTCGAGGAGGTCATCGGGACCGGACTTCGCTTGATCACCGCCGTACAAGGTGCGCCGCCGCGACCAGCCGCCGCACGCGGCGAGCGTACCGCCGGCGTCGACGAACACGAAGTACGTGCCGTCCGCGATGAGCCGCGTGTCGACACCGAACACGAAGCGGAGACCGCTCTCCCGCTGGGCTTCGTCGTAGAACCCGACGCTGAGTTCGCGCACTGACGCGGCGATCAACGACGTTAGGGCAGGGAGGTCCTCGACGATGGCGGGGCGCAGGGTGGTCACCACTCTATAGAAAACGGGTCGCCGGGGCCTGCGCAAACCGGGTGCCCATCCGACCCCCGCCTATTGACAATCGCCTTCTACGCTTGTAGTTCTACAAGTGTAGACTAACCCGGAGACTGCTGTGCCCGACGCCCGTTCCCCGCTGGACCTTCCCGAGCCGAGTGAGCAGATCGAGCTCACCGAGTTGCAGATCACCGTGCTCCGACTCCTCTGGGCCCACGGCGAAGCCACCGTCGCCGAGCTCTGGGAGGCCTTGCACGCGGAGCGCGGCCTCGCGCAGACCACCGTGGCAACCATCGTTTCGCGCCTCGAGAAGCGCGGCATCGTGGCGCGGCGTGCGGCGCAGCGCCAGTACGTGTATCGGGCGCTGGTCACCGAGGCCGAGGTCCGGCGCTCGATGGTGGGGGGCCTCACCGAACGGCTGTTCGAAGGCGATGTGACCGCGCTCGTGAATCACTTGCTCACTTCACAGGAGATCGCGCCCGGCGACCTCGCGCGGCTCCGCGCGATGATCGCCGCGGCCGAATCTCGGCAGCAGGAGGCTTGATGTCCGACACATTCGCGAATGCCACGTTGGCGTGGCTGATCACCTATGCGATGCACTCCACGGTGCTGCTCGGTGGTGCGTGGCTCTTCACGCGCTCGCGCCGTGCCGTGCCAGCGGTCGCCGACGTCGTGTGGAAGACTGCACTCGTGGGCGCGATCCTCTCCGCCACGACGCAGGTCGTGTTCGACCGTCGGCCGGCTGGAAGCATCGCTCTCGCAACCGCGGAGCTGCCAGTGGGTGTCGACGCCGAATCCGACGGAGTGGCGCCCGTCTCGCCGAGCGCGGCGATCGAGCACGAGGTCCTTGAGTCTTCGTCGAGCGCCCTGAACGTCCCCGCCTTCAATCGGGAGCGCACGTCGACCCTCGGTCGCGAGCAGGTCTTCGGCTGGCTTGCGCTCGCGTGGCTCGCCATGGCCTTCGTTGCGCTGGCGTGGTACACCGGACGGCGCCTCATCCTCGTGGGGCGTCTTGGCGACCGTCGCACGATCGTCGATGGGCCACTGCCCACGACGTTGGCGGAGCTTCGTCTCGCGACCGGCGCCACGGTCCCGCTCCGACTCACCGCGTCGGCGACGATCTCGTCGCCGGTGGCACTGCACGGTGAGATCTGCCTGCCGGAAGTCGCCCTTGTCGAGCTCGACGCCGCGCAGCAGCGCGCGATGCTGGCACATGAGCTCGCGCACATCGAACGCCGTGACCCCGAATGGCTGGTGCTCACGTGCGTCGTGGAGCGGCTGTTCTTCTTCCAACCACTCAATCGCCTCGCGCGGATCGGCATCCAAGACTCCGCTGAACTCCTCGCCGATGAATCGGCCGTTCGGCAGAGTGGGGGGGTGCCGCTGGCGAAGGCACTCGTGAAGGTCGCTGAATGGATGCAAGCATCGCCGCTTGGCGTGCCCGTGGCTGGCTTCGCCGAGGAGCGTTCGCAGCTCACCCGACGGGTCACGCGTCTGCTTGAGACTGAGCCCGGAGTGCAGAGCTCACGCCGCGTGCGCGTGGCGGCGATCACGGCCGCAGGATTCCTGCTCGGCGTGACGGCCGCGTTTGCACCCGGCGTGCAGGCGATCGGGCCAACTCAGTCACGTATGCCTGAGTCACGTCTGCAGGAGCTACGTGCGCTGGAATCGAGTTCGGCGGAGCCGCCCACGTTGGGACGCGGCGACGAAGCTCCTCGCACCGATACGGCGATCGTCCGCGCGGTCATCGCGCGGCTGAGCGATGAGAACGCTGAGGTCCGCCAGGCGGCGGCGAACGCGCTCGGTCGCATGGGGCACCCGATGGCGATCGAACCGCTGGTGCAGGCGCTCGACGACGCGGATCGCGAGGTGAAGCGCGCGGCCTTGTTCGCTCTCGGCAACTTCGAGCGCGCACCGGTCCCGGTGGCGCCCATCCGGAAGGTGCTCCTCAGCGACGACGCGGACAGTCGTGCGCACGCGGTGCGGATGCTCGGCGAGCTACGCGACCGTGCGTCGATCCCCGCCATCTCTCGTCTCGTGCTCGATGCGAGCGCGGACGTACGGCAGTCCGCACTGCATACGCTCAATGAACTCGAGGCGCCGATCGCCGACGAGTTGTTGGCGACGGCACTGGCGGATCGGTCCGCGGACGTTCGGTTGGCGGCCGTACACTTCGCTGGGGAACGTCAGATCCTCAGTGCGGTGCCGGCGCTCGCGCGCATGCTCGACGACCGATCGAGCGAGGTACGGGAGATGGCCGCACACGGCCTGACGGAGATGCGGACCGAAACCGCCCACAATGCGCTCCGCCGCGCGCTCACGCACAAGGATCCGAATGTGCGGCGCGTCGCGGTAGAGTACTTCGGTGAGCTGGTGGACAAATGAGGATCCTCCACATCGCCCTGCTCACCGCGGGTCTGGCCTCGGTTGGAACCGCATCGACCTTGATCGTGCGGGCGGAGTCCGCGCGTGACGTCGTGGCCGACATGCATGCCGAACGCGCCGGACCAGACTCCTCCCGTGTCGCGGCGCTGCTCAACACACTCGATACCGTCGACCCCATCTACTGCGAACTGGTCTCCGATCAGATCGGCAACTACTGGGGCTTCGGTGGATCGCTGCGCATCGGCGCGCTCTCGGACGCGTCGCCTGCAGTCCGCGCCGCGAAGGACTCGCTCGCTGAGCGCGTGCGTGATACCGGCGCCATCCGGCTGCTCAGTGCGACGTTGGCCCATGACGACGCGTGCGTGCGACTGGTGGCGGCGAAGATGCTGGGCGAGAGCGGTGCGCCGGACGACGTGATCACGGCGCGATTCGACGACCCATCGGCTCGTGTGCGTGAGGCGGCCCTGCGCGCGGCCGCGGCGCGCGAGCGCGAGCCGATGCGTGCGCGGATCGAAGCGTTGCTCGATGCACGCGAGTCGGCTGTCGTCGCGATGGCGGCGTTCGCGCTTGGCGAGATCGAATCGAGGGCGTCGGTGAACCCTCTCACACGTTTGCTCACGCACGCCGCCGCCGACGTGCGCGCGAACGCGGTATGGGCACTCGGCTCCATCGAGGATCCGGCATCCGAGGCGCCGATCATCCGGCGCATCAATGACGACACCGACCGCGGCGTGCGACTCGCGGCGATCCTGGCCCTCAGCCGGCTCGATCATCCGGCAGAGGCACCGCCGGTCCTGGTACGTCTGGCCCGGGGCGACGATGCCCAACTCCGTGAAGCGGCGCTCGATGTGCTGTTGGACATCGAGGATCCGACGCTGACCCCGCTCTTCATCGAGCTCGTGAGCCATCATTCGGAGGAGATCCGGATGCGGGCGGTCTTGGCTCTGGGTGAACTCGGTTCCGCGGAGGCCGTGCCGGTGCTCACGCGCGCCCTGCGGGACCCCAGTGCCGACGTGCGGCGGGCCGCGGTGGAGGCTCTGGCGGAGATCGAGGATCCCTGATCGGCCTGGTCCCGCGGTGATGGTGGCCTAGGTGCGCGCAAAACGATATGGTTCATCGCGCCACCGTGTTCCCCCCCTCCCGGAGTGCCTGTGGACCTCGATATCCTCGCCCTGAACTTCGGCTACGCGATCATGGGCGTTGTGCTCATGTGGTTGAGCTATCGCGCGTTCGACCATCTCACACCGCAGGTGAACTTCCCCGAGGAACTGAAGAAAGGGAACGTGGCGGTGGCGATCTTCGTGGGATCGCTGTTCGTCTCCATCGCGCTGGTCGTGGGGAATGCGCTCAACTAGCGCGCGGATGCTGCCGGCCGCGGCGCTGGCGGCGCTGGCGGCGCTGGCGGCGCATGCCGGCGTGCTCGATGCACAGATGCAGCCGCGCGACAGCGTGCCCATGGTGAGCGCGCTCACCCGGACGCAGCAGCGTCGTGAATCGACCAAGGCCGAGAACCGCTATGACGACGCCTTCCGGCGCTACAGCAAACGGTACTTCGGTGTCGCGTGGGATTGGCGCTGGTTCAAGGCCCAAGGCATGGCCGAGAGCGACCTCGACTCGGCGGCACGGAGTCGTGTCGGTGCGCGCGGCGTGATGCAGCTGATGCCGAGCACGTACGGGTACATCCAGTCGAAGCGGCCAGAGTTCGGCTCGATCGATGATCCGGAGTGGAACATCGCGGCCGGGATCATGCACGACCGATATCTCTGGAAGTTGTGGGCGAAGTCGGTGCCGGCCGATGAGCGCAACCCGTTCATGTTCGGCAGCTACAACGCGGGCGAGGGCACGATCGGACGCGCAGCGGACTCCGCCCGCGTGGTGGCGGGCGGAGCGCCGACGTGGCTGCATATCGAGCAGGTCGCGCCCAAGGTGCCGCGTTGGCGGTATCGGGAGACGCTCGGGTACGTGAAGAAGATCGACTCCAACTACGCGCGGCTGAAGAAGCAGCGCTGAGCGCTACATCGTCGTCGTGACCCGGACGTACTTCGTCTTCACCTCGTCGAACTCCTTTCGCAACTGCACCAACCGCTGCCGCGCATCGTTGCCGACCTTCTGATCCGCGCGCATCATCGCCCCGTACAGGTACTGCACGTGCGCCGCGAGACCCGGCCGGCCGTAGCGCCACGCCTCGCTCTGGATCACCGCACGGATCTCGCCGAGCGCCGTCTTCTTCTCGCCCGTCGCGGTGCGGTACGCCGTCTCGACATCCGCGCTCAACTGGTTCATGTCACTCACCAGGTCGCGTACCGCGAGATTGTGCGTGAGCAGTTCCTGCATCACGGCGATCGTCACGCCGTCCTGCACCATGCGCGGGTCGGGCTTGATGATGAGCGGCTTGCTGAGCTTCATGCTGCCTGCGGTAAGGCGCACCGAGTAGGTGCCGGGCACCACCACCGGGCCGTTACGACCGCTGCGCGCCGGATTGGGGTCGGACGGGCCAGCGAGTGAGAGGTCCCACGTGAATCGATTGTGTCCTGCTGCCACCGGGAGTCGCGGCGTGCCGATCCGCTCCCACATGGGGCCGCGCATCGACGGCTCGCTCGGCTCCACGCGCTGTTCGCCTGCGGCGAGGCTCGAGAAGCGGCGCACCACGGTGCCCTTCGCGTCCAACACTTCGAGCGTGACCTCACCGCTTGGCATGGTGCCGAAGTAGTAGTCGATCGTCGCGCCGGCCGCCGGGTACTCGGGGTCCGCCCCCGCTTCGCGCGCGCTCTCCAAACCGCCGAATCCCGCACGATACCGGTTGCGATACGCTTCGCGCGGCGTGAACAGCATCACGTCGGCGTTCGCCATCGCGTCGCTGATCTCATGGAGCGGCGTGATGTTGTGCATGATCCAGAACGAGCGCCCCTGCGTCGACACGACGATGTCCTTCTGGTGCACCTTCATGTCCGTGATCGGCGTGTTGGGCAGGTTCTTCTGGAACGACTGCCACTGCTTGCCGCCGTTGAACGAGATGTAGATGCCGAACTCGGTGCCGGCGTAGAGCAGGCCCTCGCGGCTCGGGTCCTCGCGCACCACGCGCGTGGGCTCATCGGCGGGAATGCCGTTCCGGCCATCGGTGAGCAACGTCCACGTCTTGCCGTAGTCGTCGGTCTTGTAGATGTACGGCTTGTGATCGCCGAGCAGGTAGCGGAGGACGGAGTAATACGCCGAGCCTTTGCGATGCGGCGAGGGTTCGATGTTCTGCACCCGACCGCCCATCTCGAGCCCCGGCGGCGTGATCTTCTGCCAGGTCTTGCCGTTGTCGCGTGTGATATGGAACGGGCCGTCGTTCGCGCCCACCCAGATCACACCGCGCTCGAGCGGTGACTCGCGGATCGCGTAGAGCGTGGAGAAGAACTCCTCGCCCGTGTTGTCCACCGTGATCGGACCGCCGGAGTAGTTCGCTCGATTGTCCTCGGGATTCCAGCTGAGGTCGGGCGAGATCGTCTCCCAGGTCACCCCCTCGTCGCGCGTGCGATGCACCACCTGCGAGCCGTAGTACAGCACCGACGGATCGTGCGGTGAGACTTCCATCGGCGAGACACGCTGGAAGCGGTAGACCATGTCCTTCGTGGCGTTGCCGTAGAGCGACTGCGCGCCTACCCAGTAGTGCTTCTCCTGGCCCGTCTTGAGCGACATGCGCGAATACTGGCCCTTGCAGGAGCCGTACACCGTGTCGGGGTTGGTCGGGTGCGGCATGATGGGGCCCGTCTCGCAGCCCGGGCCCGAACGCCAGCCTTGGATGGGATCGTCGAAGCCGCCGGCGCCCACCGGCAGCGACGGCAGGATGAGCGTCGAGTTGTCCTGCTGCGCGCCGTAGATCCGATACGGGAACTGGTTGTCGACGTACACCTGATACAGCTCGGCCGTCGGCTGATTGTACTGCGTACTCCAGGTGCGTCCGCCGTTGAGCGACACGTTCACGCCGCCGTCGTTGGCCTGGATCATGATGTCGCTGTTCGACGGATTGATCCAGATGTCGTGGTTGTCACCGTGCGGCGTGGGGAACGACCGCCAGCTGCGACCGCCGTCGACGCTCTTGAAGTACCCTTCGGCGCCGGCGTACACCACGTCGGCGTTGGATGGGTCCGCCGCGATCGTCGTGTAGTAGAACGAACGCGTCGAGAGCTGCGGGTTGTTGGAGACCATCGTGAATGACGCGCCCGCGTCTTCGGAGCGATACAGCCCCATGCCGGGCTTCGCTTCAATCAGCACGTAGACGCGCGACGGATTCGCGCGGCTCACCGCGATGTTGGCCTTCCCCACGAGACCGTTCGGCAGCCCGTTGCCGAGCTTGCTCCACGTCGACCCACCATCCGTGCTCTTGTAGATGCCGCCTTCCATCGCTCCCGAGATGATCGTCCACGGCTTGCGCTCGGCGCGCCACATGGCGGCGTAGAGCGTGTTCGGGTCGCCGGGATGGAACTCCACGTCGACCGCGCCGGTGGAATCGCTCACGTAGAGCGTGCGCGACCAGGTCGCGCCGCCGTCGGTGGTCCGATAGATGCCGCGCGCGTTGGTCGGCCGGAACGGATCGCCGATCGCCGCGACGAACGCGATGTTCGGATTGCTCGGGTGCACCCGGACGCCGCCGATGTTGCCCACATCCGCGAGGCCGACGTGCTTCCACGTCTTGCCGGCGTCGGTCGACTTCCACACACCCTTGCCGATGGAGACGTTGCTGCGATAACCGTCCGAGCCCGTGCCCACGTAGATGATGTTGGGGTCCGAGTTCGCGACGTCCATGTCGCCCATCGACCCGACGGTGATCTGTCCGTCGGAGATGTTCGACCAGTTAGCGCCGGCATCGGTGGTCTTCCACACGCCACCGCCGGTGGAGCCGAAGTAGAACGTCTGCGGCTCTTGATCGACGCCGGTCACGGTGGTCACACGACCGCCTCGCGCAGGGCCCACCATGCGCCAGCGCAGCTGGCTGAAGGCGGACGCATTGGCGGTGCTGGCCACCGGGCCTGCGACGACCTTCGCCGGTGCTGGCGCTTGCGCGGCCGCCCGACGGACCGGCGCGGCCGTGGTCGCGGCCCCCTGCGCGTGAAGCGCACCAAGGGGGCCAGCGAGAACGAGGGTCGCCGCGAGCGGGAGGACGCGCGCGAACGGAAGTCGGAGAATCATGGATGCGGCTCGACGGTGGGGGTGCGTGGGCGACGGACCCCCAGAATCTACCGCACCACGATACGTCCCGTCATTTGATCACCGTGGACCGCACAGTTGTACGTGTACGTCCCGACGGCGGCGAAGGTGAACGCGTACGTGCCCGAGGCGAGGTTCGCGCTGCTCGTGAACGAAGGGCTGCCGGTGGACTGCGCGGAGTGCAGCCCGCCGAGGAATGCCCACGTGACCGAGCCGCCCACGGCGACCGTGTCGACGGCGGGGTTCTGCGAGGAGTTGCGCGGGCTACGGAAGAAGTTGTCCGGGCCCACGTTCACGTTCGCCGTCAAGGGTGCGCTGGCCTGTCCGGTCACGGTGATCAACGTGGAGTCGCTGCGCGTACCACCGCTCATGACCACGAACGTGTTCCCATTCCCCCGGCCGGTCGCAGTGGTCTGCGCGCCGGTGGTAGGACTCACGGTCAGCACGCTGTTCGAGCGCGACGCCCAGGTGATCGGCAGGTCCGTGTTGACGCTGTCTCGCACCGTGCCCAGCAGGATATTGGTGCCGAGCGGCGTGGTGATGCTCCCGGAGCCGGGCGTGAGCGTGAACGTCTGAGCGAAGCGCCGCACCGTGAGCGCGCGCGTCCCGCTCACGGCGCTCGCGGTCGCGGTGATGCTGGCCGTGCCGTCATCCACTGCCGTGGCCACGCCGGTGCCGGTCCCAACCGTCGCCACCCCGGTCGCATTCGACGACCAGGTCACGGCCACACCGGGGATGGTGTTCAACTGCGAGTCGCGCACGGCCGCGGTGTACGTCTTGGTGCGGCCCGTCGTGCGCAGCGTGTCGGAGCCGGTCGTGCTCACGAGCAACGAAGCGACGACCTGCGACACGGAGATGGGCACGCGGCCCGTGCGCGCACCGATCGTGGCAACGGCGGTGTCGCCGATACCAACGCTCAGCGCCGCCGCGAGTCCGCCCGCGCTCACCGACGAGATCCCGGTCCCGACGCGGGTCCAGGTCGCCGCAGCAGCACCCGCCACGGGCGCGCCGGACGAGTCCACTGAGGTCGCCGCGAGTTGGCGCGTGGACCCTAAGGCACCGAATGCCACCGAGGCAGGGGTCACGGTGACCGCACTCGCCACCTGGGACACCGTGACCGTGATCGATGGCGACGGCACACCACCCGATGTCGCCGTGATCTGCGCGCTGCCGTTGGCGACGGCGGTCACCAATCCCGACGCGCTGACGGTGGCGGACGCGTTGTTCGATGAACTCCAGGTGATGGTGGCACCCGCGATCGGCGCGCTCGCGGCGTCACGCGCCACTGCCGTGAACTGCACCGTCCGCGTCAGCGTCTGGAACGTCGGCGGCGTCGCCGGTGCAGTGATGACCACCGAGGCGACGGTCGGGGGCGGAGTACCTCCGTCACCGCCGCCGCCACAGGCCGCGAGCGCGAGTGAGAACAGGCCTGCGAAAACGGTGGCGGCACGGCGGGTGGGGGACCGACGCATCTGGCGCGCTCTGTGTGGAGGGTAGGACGACGCAGGAGTCTTCGAACTATAGAACATTCTTTGTAATACCAGTCTAACATCCGATCCTGTCACAACGTTTCTACTCGCGCGGAGCCGCGTACCGCATCCGCTCCAGGATCGCCACGGACCGGCGTGCGGCCACGGCCCCGCTGGGCGACCAGCGCACGGGACTCGGGAGCACCGCCGCCAGTCTCGCCGCCTCGTCCATCGTCAGTGCTTTCGCCGACTTCTTGAAGTGTCGTCGTGCGGCCATCTCCGCGCCGAACACCCCGTCGCCCCACTCGGCGAGGTTCAAGTAGAGGTCGAGGATGCGGTCCTTCGGTAGGCAGACTTCGAGCACCAGCGTGAGGTAGGCCTCGTAGCCCTTCCGAACGTACGAGCGGCCCTCCCAGAGGAAGATGTTCTTCGCCACCTGCTGCGTGATGGTCGAGGCGCCGCGCAGTCGCCGCCCGCGTCGCGCCCGTTCGAGCGCGTTGTCGATCTCCTCCAAGTCGAACCCGAAGTGCAAGTAGAAGCGATCGTCCTCCGACGCCAGCACCGCGCGTCGCAGATGCGCCGAGATCTCGTCCCGCCCGACCACATCGCGCCGCGGATACATGGGTGACTTCTTCGCGAACGCGCGCTGCACGGTGCGACGCAGCATCACCATCGTCGTGACGGGTTGCGCGAAGTTGAGCGGCAGGATCAACAGCCACGGTGCGACGATGCCGATGCCGATCGCGATGAGCGCCCAACGTCGCGCGCGGCGGAGCAGGGCGGGGAGGCGTGTCCGCCAGCTGCTGCGCGCCGCAGTGGTCGTAGCGAGTGTGGCGTCGCTCACGTTGGACCGGCGCCCAGGGCATCGAGTTCCCGGACACCGGCAGGGGGCTTGTTCGACATCTGGGCGGTGGTCGGGTCGAGGCGAGTTGCGGACATGCATTCTGCGCTTTCCATGCAGGAACATCAATGGAGAGCGAGAAGATCGCCGACAGGATACCGATCGATCGCATGCTCAACACGTTCATCACGATGGCGACGCACCCCGACGTCGAGCTCGGGCCTCATGCACCCTCGCGTCGGGCGCCCAACTGGTGCGAATGCGTCCGGCGCGCCAAGCTTGAGGCATGCGCCCTCGCCTCCTGTCACTCCTGTTGGCCCTCGTCGCGACGCCGATGGCGGCGCAGGGCGTCCGCGGTGTCGTCGTCACCCGCGACACGGTCGCCGTGTCGGGCGCGCTCGTCGCGCTCGTCGATTCCATCGGTGTGCTCGGTGCCACCGTGCTGTCGGACGAGTTCGGACGGTTCGAGCTGCGTGCGCCACGCCGCGGCCAGTGGCGAGTGCGTGTCGAGGCAGTCGGCTTCGCGCGCGTCCTGTCGCTCCCCATGACCCTCGCGACCGCGGAGATCCAGGAACGCGTGATCCATCTCGTCGATGCCACTCGCCGCTTGGGGGTGGTCGAGATCCGAGATCGCAACGCCTGCGACATCCGCCCTGCGGAGGGCTCGCAGGTGGCCTTGCTCTGGGATGAAGCGCGCAAGTCACTCGGGGCGGCCGCACTCAGCGCCGACCGTGCCACGCTGCTCGCCTTCGACTTCGACGAGATCGAATACGACTCGACACTCACCCGAGTCCGTTCCGCTTCGCGGATGACGATCGCCGGGCGGGCGGAGCAGGGGTTCCGGAGCGATGCGCCGAGGGCACTGCGCGAGCTCGGCTACGCACGTCGCATCGACACCGTCTCGACGTACCTCGGCCCGGATGCGCGGGTCCTGCTCTCCGAGGAGTTCGCGGCCACGCACTGCTTCCGACTGGTCGACGAGGATCCGACGTCGGTGCGACGCGTCGGCTTGGCCTTCGCTCCGGTCGCGATGCCCACGACGAAGCTCGAGGTCGCCGGGGTGCTGTGGATCGACCGCGAGACGTTCGCCCTCGACCGCGTGGAGTTCCAGTACGTGCCCACCTTGAGCGCGGACCATCCGGATTCGACGTTCGGCGGTCGCGTGCGGTTCCGTCGTCTCGCGTCGGGCCACGTGATCGTGGCGCAGTGGGTGCTGCGCATGCCGCTCTACGCCGAGGAGTCCGATCAGCGACTCGCACGCGCTGGCCAGACGTCGCAGATGTTGATCCGACCGGAGCGCCGGGAACGGATCGCCGGGCTGAAGGTCGCGCGAGGCGCGGTCCGTGCGTTCGATGCGCCTCCGGAGCCGCTGCCTGCGGTGACGCTCGCGCCGCGTCGTGCCGTCGGTCCGCCGTCGTGCGAAGGCGTCGCGCCGATGGGAGGCAACTCGGGCGCGATCGTCGGCGACGTGCATGACGCGCGGGATAAGGGCATGGCAGGCGCACGGGTGCGCGCGACCTGGCACCAGGATGTCGGCACGGGCGGCCGCCTCGTCTTCCGCGAGCAGTGGGTCGAATCGGGCACCGATGCGCAGGGTCGCTACGCGCTCTGCGCGTTGCCGCGCGGGATCCCGCTCTCGATCGTGGCGCGACGCGCGGCGGCGACGTCAGCGCCCAGCCGGGTCTTCCTCCCGGCCGGCGCCCCCGTGGCGCTCGATCTCGAACTGCCGCCAGCGCCGCGTGCGAGGACCGCAAGCGCGTCCAGTACAACCGGCGCCGTCCACGGTCGCTTGCTCGGGAGCGGTGAGCGACCGCTCGTCGGCGTCGCGATCCGCGTCTTCCCCGGCCGCGAGACGATCACGACGGACTCGCTCGGCGAGTTCCATGTGGAGGCGCTCGCTCCGGGCCTGCGCGACTTCTTCGTGCGACGCGTCGGGTACGCACCGACGATGTTGAGCATCGAAGTCGCCGCCGGAGATACCGCTCGTGTCATCGTACCGTTGGCGGCGAGTGCGCAGTCGCTGGCGCCGATCGTCGTCGAGGCGCGCGTGACGTCGCTCAACCTGGCCGGCTTCGAGCTCCGACGCGAACAACGGGTCGGCGGTGGCCAGTTCATCGGGCGCGAGGAGATCCGCACGCGGGAAGCGAGCACGATCCAGTCGCTGTTGCGGACGTTCGGTCGCCTCTATGTCGAGGAGAGCGCCGAGACCGGCGACATCCGGGTCTACGGACGCGGTGGCACGAGCCCGCTCGCCTTGGACCGCTGCACCATGCGGATCATGATCGACTCGGCGCTCCTGCCGGATGGCGCACCGCTGGCTGGCGTTCCGCCACTGACCGAGTTGGCAGGCGTCGAGATCTACCAGTCGATGGGGTCGATCCCGCCGCAGTTCAGCTACGCGCAACCCAAGTGTGGGCTCATCGTGATCTGGACCCGCGATGCCGGTTCGCCGTGACGTTCAGCGCGACGACAGTCCGTACACGAGGTAGTTCGTCGCGAGCTTGTACGCGTCGTTGGTGAAGTTCACCGGATACCAGCCCTCGCCCGACCACTCCATGTAGTCGCCGATGTCGTTGTTGTAGTTGATGATCACCCGCAGGCGCTTGGTCGGGTCGTTGTCCTCGAAGATGCCGAGATACTGCGCGCGATAGCTGCGGTTCTGCGGGTGGTAGAGCCCGTCGAGCGTCTTGAGCGAGAAGAAGGAGTGGAACACCGGGTGCGTCACGTCGAGCGGGACGATGCGCGCGTCGGGGAGTACGAGGCGCATCGCGCGCTCGAAGTTGTCCCACTGCCGCCCGAAGAAATCGTCGACGATGAGGAATCCGCCCTTGGCGATCCAGGTGCGCAGTCCCGCTACCTCCGAGGGGCTCGGGTCCCAGTAGCCAGGTTCCGACAGGTACGCGACCGCGTACTTGAAGAGCGCCGGGTCGTCCATCGTATGGATGTTGCTGCCGCGCACGTGCGGATGGATGGTCGTGAGATCGCTCAAGACCGTCATGAAGTTCCGTTCCATCGCGGGATAGTCGAACGCCCAGCCGCCACGCCCACCCAGATTGGTGTACTGCAGGCGCACGAACGTGAAGCGGCCGTCGTAGGGCACGTTGGGCTCGACGTCCGTCCCGCCGCCGCGTCCGAAACCTCCGCGCTGGGCGGTCAGCTCGCACGGTGTCGCCGCCGCGAACGTGAGCACCGCGGCAAGGCAGGCGCGCCTCATGTGTCGTGCGACCAGCGGCATCCGTTCCTCCGTGCCCAGCGCGTGGTGACAGCCGATGCAACGTCGAGCCGGGCTGCGTCGTCCCTGCTATCGATGAGACGCCGGGACGGGTCGTATCGTTGAGTCCGAATGTCGTCGTCGGACCCCGACCCGCAACGCCCACTCCGCCCCGCCCATGACCGCCACTGCGATCGCCCCGCCGAAGGACAGCGCCGTCAAGGGCATCCTCTTCTCGAACCTGCTGGCGATCGGCTTCGCCGTGTTCGACGACGCTGGGCTGCTGATGTTGCTCTGGCCGTATTGGGCGCAGAGCGTGGTCATCGGCTTCTATGCGTACCGGCGCATCGCGAAGCTGCAGCGGTTCAGGACCGATGGACTCAAGATCAACGGCCGCAGCGTTGACCCCACACCGGAGACCCGGAGCTCCACCAAGAACTTCTTCGCGTTGCACTACGGTTTCTTCCACGTCGGCTACTTCATCTTCCTTGGCGCCATGACGGGCAGTGTCGGCGGAGAGGCGGGCACCACCTTCGGGCCACGCGATGGGCTCTCGCTCGGTGTGCTCAGCCAATGGGACTTCGCCGTCGTGGGCTTGCTCGCACTCAGCTTCGCGATCGCCCACCGCAGTTCGCACCAGGAACACGTCGAGGCCGACCTCGCCGGCGAGCCGAACATCGGCGCACTGATGTTCATGCCCTACCTGCGCATCATCCCCATGCACATCACCATCATCCTCGGGGCGGTGCTCGGCAACGGCGGTGGGGCTCTCGTCTTCGGCGGCCTCAAGACCGTCGCCGATATCGCGATGCACAAGGTCGAACATCGCATGCTGCAGAAGCTCCGCGTCGCGGCGTCCTCACCACAGCCGACGCGATAGCCAGCTCGCTGGTACCGCCTGCCACGCCTCGCCCGGCCGGCGAACTCTGAGAGTCAGCTCCGCACCGCCGCCGCCTTGGAAGAAGCGCACGACCATCGGGTGCGCGCCGGCGCGCAGCGCGATCATCCCCGTGCGTTCCTCCGTGCTGTGGAAGCCGTCGTTGTCCACGACCAGGGTGCCACCGATCTCCAACGTGCTGCCGTCGTCCGAGCTGAGTGAGAACTCGTACAAGCCATCACTCGGCACCGTGAGATACCCGTCGAACCGCAGGGCGTACTGCTCGGCCGTGTCCTCCTCGCCGCGTGCGATGCCGGTGGCGAAGGTGGTGCGCAGCGCGCTCAACGAGTCCACTCCCTTGGCCGAGCGGACCGACGCGGCGTAGTAGCGCTTGAGCAGGCCGGGGCCGGTGTTGGTGACGCGGTCAGCCTCGCGGTAGGTGGTGCGGCGGAACGTCGCTGCGCGCGGCGGGCTGGTCTTGCCGTCCGCCGTGAACGCGCGCGCCGTGACCTTCACGCCCGCCGTTGTCGCCTCGACGGCGATGGGGCCGGTGTAGCGCGCGCTGTTGCGTGTGGGATCGCCGCCGTCGAGCGTGTAACGGATCTCCGCTGCGGCGATCGGCACCGAGAGTGTGACGGGCACATTCGAATCGAGCGTGAGCACGTCGGAGTCGAGCCCGAGCACGTGTGGCAGGCGGTAGTTGACCTTGAGTCGGTCGAGGGTGCGCAGCGCGTGCGGCAGGCGCTGCTCGAAGCTGCTCCACAGCCGCGACTCGCGCGGTGACCACACCACCTCAGCGAGCGCGAGTGCGCGTGGATACGCCATGTACTCCACCGCGGTGGGCGTCCGCAGGTATTCCGTCCACACGTTACCCTGCGCCCCGAGGATGTGCTTGGCTTCGTCGGCGGTGAGCGCGTCGGGGATCGGCTCGAACGAGTAGACCCGGTCGAGCGTGGTGAGTCCGCCGATCGCCAGCGGTTCGAACCGCGCGTCCCCCTGGTAGTGATCGAGGTAGAGGTGTGAGCCGGGCGTCATGATCACGTCACGACCGAGACGCGCGGCATCGATGCCACCGCTGATGCCACGCCAGCTCATGACCGTCGCGCCCGGGGCGAGCCCGCCCTCGAGGATCTCATCCCAGCCCACGAGTCGGCGCCCGCGTGCGGTGAGCCAGGTGTCGATGCGCTTGATGAACCAGCTCTGCAGCTCGTGTTCGTCCTTGAGACCTTCGCGCTTGATGATCTCCTGCGCGAGCGGGCTCGCCTTCCACCGGACCTTTGGCGCTTCGTCGCCGCCGATGTGGATCATCTTGGATGGGAAGAGCGCGAGCACTTCGGTGAGTACGTCCTCGAGGAACATGAACGTCTTCTCGCTCGGGCAGAGGACGTCGTCGGAGACGCCCCAGATGGTCATCACCGCGAACGGACCCTCGGTGCACGCGAGCTCCGGATACGCCGTGATCGCCGCGAGCGAATGCCCCGGCATCTCGATCTCGGGGATCACGGTCACGTGCCGCGCCGCAGCGTACGCGACCACTTCCTTGATGTCGGCCTGCGAGTAGTGCCCGCAATGCCGCAATCCGTCGCCCTTGTACGGGTTGAAGTTCTTCTCCACGATCGTCTCGGCGCGGCAGGCGCCGACCGTGGTGAGGCGGGGGTACTTCTTGATCTCGATGCGCCAGCCCTGGTCCTCGGTGAGGTGCCAGTGGAAGGTGTTGAGCTTGAAGCGCGACATGAGGTCGATGTAGCGCTTGACGAACGCCACCGATTCGAAGTGGCGCCCCACGTCGAGATGGAGCCCGCGGTACGGGAAGCGTGGAGCGTCTGCGATGATCATCGCATCGACGGTCGGCGCGGCCGACTTGGCAGCGCGTGCGGCATCGACCAGCTGCTGCAACGTCTGCAGTCCGTAGAATCGGCCGGCCGCCGTCGGCGCGGTGAGGCTCACGCCATCAGGCGCCACAGTGAGCATGTAGCTCTCTCGGCCCGTCGTGGAGTCGGCGGGCACCAGTCGCACGCGCACGCCGGACGCAGCCAGTGCGGCGTCGGTCGCGAACGCGAGTTCGCCACTGAGCGCACGCGGGACGTTCCACGCACCGGAGCCCGGTGTGACCGAGGCTGGCAGCGGGATCACCGGGATCGGCGACTGGCCGCGCAACATGCTGGGCGTGAGGACTGCGGCGGCGGCGAGCGCGACGAAGCAGGGGAGACGACGCATCGGAGACGTGGGCGAAGGGTCAGCGCGCGTATCGCGCGTTGTGGATCCAGGTGGCCTGTGCGAGGTACTTGTCGGCTCGGAACTGCAGGGGCACGCTGACGGTGATCGACACGACGCCGCCGGCGATCAGCAGGCCCGCGGTCTCATCGAACTCCTCGGCAAGTCCGACTGCCAGGCCAGCCGCCGCGAGCGCGAGTCCGAGATCGGTGAACACCGCGGCTACGCGCCGTGTGCGCACGGCCCGCCGCGCAACGTCACGCGCGGGCTCGGCGAACGCATCGGTGATGTCACCCGTCCAGAGGAAACCGAGCGTGGCTACCGGTGTCTCCTCTTCGCCCCGTACCACCGTCAGGCCGTGCAGCACGGGCACGATGTTGTACGCGCAGCGCCGGTAGTCGCAACTCGCCGAGGGGTCGAAGCGCGCGGCTGGGGCCTGCTGCGCGGCGAGCGCAACCGGCGCGCTCAGGAGCGGGAGCAGTGCGATGCGCGCGATGTGGCGGGAGAGCATGCGAGACTCCGAAACAGGGAGGGCGTCGCCGAGGCGACGCCCTCCAAAGATGCGGATTCCCGCGGTGGCCGGATACCCCGCGCGTCACTCCGCGGCGCGGCGCTTCGCCTTCAGGCGCCACGCCAGGAGCACGACCACGCCCAGCGGCACGAGGTACCCCAGCGACGCGATCCCGCTCGCCACGAGCGCGACGAAGTTCTTCCACGCGCGCACGAACGCCTCGCCGATCACGCTCTTGCCCGGCTCGCTCACCACCGGCGCCGGTTCACTGACCGTCACCGAGAGTGTGCTCGTCGCCACACGCGTGCTCAGATAGCGCACGCGGCCTTGTTGCCGTTCGATCTCCTCGCGTACGCGCGCGAGTTCACGTTCCACCGCCAGCACATCCTCGAGCTTGCCGGTGCGGGTCGCGAGCAGGTCGATCAGCCGCGACTCGAGCCGCTTGGCGTTCGTGATGCGCGCAGTAAGGTCCACATACTCCTCTCCGACGTCCTCGGCGCTTTCGTTGCTGTACTCCACCTTGCCGATCGGGCTCATGCCGGCCATCGCGTCGGCGAAGCGGGCCGACGGTACACGCAGCTCGAGCGTGGCTGAGCGCACTTGGAACTCGCCGGCGTTCACGGAGACGTTGCCCACCGCCCCTCCGAGCGCCGTGGCAAGCCGACGCAGCGCTGCCATGGCGGTCTCGAGTGAGTCGACCTTGATGCCGACGTTGGCCGTGCGGATGAGCATGCGCGCGGAGTCGCCGGCCTGTGGCGCGCGCTTGATCGCGTCGGCGGCGACACCACCGGCGACGCCCCCGGCGACCCCGCGCCCAAGGCTCGGGGCCATTCGTGCACCGTCGGCGACTTCGATGGCCGGCGCCGAGACGGCGAGGCCGTCCCTTGAGGCTCCGGACTCCACTGCGGGCATGGATGCTTCGCCACTGCAGGCGGCGAGGGTGAGCAGGGCGAGGGCGAACGAGCGGGTCATGGTGCTCTCCAAAGTGGGGTCGCGCCGCGGTGGCGTGACGTCGACGATACAGCAAGGAGACGTCGGCTGTGGGAAAACTTGCACATCGGCCCCCGAACGTGAGGCGCGTCACAGTGAAACCAGGGGTTCAGGGTTTCCGTTCTGGCGGGTAATCCGCCGTACCCCTATCGTTGGTCACCCCATCGGTTCACGCGTTTTGTCTGTCCCGTCCGGAGGTCGTATGTCCGCCCGTTCCGCCCTCGTCGCCGTCTCGCTGCTGACCGCCCTCGCCGTTCCGGCGGGTGTGCGGGCGCAGTCCGATCGTGTCCTCGACATCACCGAAGCCATTCTCGACCGCTTCTTCACCTCGCATGCGAAGGAGAAGGCGGAATCCGAGACCACGGCCCCGCAGGTCTCCGACGCCGAGGCGCGGATCCAGAAGTTCGAACAGTGCAAGAAGGACTTCGAGGCCGCCGGTTCCGCCTCCGGCAGCAGGCTCGGTGGGCTCGCGGCACGCATCGCGATCAAGGCGAAGTGCGGGGCCTCCGACTCCGAGGCGATGCGCAAGGAGCGGCAGAAGATCCTCGACGGTCCCGAGATCGCGGCCGCAGCGGCCGGCGGGTTCAAGCTTCCCGAGTATCGCTCGCTCAAGGATCGTCTCCGCGGCTATCTCGCGGGTGACCGCTCCGGCTTCACTGAAGCCGCACTCGCCCTCCTGAAGGCGCGCGAGGGGCAGCTGGCCAGCTCGTTCGGTACGTCGGTTGCCGTCGCCGGCGGCAGCGCGCGCGGCGCGCGCGGCATGCGCGGACCCACGGTGTGGAGCACCGACTTCGCGTGGATCTGGATCTCACAGCTCTTCGCCGTGCAGTACCTCTCGGGCGCGACGATGTTCGAGAACGATTACAAGCCCGGCGAGTGGACGCGTTGGTCGATCAAGGTCACCGACGACGATGAGAACGAGGTGCAGACCGTCGAGCGGGCCTTCATCGGCAAGCAGACCGACGGCGGCGAGTGGTGGCGCATGAAGACGATCGTGAAGAGCGACGACGGCGCCGACACGGTGAACCTCGAAGCGCTCTTCAGGTCGGAGGGGGACGAGTACACGCAGCGTCTGGTGCGCATGCGCGCCAAACTGCCGGGTAACAGCGAGGCGCAGGAGATGCTCGTGCCCGAGCAGTGGACGGTGTGGAACATGAAGGGTTCGTTCACCGGCCGTCCCACCAAGGAATCACTCGAGGGCGCCACCATCGGCACCGAGAGCGTCACGACCCCAGCCGGCACCTTCACCGCGCGCCACGTACGGTTCGGTCAGGGCGGCGGCAGCATCGACTGGTGGCTCGACGAATCGAGCACCGGCGGATGGGTGAAGTTCGTCGCGACGGACGATGAGAAGAAACCGAGATACGTCATGGAGCTCGTGGCGAAAGGCACGGGGGCGAAGTCCGAGCTCGGGGTACTGATGAAGTAGGGCGGCTGGCGGCTGGCGGCTGGCAGCTGGCAGCGGGCAGCGGGCGGATGGTGGATGGGAAATCGGATGGGTGATGTGAGAAAGGCCGCCTGTCCGGGCGGCCTTTCTTGTGTCTGCCATCAAGCCGCTGCCATCCGAGCGCCGCACCCTCAAGGCGTCTCGGCACCCGGTTTGTATCGGCGCTCTGTGTGCGCCTCCAACTGATTCTCGTAGAAATACACGGGGCGTAGCGCCCCCTTCGCGTAGCGTTCCGCTTGATCGTTGAAGTGCTTGTTCTTCGGGTCGCTGTTGAGACCGCCGGCGGTCACCGCCATCGCGCGCACCGAGTCACCGAACTCCACGACGGCTACGAAGCTGTTGCCGCTGGTGCCATAGATGCGCTTGGTCCCGGGGTAGGGACGTGCACCGAACGCGGCGAGGCTGCCCCAGCGCGACGAAGTGAACCCGACCGGTGTGCTCATCGCATTGTCATTGAACGGCTGTTCGATGTCGCCGGTGAGCCGTTGGAAGCGATTGATCTGGCCCCACTGGACCTTCCACTCCGTGAAGTCGCGCGTGAGCCACGCGACGGCGCTATCGAGTGCGGCCAAGCGGTACTGGCGTGCACCCGGGCTCCGCATCTGCGCGTCGAGCGAAAGCCCTTCGCCTTCCGGGTCCGCGCGCAGCATCTGCCACAACGTCTCACCCCAGAAGACCGCCAGCGACGTCTCGGTGGACGTCACACCCGAGCGACGGTCCCAGTCCCGCAGATGCGCCACCGGCTCGGCGAGCGCCGCTCTGCGCGGGTCGCGCGCCGGGAGTGCGGCGTGGTCGGCCACGAGTGCAGGGATCAACTCGTCGAATGCCGTGAGGTGCGGGTCGTAGGCCGCGCCGATCAGCGACTCGAGCGTGAACGCGGTCTCGCGCGAGAGCACCTCCATGGCGTGCACGCCGCGGGCGTTCTCGCCGTACTCCTCGAAATAGTCCGCGAACCTGCTCCGCACGGGACTGTAGCGGCCGGCCGCGGAGAACGGCCAGTTGTTGGTGTTCTGGATCCATCCCGTGGGCGGGTTGAGCACGTTAGGACTCTCTTCCAGCGTGTGGATGCCCTTCCACTCCGTCGCCGGGTTGCTGCCGTCGACCGGTTCGGACCAGTCGAACGCCCGGTCGCGCCGCGCGACGTGATTGGCATGGAAGTACGCGATGTTCCCGCTCGCATCGGCGAAGACGGTGTTGTTGGACGAGTTGGTGTGCAATCGCATCGTCTCGCTGAAGCTCGCGTGGTCCTTCGCCTTGGTGCGCAGGTAGGACTGCGTGAGGGCCTTCACCGGATCGTTCATGAGCCGCACGGTGATCCACTTGCCGTCCTGCTCGCGGATCACCGGTCCGTGGTGCGAGTGGTACGTGGTGAACGAGCGATCGGTGAACTGCCCCTCCGCGCTGCGCACGCGCAGCGTGACGCGCGACGTGCGGAACGGTCGCACCTCGCTGCCGTACGCGTACGCACGCGCGGAGTCTCTGGCCACCAGCGTCTCCGCGTACTCGTCGATCACATCAGCTCCGCTCGACGTGTGCATCCACCCCGCGCGGCTGTTGAAACCCTGGTACACGAAGAACTGCCCCCACGTCACCGCACCGTAGGCGTTGAGCCCTTCGCCGCTCTTCACGTGCAGCTCCTCGCGGAAGAAGAACGAGGTGTGCGGGTTGATCAACAACAGGGCCTTGCCCGACTTGGAGCGCGAAGGCGCGATCGCGAACCCGTTGGAGCCGGAGGGCTCTCGTAGGCGGTACGGCTCCGCCGCGGCGAGCTTGCGCGTCTCGCCGTAGAACGCCTCGATGCCGCTCAGTGACACCGCCTCGATGTCACCGCCGATGCTGCCTTCGCTGAAGGTCAGGGCCATCCACGGCTCGAACCTCGTGAGCACCTTCGGCTTCACCTCGGGGTGTACATGCAGGTAGTAGTTGAGCCCATCGGCCCATGCATCCATGAGTGCTCGCAGCCACTCGGGACTCTCGCCGTACTTGGCGCGGATCGAATCGTGGTCGATGAACAAGCGCATCCGCAGGTCGCTCCAGAGCGCCGATTCGCCATCGGCTTCGGCGCGCCGCCCCATCGCCGTGAGATAGTTCATCTCGATGCGATTGAAGTCGTCCTCGGCTTGCGCGTACATCATCCCGAACACGGCGTCGGCGTCGGTGGTCCCGACGATATGCGGGATCCCCCAGTCGTCGCGGGTGATGGTGACCGCGTCGGCGCGGGTCTTCCAACGCCCGAGGTCGGGATCGCTGGCAGCGCCGTCGCAGGCGAACAGTGCGACGGAAAAAAGGAGGAGGGCAGTAGGGCGCATCGTCCGGCTCGGGGAGGAAGGAGACCCGGGGATTCTACTCCTTACAACCCCGATACGCACGACCGGTTGACCGTCGCCGGGCCAGACCCCAGCGTTCTTCTCATGATGGTCGTACGATCCGTCCGCGCGGGGTTGGCCGCCCTGCTGTGGCGCGCACGTTTCGCTGCGTGCGCGCTACTCGCCGTGGCCGTCACCGCGTGCGTCACCGAGTCGCGCCTGGTCGAACCGCCCGTGCCGGATCCGGTCTCACCCGCAGACTCCAACCCCGACTGGACCACGCTAACGCACGGCAACACGTCGCCTGACTACGCCGAGGTCTTCCCCAACGACGAAGTCCCCCGGCTCGACCTCGCGATGTCCCGCGAACAGTGGGCGGCGATTCAAGCCGACGTCAGTTCGTTGTTCGGCTTTTCGTTCGGTGCCGGTGGTTCGCCCAGCCAGACCTTCCCCACCGACGACCCTGCCTATGTGAACGTCGCCCTGCGGTTCGGCGGCAAGCGCTGGGACCACGTCGGATTCCGGCTCAAGGGCAACTCTTCGCTCGCCGCTGCGTGGCGCGGAGGGAAGTTCAAACTGCCCTTCCGGCTCAAGCTCGATCAGTTCGCCAAGGACTTCCCGCGTATCCGCGGGCAACGCTTCTACGGCTTTCGCGAGCTCTCGTTCTCGCCGGCGGTCGCCGACGCCTCGCTCATCCGCGAGCGACTCGCGAGCGAACTGCTCCGGGCCAGCGGTGTCGGCGCCGCGCGCACCGCGTTCTATCGCGTGTGGGTCGACTTCGGCGGCGGCAGCCGCTACGTGGGGCTCTACACGGCAGTCGAAGTCATCGATGACACCTATCCGCTGAGCGCGTTCGGTGAGGACGACGGCAACCTCTACAAGCCCACGTCCACACTCGAAACGTTCCGTGCGGATGAGTTCGAGAAGAAGTCCAACAAGTCCGCCGCCGACTTCTCTGACGTGCAGGCGCTCGTCACCGCGCTCAATGATCCGCTCCGCAGCGCCCAGCCAGCCGCGTGGCGGTCAGCGCTCGAGGCGACGTTCGACGTCGACCACTTCCTGCGCTGGCTCGCCGTCAACACCACCATGGTGAACTGGGACGCCTACGGGACCATGGCGCAGAACTACTATCTGTACCGCCACAGCACGCGCGGGCTCGTATGGATCCCGTGGGACCACAACGAGTCGTTCACGAACAACCCGCCCATCGTCGGTGTGCAACCCACGTTCAACGGGCTGTCGTTCACCATGAACGAGGTTGGTGCGCAGTGGCCGCTCATCCGCTTCCTCATCGACGACCCGGTGTACGACGCCCGCTATCGCGAGCTCCTGCGCGAGCTCCGCGAGACGGTCTTCACCGAGGCGGTGATGCATCCGCTCATCGACCGGCTTCACGCACAGGTCGCGCCGTGGGCCATCGGTGAGTCGGGCGAGTTCCCCTCCGCCACGTTCCTGCCCGACGCCGCGGCCTTCACCGGTGCGAGACCGGTGCTGCGCGCGCATGCGTCCGCGCGGCGTGCCTTGAGTGCCGCCTTCGCGCCCTGACGGCCGCGCACGGCTGTAGCGAGCGCACCCCGCGCACCGCATACTTCGGGAGACGGACGGCGACCACCTGAGACGCCGTCTCCACCTCTCCTCCGGACCGCCATGCGCCGCTTGCTCGCCTCCTTGAGTCTCTTCGGACTGTTCGCCTGCGGGACGGATTCGGGATCTTCGCAGAATGGCGGCACGGTCATCATCGGTACGCCGGCCGACGCCGACGCACTGCTCGTTCCGCTTGTCGAAGGCGTGCAGGGCAGAACCGTCTCCGACCTGCTGTTCGATCGCCTCGCCGAGATCGGGCCGTCGCTCAATACGGTAGGTGACGTCGATTTCCAGCCGCGCCTGGCCCGCAGTTGGCGCTGGAGCAGCGACTCGCTGGCCATCGTCTTCAGCTTGCACCCGGACGCCCGCTGGCACGACGGCCGCCCCGTCGTCGCCCGCGACGTCGTGCTCGGCTTCGACGTCATCCGTGACTCGGCCAATGCGTCGTCGCTGAACGCGTCCACGGCGATCGTCACTGGCGTGACGGCGGTCGACTCGCTGTCGGTGGAGATGCGCTTCGCGGCCCGTGCGCCTGAACAGTTCTTCGTCACCACCCAGATCGTCCCGTTGCCGGCACATGTGTACGGCTCGATCGCGAGCGGTACGCTTCGCACCAGCGAGGCCGCCCGCGCCCCGGTCGGCAGCGGGCGTTTCAAGTTCGTCCGCTGGGAGCCTGGGGCCCGTCTCGAGCTCGCCGCGGTCGACGGTCACTACCGTGGCCGTCCGAAGCTCGACCGTGTGCTGTTCAGCATCACGCCGGAACTCGCCACTGGCATCGCCCGCGTCAAGGCGGCGGAGACCGACGTGTTCGATCCCCTGCCGCCCAACGAGGTCGCGGAGATGGCGGCGCAGCCGCACCTCAACGTGTTCAACTCGCCCAGCTTCGACTACGCGTTCGTCGCGTTCAACTTCCGCGATCCCAAGGCGCCGGCGCGTCCGCATCCGCTCTTCGGCGAGCGCGCCCTGCGCCGTGCACTGACACTCGCCGTGGATCGTACCACCATCGTGAAAGCGATCTTCGACACGCTCGCGCTGCCGGGTCTCGGTCCCATGGTGCGCGCGCAGTCCACGGCTGATACCACCATCGTGCAGATCCCGTTCGATCGTGCCGCCGCCGAGGCGCTGCTCGACTCGCTTGGCTGGACCACACGCGCGGCCGACGGCACGCGCATGCGCAACGGTCGCCGGCTCGCCTTCACGGTGCCGTTCCCGTCCACGAGTCGCCCGCGCGAGCGCGCGGCCACGCTCATCCAGGAGCAGCTACGCGGTGTCGGCGTGAGCATGACCCTCGCGCCGATGGACTTCCCGACCTTCCTCAAGGCACAGACCACGGGGAACTTCGACGCGATCGTCGGCGGGACGCGTACCACGCCGAGCCCCACGGGCCTCCGTGGGTCATGGGCCAGCGCCGCGATCCCGGGTGGAGGCTCGCAGAACGCATGGCGCTACGAGAGCGCCGCGTTCGACTCGGCGGTGCAGTCGGGGCTCGCCGCGCTCGATCCCGTGCAGAGCAAGGCGCATCTGCGACGCGCCTACCAGCAGATCGTCGACGACGCGGCGGCGATCTGGCTGTACGAGGTGCGCAACGTCTCGGCGGTGCACAAGCGCTTCGTGTTGCCGGCCTGGCGCCCCGACGCGTGGTGGCTCACGCTCGGCGAGTGGTCGGTCGACCCCGCCCAGCGTCTCCCGCGTGACGCGGCACCTGCGGCACCGTGATCGGGCGCTGAGTTGAGACGCGTCATGCTCGCGCGCCTCGCGCAAGGCGCGTCGGTCGTCGCTCTCGTCCTCACCCTCGGCTTCGTCCTCATTCGTCTCGCGCCGGGCGATCCGTTCGCCGCGTCGATGGAGCACGAGAGTGTCTCGCCTGAACTGCGCGAGCGCATGCGTGCGCTCCATGGATTCGACCGGCCCATCGTCGAGCAGTACGGGCTCTATCTCCGGAATCTCACGCGCGGGGAACTGGGCTGGTCGTTCTCCCGCGGGCAGCCGGTGATCACGGCGCTCCGCCAGGCGGTGCCGCCCACGATGGTGCTCATGGGCACGGCATTGCTCCTCGGCATCGTGGGCGGCGTGCTGATCGGCTCGTGGCAGGGGTGGCGCGGCGACACACGTGCCTCGCGCGGCGTCGGACAACTCACCCTCGTGCTGTTGAGCGTACCGGAGTTCGTGCTCGCGCTGCTCTTCGTCATGGGTCCGGCCCTCGCTTGGGGGCTGTTCCCGGTGACCGGCATGCGCAGTGACTTCGCGCCGGGCGGCGTGCGCGGCGCACTCGACCTGCTGCATCATCTCGCCTTGCCGGCGTCCACCCTCGCGGTGATCATCGCGGCGTTGGTCGCACGGCACCAGCGTCGCGCCATGCTGGCGGTGGTCGACACGGAGTTCGTGCGCGCCGCCCGCGCGAAAGGTCTCACCGAGTCGCGCGTGTTGTGGCGGCATGCGCTGCGCAACGCGCTCACACCGGTGCTCACGCTGACCGGTGTGCTGTTTCCGGCCCTCATCGGCGGGGCGGTGCTGGTCGAGCGCGTCTTCGCGTGGCCGGGGATGGGACGCGCCGTCGTCGAGGCGGTGTCGCGTCGCGACTATCCATTGGTGAGTGCGGCGGTGCTGGTGAGCTCGCTGTTCGTCGTTCTCGGCACGGTGGTGGCGGACCTCGCCGTCGCCTGGGCCGATCCGCGGCAGCGGCGGGTGGAGTGAGTGCACCTGACAGAGCCGCGGATGCCTGAGGCGGCGACGGTCGCGACGAACGGTCGCCCGTCGCGGGCGGTCTCGCACATGCCGGCTCTCGCGCTCGCGGCGCTGGTGCTGCTCGCGGTCGCCGGACCTTGGCTCGCGCCGTACGATCCGCTCGCGCAACCGGATCCCGTCACGCTCGCTTCGCAGGCGCCGACGTGGGCTCATCCGTTCGGTACCGACCCGCTCTCACGCGATGTGTTGAGTCGGATGCTTGCGGGTGCGCGCGTCTCGCTCGGGATCGCGTCGCTCGCGGTCCTCGTGGCGGTCGTGGTCGGGTCGTTGGTGGGCAGCACCGCAGCACTGGCGGGTCGATGGGTCGACGCGGTGCTCATGCGCGTCACCGACGCCGCGATGGCGGTGCCGCGTCTGCTCGTGTTGCTCACCGCCGTGGCGGCGTTCGGGCGTGTGTCCCCGCTCGTGCTCGCGCTGCTGCTCGGCGCGACCGGATGGATGACCACCGCGCGCCTGGTGCGACAGGAGACGCGGCGACTCCTGGCGAGTGAGAACCTCCGTGGCGCGCGAGCGCTCGGCGTCCCCTCGCTCCGTCTGCTCCGTTGGCACCTGTTGCCGGCACTGCTCCCCACCATCGCCGTGGCGGCGACCGTCGCATTCGGCGCGGCGGTGCCGCTAGAGGCCGGACTCTCGTTCCTCGGCTTGGGCGTCGCGCCGCCCGACCCGAGTTGGGGGAACATCATCCTCGAATCCGAGGGGCGGCTGGTGGCGCGCTGGTGGTTGGTGCTGTTCCCCACGGCGGCCATTGTCGGGGCGGTACTGCTGGCGAATCTGGTCGCCGAACGGCTGAGCGGCGGTGCCGCTGAGCCCTGAAGCCGATCGTCGGATCCCGCCGCATCCCCACGCTTCCGGGAGAAATTCCCGGCATCCCCAGAGTGTTGCGGCCCGCCGGCTCGAAGTGATATGCGGTTGGAACGTTTCGTTATAGCATGCGGATTCACTATTGTGTCGTAACTCGTTGGTCAGATTGGGTTTGTGCAAGTTCACCTGTCTGGTGTCAGAGTTGCTTCCTGAAATGGTGCGGGGTGCGGACCCCCCGGTTCGAGCTCCGGCCCTAAGTCCGCAGATCGACCTGCTCGCGCGGAGCGCACTCACGCCGAGGCGCTCTGCGCACGTAGGCTTCCTTAGGAGAGTTGTGCATGCGTCACCCCCGAATCGTCCTCGCCGCTGTCATCGCGATCGTGAGCGTCGTCGCCTCCTGCTCGGAGTCGCCGGTCGAGCCCGAGGCCCCGCTCACGCCGACGCCGAACGACACCAGCCTGCTGGTGAACTCGCTGGCGCCAGCGCCTGGCGCACCCGCGATCGCGAACCCCGTCGTGTCGTTCTACGCGGTGGCTGGCCAGAGCCGCGAGGTATTCATGTACTACCGCTCGCGGCCGGGTCGCACCGACTCCACGGTATTCATCCGCTTCAAGGTGTCCGACGGTGCGTTGCTCACGCGCCCCAATGGGACGCCGTTCGTCAACGGCGACTCGATCCTCATCACGATGACGCTCGTGGACCCGGCGAGATTCATCGTGCGGTTCTCGCCCTCCGGGTTGCGGTTCGATCCCTCCGATCCGGCCGAACTCGAGTACAACTTCCTCGAGGCCGACGACGATCTCGATGAGGACGGCGAGATCACCGCGACCGACTCGACCTACCGGGCGATGCTCGCCATCTGGAAGCGCGAGAACAGCACCGCGCCGTGGATCAAGCAGGCGAGCATCCTGGCGGGCGACCTGGACGAGATCGAAGTCGACGTCATCAGCTTCACCGACTACATCATCGCCTGGTGATGTGATGAGCGGTCCCAAGGCTGGCGCGGGCAGTGCGAAGGTCGACGTAGGTCGGGTGCACGCGCCGGCCACGCTCGTCGTGCATGCGATCAGCGATTCCTTCAGCGACCTCTGGCCCACACTCGCCGCTGAAGTGGGGTTGGCGTTCGAGCGCACCACGACGGTTCCCAAGGGCGTCGATCCCACGCGCACCGTCGTGCTGCTCGCGGCTGGCGGCGAAGAAGCGGCACTCGCGCGGGCCGCGCGCGAACTCCGCGCCGACGGTGAAGTGATGTTCGCGGCCATCGCCGGCGAGGCCGGACATCGCCTGACGGCGGCGATCGTCCGCTCCGGTGCGGACCAACTCTTCGTCATCCCCGAAGACCTCGACCTCCTGCGCACGTGGATCAAGGAAGCGGCCGACCGCCTTCTTTCTCAGGAGACCCGTCGCGCGTTCGCCGCCACGGAGACGCAGAAGTACACGTTCGACGGCATCCTCGGTGCGAGCGGCTCGCTCGCCTCCGCACTCGAACGTGTGGCGCGAGTGATCCCGCACAGCAACGTGACCGTGCTCATCACCGGCGAGACAGGCACCGGCAAGGAACTCATCGCGCGGGCGATCCACTACAACGGCCCACGCTGCGAATCGCCGTTCGTCGACATCAACTGCGCCGCACTTCCCGAGCATCTGCTCGAGAGCGATCTGTTCGGACACGAGAAGGGTGCGTTCACCGACGCGTCGTCCACCAAGCCCGGTCTGTTCGAGATGGCGCAGGGCGGGTCGATCTTCCTCGACGAGATCGGGCACTTGGCGCTTCCGCTGCAGGGCAAGCTCCTGCGTGCGCTGCAGGAGCGGAGCATCCGTCGCGTGGGCGGTGTGCGCAGCATCGCCATCGATGTGCGCGTGATCGCGGCCACGCACGTGAATCTCGAGGCCGCGGTGCGCGCCGGCGAGTTCCGCGAGGACCTCTTCTATCGCTTGAACGTCCTCCAGGTCGCGCTGCCGCCGCTGCGCAATCGGCACGAGGATATCGTGCCCCTCGCCAAGCACTTCCTCGGGAAGTTCGCTTCGGAGTACGGGGTCGGACGTCCCGAACTCAGTCCGCGCGCCGAACGCGCGCTGCGCGAGCGCAGTTGGCCCGGCAACATCCGCGAGCTCCGGAACGTCATCGAGCGTACCATCCTGCTCACGTCCAAGCCGGTGCTCGAGGCCGAGGATTTCGAGTTCGAGTCGGCGCGTGGCGACGGGCGGTCCGTCGACAGTGCCGCACCCGTCGCTCTCGCCGATATCATCCGGCAGGCGGTGCAGGAGACGCTGGATCGTTGCGGTGGCAACAAGAGCGAGGCGGCGCGACGACTCGCGATCTCGCGGCCGCGCCTCGTGCGCCTTCTCGAAGGAGGCGACGATGAATGATCCGTCGCCGATGATCCGCGAGGTAGGCCAGCGCGCGCAACGTCTGGCCGACGCGGGTGCGTGGTCCGACGCAGGCGCGTTGTTGTTCACGCACGTGGACGCTGTGCGCAGCTCGCCGTCGGCCGCCGCGCTGCTGGCTGAGTCGCTGGTACGCACCGGCCGCGCACGCGAAGCGCGCGACTGGCTCGCGAGTGTCCTGCCCGCCATCGAAGTGAGCCACGATCGCCCCAGCCTGCGCCGTGCCACGGTCCTCAACGGCGCCGCACACTTCGTGCTCGGCGAGCTCGGTCGCGCCCGCGCGGGATTCACCGAGGCCCTCGAACTCGCCCGCGCCGACGGCGACGATGCCTTGGTCGCCCGGGCGATGAACAATCTCGGCGCCATCGCCAACATCGAGGGTGATCGCAATGGCGCGCTCGCGCTCTACAACCTCGCCATCTCGGCGCATCAGCGCACCGGGAACACGCGCGGCCTGGCGGAGTGCTTCCACAACTTGGCGATCACGTATCGCGACCTCGGTCGACTGCGCGAGGCCGACGAGCTGGAGCAGCGCAGCATCGAGTTCGGTCGCGATGCGGCGGTGCCGTTGATCGTGTCCATCGCGCGGCTTGGCCGTGCGGAGATCGCCCTGCGGCGCGGTGACCCGACGTTCGCCGAGGCGACGGCGCGTCGTGCGGCGTTGGAGTTCGCGGCGGCGGGTGAACCGGTGCGCGAGGCCGAGGCCCATCGACTCGCCGGTGTGGCGTGCACGATCACCGGGAACTACGGCGAGGCGCGTGGGCTGCTCGATTTCGCGGTGGAGCGCACGCAGTCCCATGGGGCGGTGCTCCACCAGGCGGAGTCGCTGCGTTCACGGGCGGAGCTCGGCGCGGCGGTGGGCGACGTCACCGCGGCGCTCGCCGATGCGCACAAAGCGTTGGTGTTGTTCGAGCAGCTGCGCGCAGTGGACGAGTGCGAAGCGCTGCGTCGTTGGATCGCGGCGCAGGACCCGACGTCGCGGGCGCTCGACTAGCCGGCCGTTCAGCGCGTGGTGCGACGTTCGACCACGATGCCCGACCAGAGCTGTGCCACGGGCACGATCACCCATGCGTTGTCGATCGACGCCGCCGGGATCAGCAGGAGGATCCCCGTGCCTGCCACCGCGATCGCGTCACGCCAGTAGCTCCCTCGTCTTCCATTGGCCAAGTGGATGCCGAGCGCCATGCCGAGCGATTCACCGAGCGCCCCGAACAACAATGCGTTGGCGAGATCGTCGAAGCCGCCGCCGCGCAGGTCGTCGCCACTCAATCCGCCGCCACCGAGGTTCGCGCCGAACACGCCGCCCAGGTACAACCCCGCGGCCCCGCCGATCAGCCCGCCCACGACCATCTTCGCCGGATGAGCGCGCACGACCGAGTCGAGCGGCACGGGCACCGACATCGGCAAGCGCTCCACCGCGCTCACGGGTACCAACATGAACCGTCGCGCAGGCACCTGCTGGGCCTGCGCGCCGCTCGCGACCACGCCGAGCAGCAAGACCACTCCGAGTCCGATTCGCATCCGCCAAAGCTGGACAGCCGTCACGGCGCCCGGAAGTGCTGCCGAGACTATCACAGTGTGTGACGCTCCACCGGCGCAGCGTTCCACAGTCTCCCATAGCTCGTCCCCTCGATATGATGACCATCCGTACGCCTCTCCTCCGCTCAGCCCTCGCACTCTCGATGGGCGCGTTCGTCGCCTCCTGCGAGTCGCTCACGGCGTCGTCCGATTCGACCGCGCCCACCGCGGTGCTCACGAGCCCCGCGACCGCCACGGAAGGACTCACCGGCGCACTCACACTCACCGCCACGGCCGAAGACTCCGCCGGCATCGCCTCGGTCGATTTCGCGATCGATGGCACGATCATCGGTTCGGACGCCTCCGCGCCCTACGAAGCCAACATCATGTCGACGGCGGCGTACGCCTCCGGCACACACACCATTTCCGTGCGCGCCACCGACCCGAACGGCAACCGCTCGGCGTGGGTCTCCTCGTACGTCACGTTCGGCGGGAGCGTCGCGCGCGCGTCGGGCTTCTCGCAGGCCACGCTCGTCTCCGGGTTCGGCAGTCAGCTCACCGCCATCGCCGTCGCGCCGGACGGCCGACTGTTCGTGGCCGAGAAGGGCGGCGCGATCCGCGTGGTGCGCGATGGCCTGCTCAATCCCGTCGCGTTCGCGACTGTGAACGTCGCCAGCGGGAGTGAGCGCGGACTGCTCGGCATCGCGCTGTCCCCGGATTTCGGCACGACGGGCATCGTGTACGTCTACTACACCACCGCGCAGGGCGGCGTGCACAATCGCATCAGCTACTTCCAGGCGCTCGGTGACGTCGCCGCGTCAACTGAACAAGTGCTCGTGGATCTGTCGGCTCTTTCCGGCGCGGAGAACCACAACGGCGGGGCGATGGCCTTCGGCAACGACGGCAAGTTGTACGTGGCCGTAGGTGACAATGCCAACGGATCGCTCGCGCCCGCACTCACCTCGGTGTTCGGGAAGATCCTCCGGTACAATCCCGACGGGACCATCCCGACCGACAATCCGTTCTACAGCTCGGCGACCGGCGGCAATCGCGCCATCTGGGCGCGCGGGCTGCGCAATCCGTACACGTTCGCGTTCCAGCAGAGCACGGGCCGCCTGCATATCAACGACGTGGGCGAGGACTCGTGGGAGGAGATCAACCTCGGCCGTCGCGGCGCGGACTACGGCTGGCCGTCCACCGAGGGGCCGACGTCGGCCTCTGGGGTGGATGCGCCGATCTTCGCGTACGGCCACGTGGACAGCCCCACACTGTTCGAAGGCGAGGCGGTGATCGGTGCCGCGTTCTACGAGCCGCTCAACAACCGCTTCGGCACCAGCTACACCGGCGACTACTTCTTCAGCGATTTCGGGACCGGCGTGGTGTATCGCATGGATGTCGCGACCGGTGCGGTGGGCGCGTTCGCGGCGGTGGGGAGCGGTCCGACGAATCTCGCGGTGTCGATCGACGGGTCATTGCTCGTGACTATCGGCACACGGATCGAACGCATCACGCGCTGACGGCGCGTCTGCATGCGACGGCGCTCAGCGCAACGCGGCGAGGTTCGACGGCATGGTGAGTTCGAGCCGCACCGGTACCCGGTGCCGCCGCACGATCCGGCAGTCGGTGTCGCCCAGCGGTCGCGCGTCGACGAACTCACGCTCGAGATTCGCGGCCTCGTCGTCGCACGCCTCCTTCTCATTCCGCGCATGGATGCCGGCCAGTCGCGCGACCACGGTGATGCGCAGTGCGCCGGAGGCATCCTTGGAGAACTGCACGTTCTCGTAGACCGCACCGTCCACCAACGCCGCGCGGAACGACCAGCGCGGGGAACGCAGGCCTGTCGGCAGCGACGCGGGAATGGCGAATCGGAACTGTTGCGCGAGCTGCTCGAGCGTCGCGCTCGGGCTCAATGGGCAGCGGAACGCGAGCTCGACTTCGGTGGGCCCGTCGGCCATGCGCAGCGACACGTACCCGTTGCTGGAGGCGTCGGAACAGGACGGCGTCCAGTAGGGGCGGTACACCGCGTCGGACGCACGCAGCGCGACCGTCCATCCCGCGGGGTGCTCGCGGACCCAGGACTCGGCGACCGCGGTGGCCCGGTCCCGGTCGTT
>JBJXGK010000012.1:0-15210 GCA_046153705.1 Gemmatimonadaceae bacterium
GCGAGCCGGATGTCGGTGACATCGGTGCGGATCGCGAAGCCGAACAACACCACCTGCGCCAACGGCATCAACAGGAGGATGATCAGCGTCTGGCGATCGCGCAGGATGTGACGCAGCTCCTTCACCACGAACGCACGGAGGGCGTGCATACGACCCGGAGTGTGCACGTCAGCCCTCTCCCGGAGCGGTCGCAGCCGACGGACGCGCCAACCGGACGAACACATCGTCGATGCTCGTCGCGCCGAACTCGGCCTTGAGCGCAGCGGGGGTCCCCATCGCCGCGATCCGCCCATCGACCATGATCGACAGGCGATCACAGTACTCCGCCTCGTCCATGTAGTGCGTGGTGACGAACACCGTCGTCCCGCGTGCTGCTGCCGCGTAGATCATCTCCCAGAACTGCCGGCGCGTCACCGGGTCCACACCACCCGTGGGTTCATCGAGGAACACCACCGCCGGCCGATGCAGCATCGCGACGGAGAACGCCAGCTTCTGCTTCCAGCCGAGCGGCAGCGTGCTCACCAACGTATCCGCAGTGTGCATCATGCCGAGCCCGCTGAGGAGTTCGTCGCCGCGCGTGCGGATCTCCGCATCGCTCAGCCCGTAGATGCCCCCATACAGCGTGATGTTCTCGCGCATCGTGAGATCGTCGTACAGCGAGAACCGTTGGCTCATGTAGCCGATGCGACGGCGCACCTCCTCCGATTGCGTGAGCACGTCGAAGCCGGCGACCTGCGCCCTCCCGCTCGTCGGTTCGAGCAGCCCGATGAGCATCTTGATCGCCGTGGTCTTGCCCGCCCCGTTGGCGCCGAGGAAGCCGAACACTTCACCGACGCCGACGTCGACCGAGATGGTGTCGACCGCCGTGAACGTGCCGAACCGCCGCGTGAGATCGCGCACCTCGATGGCGTTCGTCACCGCGATGTACCTGTTTGGTCGCCCATCAGCGCCATGAACGCATCCTCGATGCCCGGGGCGATCGGCGCGATGCGCACATCACGTACGTCGCGCGCCGCCAGCCACGCGGTGACGTCACGGATGACCGACGCGGCGTCGATGCCTTCGCGACGGTCGCTGTAGTGCAGCGTGTCGCCGAACGGCTGCACCGAGGCGACATGGGTGTATGCCCGCAGCGCCTCGATGGTCGCGTGACGCGGCAGGCCGTGCACCGCGAACAACGGGCGCGGGAACGCCGCGCCGATCGCGTCCGGCGTGTCGATCGCAAGCACGCGGCCCTTCTGCATGAGCGCCACCCGATCGCAGCGGTCGGCCTCGTCCATGTACGGGGTCGATACCACGATCGTGAGACCCGAGGCCTGGAGCTCATGGAGCAGATCCCAGAACTCCCGACGAGACACGGCATCCACGCCGGTCGTGGGTTCGTCCAAGAGCAACAGCTCCGGGCGGTGCACGAGTGCACAGGAGAGCGCGAGCTTCTGCTTCATGCCGCCCGAGAGTTGGCCAGCACGACGGTGCTTGAACGGTTCGATCTGCCGGTAGATGGGCGCGATGAGTTCGTAGCCGTCGCGGATGTTCGTGCCGAACACCGATGCGAAGAAGGCGAGGTTCTCTTCCACACTCAGGTCGGGATACAGCGAGAACCGGCCCGGCATGTAGCCCACGCGCGAGCGGATCTCCCAGAGATCCGCGACGACGTCTCGTCCGAGTACCGTCGCCGTCCCGGCGTCAGGCACCAAGAGCGTCGTGAGGATGCGGAACAGCGTGGTCTTCCCTCCGCCGTCGGGGCCGACGAGGCCGTAGATCTCACCCGTCTTCACCTCCAGCGTCACGTCGTCGAGCGCCACGATCTCGCCGAACCGCTTGCCAAGCGCGTTCAGGATGACCGGCGAGCCGGCATCGCGGCTCACTGTGGCGCCGACTTGATGAAGGTGAGGTCCGCGGGCATGCCGATCTTGAGCACACCGCTCGGGTTGGGTACTCGGACCTTCATCGCGTACACGAGGTCCGACCGCTCATCCCGCGTCTGGACCGGCGTCGGCGTGAACTCGCTCTGGGACGCGATCCATGACACCGTGCCCTGTAGCGTGCGCACACCGTCGCGACCCTCCTGGATGTGCACGTCGACCGTCTGGCCGATAGTCACGGCACCCAGCTGATCGCCGGTGAGGTACGCGCGCAGCACCAAAGTGTCCAGCGCCGCGATCTTGTAGAGCGGTTGGCCGGGGTTCACCATCTCGCCCACGCGAGCATACGTCACGAGCACGGTGCCGGCGATCGGATTGCTCACCGTACCACGGGACACACGGTCTCGCGCCTGCGCCACCCGCGCTTCAACCGCGCTGCCTTCGAGCCCGACGCTTCGTTGCTGGGCCTTCGCCGCCTCCAGCTGCGCGAGGACCGTGCGCAGATCGCGGTCGGCTTGATCGAACTGCTGCGCCGTGGCGGCCTGTGCTTCGCGCAGGCGTTCGGTGCGTTCGAACACGCGCGCTGCGACCTCCCGTTGCACCTCGAGCACCCGCAGTTGCTCGGCAACCTCGGCTTGGCGCGCGAGCACAGCGGCGCGTTGTGCGCTGAGTTGCTGACGGTCGAGCGCCAGCGCGGTGGTGTCGATCACCGCGGCCAGTGCACCGGCGGCGAGCGGTTGGCCCTCCGTCGCGAGGAACTGTTGGATCGGCCCCGTCGTCTGCGAGGCGACCACGACCTCGAGCGCCTCGAAGTTGCCGTAGGCGTCGGGCGCGTCGTCACCCCCGCAGGCGGTCAGCGCACTCAGCGTGAGCGAAAGCACGGCCACAACGGCGAGCGTGCTGGGTTTCCGGAATGAGACTGACATCAGCGGACCTCGAGTCCGACGGTAGTGAGATAGCGGGCTCGCGCCTGCGCGAGCTCCACGCGATGGGTGGCGCGGACGAGGCGTGCCGTGGTGAGTTCGGTCTCGCGATCGACGAACTCACTTACCGTGACGACGCCTTCCTGGAAGCGGAGTCGGGTCTCGTCGAGCACTCGTTCGCGGAGTGCCACGATCGCGTCGTCCGCCGTGAGGCTCCGGGCTAAGCGATCGAACGCCGCGCGGTCCGCGAGCGTGCCGCGACGCACCCGTTCCGCGAACGCCTGCTCCTCCGTCTGCACGACCTGCTGCTGGATGGCGAGCGCCTCCCGTTCGCGCTTGACCGTGCCCCAGTCGAACGGTGA
This sequence comes from Gemmatimonadaceae bacterium, assembly GCA_046153705.1. Classification (GTDB taxonomy): domain Bacteria; phylum Gemmatimonadota; class Gemmatimonadetes; order Gemmatimonadales; family Gemmatimonadaceae; genus Pseudogemmatithrix. Next base: position 3,151 of record JBJXGK010000012.1, read on the forward strand.
CCACTCCACCTGGATGCCCGCCAGCCAGTACGAGTCGAACTCGCGAGCGAGTTGATTCAATCCCGGGCGTCCGTAGCCCGTGCGACCGAATGCGGAGAGCCTCGGCTTCTCCTGCGCCGCGACGGTCGCGCGGCGGGCGGCCAGTAGCTCACGGCTGCTGGCGAACTGCGCGTACTCGGGTCGGAGTCGCAGTGAGTCCGTCGCGGACGCCGCTCGTGCCATCGACGCCTCAAACTGCGGCACCTCGAGCGCTTCGTCGCCGCGCACCGCGCGCCCGGTGAGGTCGCCCAGGAGTGCGAGCGCGACCTGCCGACCGCTGGCGATCTCGTCGAGCCGCTGCCGACGCGCGAGCAACTCCGCGTCGAGCATCGCCACTTCGCTGGGCAGCGAGGCTCCGGCGGCGACACGCGCACGCGCGAGACGCTGTTGCACCTCGAGGTCCTCGATGCCGGCGCGCAGGACGTCTTGCTGCCCGTCCAGGAGCAGTGCGGTGAAGAACGCATCGTTCACCACCTGCCGCTGCGCGTAGAGCGCCGACTCCACGCGCGCCTCCGACTCGGCGCGTTGTGCGCTTTCTGCAGCGCGGCGCGCGTCGAGTGACGGATCGAAGAGACGCACCCGTGCCGCGACGTTCGCGTCGTATGTGTCCTTGAACGGCAGCACCGCGCCGGGGAACGGCACACTCGTGATGTCCGATTGGTGCTGCGCTTGGGCGTTCACCGACATCGACGGGAAGCGCTCGGCGCGGAGGTTCCGCAGCCGCAGCGCGCTCTGCTCGACGATCAGGCGGGTCTGCGCGCGGCGCGGATCGCGAGCCAGCGCGTCGCCGAGCAGCGCCGAGAGACGAAGGGTATCGCGCGGGGCCGGCGGGGAGCTGACCGCCGACTGCGCGGTAGCGGAGTTCGCGGATGCGAGGAGCATCGCGAGACCGAGGACGGAGTGTCGGAGCACGGGACTCATGCGCGGAGCGCGTTGAGGATGAAGCGCGGGAGTTCGGCGCGGCGCGCATCGAGGAAACGTTGCCAACCCGCATCGTCGATCGCGAGCAGCATGCCGAGCATCGGACGGGCAGCGAACGGGAAGACGCAGAGTGAGGCGAGGTTCACGACGAACTGATCGGCGGTCATCGGACGGAAGTCGCCCACGGCGGCGCGCCGGGCGAGTTCGTGCTCGAGTCGATCGAGTGCCGCACGTGGCGCCAGCGGCGCACCCGGGCTCGCGAGCTGCGCGGCCATCATCGTCATGCGCGACGGATTGAAGTTCAGCTCGCCGAGCACGTAGCCCGGCAGGAACGGATGCTCTCGCAGCGTGTCGATGTAGTGGTGCACGATCTGCTCGACGCGGTCCTCGATCGCGAGGTCGGACGAGAGGATGCGGAGGATCCCCGGGAAGAGCTTCCCGGCGGCTTCGCGGAAGACCGCCAGGGACAAGCCGTCCTTCGAATCGAAGTAATAGTGCAGCAGTGCCGGATTGACCTCGGCTTCCTCGGCGATCTCCTGCATGCGTGCGCCGGCGGTGCCGCGGCGCACGAAGACACGGCGCGCGGCGTCGAGGATGCGACGTTCGGTGTCACCGTCGCGGGTGCCCGGCGGGCGCCCGACGCGGGGGCGGTCGAGCGGAGGATTCTGTGCGTCTGCCATGATTATTTATCTAGTTAGTTAATATCCTTCACGCAAGTCCCTGCTCCGCTCGCCTCAGGCCCCGCGGGTCGCCGGCCTGCCTATCTTGTCTGGCGATGCTCTCGCTCGTCTTTCGCCTCCTGCCACGCGCCCTCGTCAGCCCTTCGCTGGCCGTCGCCCTGCTCACCGTGGCGTGGCGCTTCCGCCGCAATCATTGGTATGCGCGCTTCCCGTTCCTGCCCATCCCCGCGCGCGACTACGTGCGCTGGCGGATGTACACGGCCTACGGCGACGCCGACACCATCCCGCCGGCGGAGGACGTGATCCGCTACGCCCGCTGGGCCGTCCGCATCGGATGACCATCCTGCGAACGGGCCGCACCGGATGAGTGCCTCGTTCGAGACGCGGCTCAAGGCGCAGGCGCTCGGCATCGGGTTCGACCTCGCCGGCATCACCACACTCGGTCCCGCTTCAACCGCACCGCAGTTCGAGCAGTGGCTCGCCGACGGAAAACACGGCGAGATGGACTACCTTCGACGCGGTGCGGAGCTTCGACAAGACACCACGCGGCCGGAGCCCGGGATGCGCTCGGCCCTCGTCGTCGCGCTCGACTACGGCGGACGCCAACCGTCCGGCCCGATCGCACGGTACGCGCGCGGCGACGACTACCATCGCGTCATGTGGGACATGTTGGAGTCGCTTCTGGTCTGGGCGCGGCAGGAGTGGTCCACGGCCACCGACGAGCGCGCGCGAGAAGCGAGAGCGCCGCTGCGCGGCCGTGCCTACGTCGACACCGGCCCCATCCTCGAGCGCGACCTCGCGCGGCAGGCCGGACTCGGATGGTTCGGGAAGAACACGATGCTCATCCACCCCGAGCGCGGTTCGTTCTTCTTCCTCGGGTCGTTGTTCCTCGATGTGGCGCTCCAGCCCGATGCGCCGTTCGTCGACGAGCACTGCGGCACCTGCACACGATGCCTCGATGCCTGTCCCACGCAGGCCTTCACTGCTCCCGGCGTGATGGACGCGCGTCGCTGCATCTCATACCTCACGATCGAGCTGCGCGGTCCTCTCCCTGAACAGTTCGAGTCCTCACTCGGCGACCACCTCTACGGCTGCGACATCTGCCAAGAGGTCTGCCCTTGGAACGTGAAGTTCGCGGGCGAACCGCCGCATGAAGGGCCGCTCGCGCCGCGGGCTGCACTCTCGGTCGACGATGCCCGCAGTCTCGCGCTCGAGTGGCTCGCGATGGATGACGCCGAGTACCGCGCACGGTTCAAGCGCTCGGCGATGACACGCGCCAAGCTTGAGGGCCTGCAGCGGAATGCGCGGGCCTTGCTCAGCGCCAGCCAAGCGCCTTGAGCAGACGCATCCCGGGCGCATGTGCGATCACGCGCTGCCCGTGCACCGACTGCAGCCATCGCGCGGGGACGTATCGGATGTAGCGCGGCAGGTGGTCGTCGTGCCGGGTGGAGAACGTCAGGAAGATCACGCGGTGTTCGAACGGGTTGAACGCCGCCGCCAGGTCCCAGAGCGGTGGCACGAGAATCGTGACGCGCTTGCCCACCCGTCGCAGCTCCGCGAACATCGCTTGTGGATCGTCGACATGCTCGAGCGTGTGACTGCACAGCACCGTCTCGAACGTCTTCGTCGCGTGCGCGAGTCGGGTGACGTCGTTCACCAGCTCGAATCGCGGCACGTCGCCGTGCTGCACGATGTCGGCGTTGATGCCGCCGCCGTCGGTCTCACCGCAACAGATGTTGTAGTCCCACCGACGCTCGCGGAGCGTGCGTTCCTTCAGGTAGCGGTACGATAGGAAGTTCGCCGACCAGAGCAGCGCGCAGATGAGGATCAGCGCGGCGAGTGTACCGAGGAGGAGGATGGGCATCGTATACGATGCGACTACCAGGCCACAGGGCGGTGACTATGCGGTAACGATCGTGCGAACTCGGAACGGCGTCCCCCACGGATCGCGCACCACGAGCTCCCCGCCCCCGTTCGCACGCGTCACCGCGACGCCCTGCTGCGCCAACGCCTGCGCCACCGCATCCACATCCCGTGCGCTCGGCACCTCGATCGTCCACTCGAGCAGCTGCGCCTCATGCGGCTCTGCCGCGCGCGCGAGCGGACCGGCCCAGGTATTCGTTCCCACGTGATGGTGGTATCCACCCGCACTCATGAAGAGCGCCCCCGGATACCGTCGTACCACACGGTCGAACCCGAGCGCATCGGCGTAGAACGCGCCCGCGCGATCGATGTCACCCACGTGGAGGTGCACATGGCCCATCACCGTGCCGGCCGGCATCCCGCTCCACGTGGTCGCGCCTGCGGACGCGATGACGGATGCGACGTCCACCGGGTCCGTCGCCATCCTGAGTTCGCCGGCTTCCATCGTCCACTCGCTACGCGGCCGGTCGGCGTACACCTCGATCCCCAGACCGTCGGGATCACTGATGTAGAACGCTTCACTCACGAGATGGTCGCCCGCACCGGCGCGCACACCGAGCGCGCCGAGGTGCTTGACGAATCGCCCGAGCGACGGTCGATCAGGCAACAGGATCGCGAAGTGGAAGAGTCCCGTACGCCCACGCCCCGGATGCGGCATCGCACCGCTTCTCTCCACCAACACCACCAGCGTGCGCGCATCACCCTGTGCGCCGAGCGACACCTCGTTCTCGGTGCGCACGATCACGCGCATGCCGAGCACCTGCTCATAGAACGCGAGCGATCGCGCGAGGTCGCCGACCTGCAAGCGTACGGGCCCCAGGCGCAGCGCCGCGGGCAGTCGATACGTCATGTTCACTTCCCCCCGAGCGCTTTGCGCACCGCTGGTGCGACGACCGTTCCGTAGAGTTCGATCGCGCGCAGCATCTGCGCGTGTGGCATGGTCCCCACGCTGAACTGCAGGCCGAACCGCGTGTGCCCGAACAACTCGTGCTCCCACAGGATCTTGTCGATGACACGCTGCGGGTCGCCGATGAACAACGCGCCCTTGGCCGAGACCTCGGCGTCGAACTGCCGTCGCGTCGGCGGCGGCCACCCGCGTTCGCGGCCGATTTTGCCCATCTGCGTCATGTACGGCGGGAAAGCGGCGTCGGCAGCTGCGGCGTCGCTGTCCGCGATGAAGCCGTGCGAGTTGATGCTCACCTGCAGCGCGTCGGCCTTGTGTCCGGCCTTGGCCCACGATTCACGATACAGATCGACGAACGGCTTGAACCGCTCCGGCGACCCACCGATGATCGCCAACGCCATTGGCAGGCCGAGCGTGGCCGCGCGCACGACGGATTGCGGCGTCCCACCCACCGCGATCCAGATGGGGATGGGCGACTGCATGGGACGCGGATAGATCGGCTGGTCCTCCAACGCGGCGCGATGACGACCCTTCCAGGTCACACGTTCCTCGGCGCGGATCTTGAGCAGTAGGTCGAGCTTCTCGCTGAACAGCGCGTCATAGTCGTGCAGATCATACCCGAACAACGGGAACGACTCGATGAACGACCCGCGCCCCGCCATGATCTCTGCGCGGCCTTGGCTGATCAGGTCCACCGTCGCGTAATCCTGGAACACGCGTACGGGATCATCGGAACTGAGCACCGTGACCGCGCTCGTCAGCCGGATCCGCTTGGTCCGCGCGGCGGCCGCCGCGAGCACGACCGCTGGCGTCGACACGAGATAGTCGGGCCGATGATGCTCGCCGATCCCGAAGATGTCGAGTCCCACCTCGTCGGCGAGCACGACTTCTTCCATCAGGTTCTTCATGCGCTGCTCGGGAGCAAGCAGCGTTCCCCGTGCGTCCGGCGTGTTGTCGACGAACGTGTAGAGCCCCAGCTCCATTCCAGACCTCAGAGGATTCGCGCGCGGCGCAAGCGAAGGGAGTTCCCCACGACACTCACCGAGCTGAAGGCCATCGCTGCGCTGGCGATGACCGGACTCAACATCAACCCGAATGCCGGGTAAAGGATTCCCGCCGCCACCGGGATACCGATGATGTTGTAGATGAAGGCCCAGAACAGGTTCTCCTTCATCGTCTGCATCGTGCGGCGCGACAACCCGATGGCCTGCGCCACGCTGCGGAGGTCCCCGCGCATCAACACCACATCGGCCGCCTCGACCGCGATGTCGGTACCGGTACCGATCGCCATGCCGACGTCGGCCTGCGCGAGCGCCGGCGCATCGTTGATCCCATCGCCGACCATGGCGATGACCTTGCCCTCGGCCTGCAGTCGCTTGATCTCGGCCACCTTGCCGTCGGGAAGGACGCCGGCTACCACGCGATCGATGCCCGCCGCGCGTGCGATGGACTCGGCGGTGCGTTGGTTGTCACCGGTGAGCATCACCACCTGCAGCCCGAGCGCGTGCAACGACGCGATCGCCGCGCGCGAGGTCTCCTTGATGGGGTCCGCGACCGCGATGAGACCGGCGAATCGACCGTCGAGCGCGATGAACATCGGCGAGCGACCCTCACCGGCAAGACGCTCGGCGTCGGCCGAGAGCGAGGTGATGTCGACGGCGTAGTCTGCCATGAGTGCGGGATTCCCAACGGCGACTGCCACACCATCCACCACGCCGATCGCACCGCGCCCGGTCACCGACTCGAACGACTCGGCGTCAGCGAGCGCGAGTCCACGCGCCTGCGCATGCCGCACGATGGCGTCGGCGAGGGGATGTTCGGACGCGCGCTCCAACGAGGCGACCAACCGGAGGATCTCATCTGCGTTGCGCGTGGTGCTGTTCGGGTCGCGTCCCACGTCGATCGCGACCGCGCCTCGGGCCACGAGCAGATCCGTCACCGTCGGGCGTCCTTCGGTGACCGTGCCCGTCTTGTCGAGCACCACCGTCCGCACTTCTCCGGCGCGCTGCAGTGCTTCACCGCCCTTGATGAGCACACCGAGTTCCGCGCCGCGCCCGGTGGCGACCATCACCGCCGTGGGCACCGCGAGACCCATCGCGCAGGGGCAGGCGATGATCAACACCGACACCGCCGCCGCGAAGCCGCGCACCGCGGGTGCGTCCTGCGCAAGCAGGAACCACACCGCGAACGTGAGCAACGCGATCACCACCACCGTCGGCACGAAAATCGCCGAGATACGGTCGGCCAGTGCTTGGATCGGCGCCCGAGAACCCTGCGCGTCGCGCATCAACTTCACGATCTGTGCGAGCACGGAATCGCTGCCGAGTGTGGTGGCACGGAGCCGGAATGCGCCGGTGCCGTTGATCGTTCCACCGATCACGCGGTCGCCGATGTGCTTCTCCACTGGCAGCGACTCACCGGTGAGCATGCTCTCGTCCACGGCGCTCTCACCCTGCAGGACCACGCCGTCCACCGGAATACGTTCGCCCGGCCGCACCACCACGACGTCATCCGCAAGGAGATGCTCGAGCGCGAGATCGCGCTCCTCGCCGTTGCGCAGCACTCGCGCCGTCTTCGGTTGCAGCTGCACCAACGCGCGCAGCGCGACCGAGGTGTTGCGCTTGGCGCGCGCTTCGAACGCGTTCCCCGCGAGGATGAACGCGATGATCAGGATCACCGCCTCGTAGTACACATCGGCCGGCACGCCACGCGAGGTGAAGAAGGTCGGCGTCACCGTCGCGATCACCGAGTACAGGAACGCCGACCCAGTCCCGATGGCGATAAGCGTATTCATGTCCGCCGACCCATGCCGAAGCGCGGACCATGCGCGCGTGTAGAAGTGCCGGCCGGCCGAGAGCATCACGCCGCTGGTGAGCACGAGCAAGAGCCAAGGCGCCCATGCGACGTGATGCATCCACGGCATCGCAATCATGGCGGCGGCACCGATCACCCCGCTCACGATGGCTTTGAGCCGGAGCTCCTTGAACTCCTCTGCGGTCGCCGCGTCGCGCGCTTCCTGCTCCTCGAACGCGCTGCGGTCGTCCTGCGGCAGCTCGGCCCCGTAGCCCGTGTCGCGGATCGCGGCGACGAGCGCGTCGGGTGAGACCGTCGCGGGGTCGAACGTGACGGTCGCGTTTCCCATCATGAGATTCACCGTCGCGTCACTCACCCCGGCGTGCTTCTGCAGCGTGCGCTGCACACGCGCCTGGCACGCGGCGCAGGTCATGCCGGTGACGGGGATTCGGGTGGTCCGGGCGGCGGTGGTCGTCATGGCGATGCCTTGAACATGTATACCCCCTCCCCCTATGTCAACAGGGCGTCGGATCACGGCCGCGCCGCTAGCTTTCGTGCCGTGAGCTCCGACCCTTCGTCTGCACGCGACCGACTCGTCGGCTGGCGTCGCGCCCGGCCGCGCACGCCTCCACTCGAACGCCGGACCGTCCGCTCGCGCGGCCTCGACTTCGCGGTCTGGATGAGCCCGCCGGTGCCCGGCGCGACGCCGCTGCTCGCCATCAATGGCGGCCTGATCTACAGCCATGAGCTGCTCTGGCCGGCGTTCGCGCCGTTCGCGGCTGGCCGCCAGGTGATCCTGTACGACCAGCGCGGTCGTGGCGAGTCGAGCGCGCCACCGGGTGCCCGTGCGGCACGCATCGAACACGATGTCCTCGACATCGTCGCGCTGCGTGAGGCGCTGGGCGTCGAAGTGTGGGATCTCGTCGGGCATTCCTGGGGTGGCGGTCTCGCCTTGCTCGCCGCGGCAGAAGATCCCGTGGGGGTGCGGCGTGTGGTGACGTTCGACGCCGTGGGCGCGACGTCCCGTTGGCTCGACACGTTGCACGAGCGCGCCTTGTCCCATCTCGTCGCGCGCGACGCGACCATCGCCCACGCTGCACTGGTGCAGCTCGATCCTCGTGCCCTCTTCGAGCCCGATGCCCAGCGCCATGGCGAATACAGCCGCACCATGTATCCCGCGTGGTTCCACGACCAGGCGATGCTCGCCTTCGCGCCACCGCTGGCGCGCAGCGAGACTGGCGCCACGGTCGCGGCACGTCTCCGCCGTGAAGGCTACGACTGGCGCGGGCGATACTCGGCGGTCCGGGCGCCGGTGCTCTTGATCCACGGACGCGAGGACGCGCTCCCCATCGAAGAGGCGCATCACAGCGCGGCGCTGATCCCCGGCGCGCGCGTGGTCGAGATTCCCGCGGCTGGCCACATGCCGTTCTTCGAGAACCCGGAGCCGAGTTTCACGGCGGCGTTGGAGTTCCTCGATGCGGTACACATCAGTGACGCGCGGCCGCACGCCGTGCGCGGCGACCGCCGCGCATGAACGTCACTCGGCTCGCGGTCCTGCTCCTGCTGCTCGGCGTGGCCGTCGTCGTCAATGTTCGCGTGCGCGGCGATCGCGCGCGGGCGGCCGAGTCGCGAGAGCAAGAGCGAGAGCGCGTCGCGCGCGACAGTGCGTTCGCCGATTCGCTGATCCGCGCCAGCGAGGACATGAACACCAGCGTCACGGTGCGCCGCTCCGCGCTGCCGGCCCCTGCACGCGACAGCGCCCGCGTCGCCATGCTGCTCGCGACGGAGAGCAGCGGCACGTACATCGAAGAGATGCTCCGCGCCCGGGAGGGGCTGGTCACACGCTGGCCCGAACGACTTCGCGAGCCGCTGCTCGTGTGGATCCAGGATGCCGCGCTCTCGGACTACCGCACGAGCCATCCGATCATCGTGCGCGAGGCGTTCCAGCGTTGGGCGAACACCGGCATCCCCATGGCATTCGCCTACACGCTCGATTCCGCGGAAGCGGAGATCCACATCACGTGGGTGGATCGCTACGAGAGTCGCACCAGCGGGCGCACGCGTTCGGTGCGCGACCAGCACGGTTGGGTCCTCGGCGCGTCGATCGAACTCGCATTGCGTCAGCCCAACGGCGACCTGCTCGCGGATGACGCGCTGAGTGCGATCGCCAAACACGAAGTGGGGCATCTGCTCGGGATCGACCACTGCACGGGCGAGCAGAACATCATGGCGGCACGTGTTCGCGTGCGCGACCTGAGTGCGGAGGACGAAGCGACGATGCGGTTGTGGTATCGGCTGCCGCCGGGACGGGCGCGCTGATCGTGCACCAGGCGCGCCTTGCCCTGCGCGGACGACACTAGCGCTGCGTGATCCGCAGCGTCACCGTCTTCTTGTCCTTCTGTCGTACCAACGTGAGCTGCACCTCGGGCGCATCGGTCGCGGCGAGGAGTTGCACGAAGGCGCCCGGCGAAGTGACCGGCGTCTTGCCGACCATCGTGACCACGTCACCGGCACGCAATCCCGCCTGCGAGACCGCACTGCCGGGCGCGACGTCGCTGACGAGTACGCCCTGTTTCACGCCGAGCGTCTCGCGCCAGTCCTCGGTGAGCATGCGGAACTCCGCGCCACCGTAGAATCGACTGGCCCGCGTATCGTCGGACGTCGGGCCGAAGACCATCACGGAGATCTCCGCCGACTGCGGCTGGTCGGGGCGTCCGTTCTCCCGGATCATGATGCGGCGGTCCGGTCCTTCGAACAACATGATCCCGGGCGTCGGCATGTTCATGGGCCCCAGGATGCGCTCGATCTCACCGCAGGAGTCGCCGAAGCCTTCAGGGCGGGGCGCGACCACAACCGTGCTCTCGCGGACCTGCCCGTCTCGGACGTAGCGCACCACGAGGCTGCGCCCCGGCACGAGAAGCTGCCCCACGCCGCTTCCGAACGCGGAGACGCCTCCGATACTGAGTACTTGGTCGTCACGCCGCAGGCCGGCGCGCTGGGCCGGTGATCCTGTCTCGACGCTCTTTACCATGACAACAGCGTCGCGGACCTGCGTGCCATCCGTGTTGCCCGTGATTTCCGTGTTGAGTCCGAGGTAGCCCTGCGGCCGCGGTCCCGCCCCGCCCACGCAACGCGTCTCCAGCGCACTCATCATGGCGAAATGGTCACGCGCGTGGAGCCGGAGTTCGTCCTCGAGCCGGCGGCGGGCCGGAAAATCATCAGGGGCGAGCGCGCGCAGCTCCTTCAGCAGCTTGACCTCGCGTTCCTGCCACTCGAGCACCAGCCGCTTCACCTCCTTCACATCGGAGTTGAAGATGATCGTCACGAGGGAGTCTGCGCGGGTGCTCGTACGGGCACGCACTTCGCTCGTCCCGACCTGCACCCGCTGCGCGGGCGCGAGCGACGCCGAGAGGGCGAGCACGAGGCCCGCCGCACCGAGGGCGCGCAGGACGCCGGAAATGCCGTCCACCATCAGTAGCGCTCCAGTCGGCGCGAGTCCGGCATCGTCGCTCCGATCTGCCGGAGCGTCGCCTCACGGGCGCCGATCGTCGTGAGATAGTACTGGTTGAGCATCGGATCCTGTGGTGCACGATAGAGCGCGGCGCGTGTGGCCGCGGCGATCTCGTCGAGCGCGGCGAGCCGTGCCTGATACGAGTCCTCGTTCATGCCGATGAACCGGGACGATGTGTCCTGTGCCGCGAGGAACGCCGCCGCACTCTGATACTGCTGTTGCGCCGCCGTGAGCACGCGGATCGCGTCATCGTTGCTCTCGAAGACCGGCCGCGCGGCAGCCATCGGCATCGACGTGCTGCCTCCATCGAACGAGATGCGCGTGGAGAATCGCCCCGCCGCCACGCCACCGATGAGCAAGGCGAGTCCGGCCGCCGCGCGCATCACCCACGTCATACCACCCGAACGACGACGTTCGAACGGCAGCACCGTCGCGTCCCCACCGCCGCGAGGCGCAGACGACACCGGACGGTCGATGCGCGACACGGTCGTCGCGGGCACGGCATCGGCGATCAATCCTTCGGCGCGGAGTCGCGGCGCGAGCTGCGACCACGCCGTGAGCGGCTCGGTCGGCAACGGCGCCATCGCACTCATGCGCACCAGTCGGCGATACGCGGTCAGTTCGGCGCGGCAATCCCAGCAACCGGCGAGGTGCGTGGCCTCGTCCGCTGTGGGGGTGTCGTCGGCGATCGCCGCGAGTCGGTCAGTCGAGAGATGGGACATCTGCACGTTCCTTCGCCGACGAGGAGTGGTCCACGAGATGCGCGAGCAGTCGGCGGAGCTTCGCGCGGGCCTTGAAGAGTTGGGACTTGGAGCCCCCGGAGGTGATGCCGAGTTCGGTGGCGATCTCCTCGTGGGTGTAGCCCTCGACGTCATGCAGCACGAACACCGCACGCGCGCCGGGGGAGAGCTGCTGCACGGCCTCGTCGATGCTCTGCGCGAGGAACGTGCGATCGAGATCATCATCCACCGCGACGGTATCGTCCTCGATCAGCGTCTCGATCTTGGCGATCCGTCGCACCGAGCGCAGCGCATTGAGCGTCCGATTGACCGCGATGCGATGCGCCCACGTGGAGAACTGCGAATCCCCACGCCAGGAGGGCAGCGCGCGGAAGATCTGGATCCAGACCTCCTGCGCGATATCGGCCGCCTGATCCGGATCCCCGACCAACCGGCGCACGACCGCATCGATGCGCGGCGCATGCTCCACCCAAAGGGCGCGCAGCGCCGCCTCATCGCCAGTGATGGCGCGGCGGATGGTGAGGGGGTCGGTGGCCATACCGTTGCAAA
>JBJXGK010000096.1:0-7030 GCA_046153705.1 Gemmatimonadaceae bacterium
GACGCCGGCGCCGACGGTCTTGCCGCCCTCGCGGATGGCAAAGCGCAGCCCCTGCTCCATCGCGATGGGCGTGATCAGCGTCACCACCATCTTGATGTTGTCCCCCGGCATCACCATCTCCGTGCCCTTCGGCAGCTCCACCGCCCCCGTCACGTCGGTGGTGCGGAAGTAGAACTGCGGCCGGTAGTTGTTGAAGAACGGCGTGTGCCGCCCGCCCTCGTCCTTGGTCAGGATGTAGGCCTCGGCCTGGAACTTCTTGTGCGGCTTCACCGTGCCCGGCTTCGCCAGCACCTGGCCGCGCTCCACCGCCTCCTTGTCGATGCCGCGCAGCAGGCAGCCGACGTTGTCGCCGGCCTCGCCCGCGTCGAGCAGCTTGCGGAACATCTCGACGCCCGTCACCACCGTCTTCGTCGTGTCCCTGAGGCCGACGATCTCCGCCTCCTCGCCGACCTTGATCTTGCCGCGCTCGATGCGCCCCGTCACCACCGTGCCGCGCCCCGAGATCGAGAACACGTCCTCGATCGGCATCAGGAACGGCTGGTCGACCGCGCGCTCGGGCAGCGGGATGTAGCTGTCGAGCGCATCGTACAGCTTCAGGATCGCCTCGTCGGCGAGCGGGCCCTTCTCACCGTTGAGCGCCTGGATCGCCGCACCGCGGATCACCGGCACGTCGTCGCCGGGGAACTGGTACTGCTTCAGCAGCTCGCGCACTTCCAGCTCGACGAGGTCCAGCAGTTCCTGGTCGTCGACCACGTCGCACTTGTTCAAGAACACCACGATGAAGGGAACGCCGACCTGGCGGGCGAGCAGGATGTGCTCGCGCGTCTGCGGCATCGGACCGTCGACGGCGGACACGACCAGGATGGCGCCGTCCATCTGCGCGGCACCCGTGATCATGTTCTTCACGTAGTCGGCGTGCCCGGGGCAGTCGACGTGCGCGTAGTGACGCTTCTCCGACTCGTATTCGACGTGCGAGGTCGCGATCGTCAGGATCTTCGTGGCGTCACGACGACCCTGCGACTCAGACGCCTTCGCGACTTCGTCATAGGCGATGTACTTGGTGTTGCCGAACTTGTCCGCCGAGATCTTGGTCAGGGCGGCCGTGGTGGTGGTCTTGCCGTGGTCGACGTGACCGATCGTACCCACGTTCACATGCGGCTTGTTCCGCTCGAACTTTGCCTTGGCCATTGGAAACTTCCTGAGGTGGTGGAAAAGGTGACTGCGAGAGCCCTACAGACTTCACCTACGATCTGCCTTCAGCCTTCTTACTTCTGTTTTGCAATGATCTCTTCGGCCTTGACCTTCGGGACTTCCTCGTAGTGCGCGAACTCCATCGAGTACACTGCACGTCCCTGCGTCATGGAGCGGAGCTTGGTCGAGTAGCCGAACATCTCAGACAGCGGCACGGTCGCACCGATCACCTGGGCCTCACCGCGCTGCGTCATCGCGCCGATCTTGCCGCGACGCGCCGAGAGGTCGCCGAGCACGTCGCCGAAGAACTGGTCGGGGCTCACCACCTCGACCTTCATCATCGGCTCGAGGATGATCGGGTGTGCACCGCGCGCCGCTTCCTTGATCGCCATCGATCCGGCGATCTTGAATGCCATTTCGGATGAGTCGACGTCATGGTACGAGCCGTACACCAACTCGACCTTCACGTCCACCACGGGATAGCCCGCCAGCACGCCGTTCTCGAGCGCTTCGCGGATCCCTTCTTCGACCGGCTTGATGTATTCGCGCGGGATCACGCCGCCGACGATCTTGTCCTCGAACACGTAGCCCTGGCCCGGCTCGGCCGGCATCGCGTTGATGACGACGTGGCCGTACTGACCCTTACCGCCCGACTGACGGATGAACTTCCCTTCGACCTTGTCGATGCGCTTCTTGATCGTCTCGCGGTAGGCCACCTGCGGACGGCCCACGTTCGCCTCGACCTTGAACTCGCGCATCATGCGGTCGACGATGATCTCCAGGTGCAGCTCGCCCATGCCCGAGATGATCGTCTGCGACGTCTCCGCATCGGTGTGCACGCGGAACGTCGGATCCTCTTCCGCCAGCTTGTTGAGCGCGATGCCCATCTTGTCCTGGTCGGCCTTGGTCTTCGGCTCGACTGCGACGTCGATGACAGGCGTCGGGAACTTCATCGCTTCGAGGATGATCGGCTGGTCCTCGTCGGACAGCGTGTCACCCGTGCGCGTGTCCTTGAGACCGATTGCAGCCGCGATGTCGCCGGCGCGCACTTCTTCGATCTCCTCACGCTTGTTCGCGTGCATCTGCAACAGACGGCCGATGCGCTCGCGCTTATCCTTCGTGGAGTTGTACACGTGCGACCCGGCCTTCAGCACGCCAGAGTACACACGGAAGAACGTCAGGCGGCCGACGAACGGATCGGTGGCGACCTTGAACGCGAGCGCGGCGAACGGCGCTTCATCGCTCACGGCGCGCGTGTCCGGCGTCGCGTCATGCAGCGGCGCGTGGCCTTCGATCGCCGGCACGTCGTGCGGCGAGGGGAGGAAGTCGATCACCGCGTCGAGCAGCGCCTGCACGCCCTTGTTCTTGAACGAGGCACCACAGAGGATCGGCACGAACTTCATCGCGATCGTCGCCGAGCGGATGCACTGACGGATCTCCTCGACCGAGAGCTCCTCGCCGGCGAGGTACTTCTCGATGAGCACTTCATCATGCTCGACGACCATGTCGATGAGCGCACGACGCGCCTCTTCGACGGCCTCCTTGTACTGGTCCGGGACGTCGACGACCGTGAAGGTCTTGCCGAGGGTCTCGTTATCGAAGATGTACTGCTTGCGTTCGATGATGTCGATGTGGCCCGTGAAGAGCTCGCCCGAGCCGACGGGGAGCTGGATCGGGAGGGCCTGCTTGGAGAGGCGGTCGCGGATCATCTCGACGCAGCGCTCGAAGTTCGCGCCGACGCGGTCCATCTTGTTCGAGAAGATCATGCGGGGGACCTTGTAGCGGTCGGCCTGGCGCCACACGGTCTCGGTCTGCGGCTCCACGCCGGCGACCGAGTCGAGGAGCGTCACCGCACCGTCGAGGACGCGGAGCGAGCGCTCCACTTCGACGGTGAAGTCGACATGCCCGGGGGTGTCGATGATGTTGATGCGATATTCCGGCCCGTCGCCCTTCTTGTCGGACTGACCGTGGCGCATCCAGAAGCACGTGGTCGCGGCGGACGTGATCGTGATGCCGCGCTCCTGCTCCTGCTCCATCCAGTCCATCGTGGCCGCGCCGTCATGGACCTCGCCGATCTTGTGCGACTTCCCCGTGTAATAGAGGACGCGCTCAGTGGTCGTGGTCTTGCCGGCATCGATGTGGGCCATGATGCCGATATTGCGATAGTACTTCAGGTCGGTAACGCGTGCCATCGTCGGATATCGCTCAGGGTCGCTATTGGGATCGTTTCGGGACCTGCGAAACACACCTACGGGGAACAAAAACGCGGCTGGACCGGGCATTCCCCCCTATAGCAATCCGGGGAACCGGTATCCATCCGCTCTCGCCGGGTACAGTCGCCACTGGAGCGCAACTGGGGACCCACGGCGCATCGGGTGTCAGCGCACCGCCAGACCGCAGCGGCACCACCCGACGTCAAGTTGTCCTGCGCGCTTTTTCGGGAACCTCGGCGCCCTGCTCCGAAGAGAAGGGCGGGATCGGTCGGGCTGTCCACTCCCCCCGCGCGTCACTGGTGCCGACGTTGGCGGGCCCATCTGTCCGGGGCGCAGTTCCCCGGGGTGTTCGCTTCTGCCAAACACCTGCTGCAGCAAATAGCCAAGCGGGGCGATTCACCGTAGCCCGAGAAAAGTATCCGTGTTGGGTCGGAAGTCAAGTGACGTCAAGCACTTGCACGGTCTCCGCACCGGCGCGGCCATCTGACTCGCCGACCCGGGCGCGGAAGCTCGAGAACTTGCCATGACGTAACGTATTGTCCGACAATATTTTGAGTGCCTTCGACCACCGCGTATTGCTCCGGATGCGGCTCCGGCCCTCAGTGCAGCCTACTCGACGCGATTCTGATCTGGTCGAGCGCGCACACTGATACGCCAGCGCATGACGGCGAAGCACAGCAACGGAAAAGAGACCACTTGCGAGATCCGGAGCGCTGCCTGCTCCGCGAGCTCGCCGCGCAACACCGCCGGCAGGAGCAGCACCGCGTCAAACGGTGGGGCCAGGAACTGGAGCGCGTTCGACACCTGCTCGGAGAACCCGAGGCCGGCCTTCAGCATCGCGATCAGGAACGGCGTCAACAGCCAGCCGATCGCGAGCCCCGCTGTCCCGGCGCGAGCGGTCGTGCTCGCCGTCGCGACCGCGCAGCCAGCGATCACGAGCCACAGCGGCATGGAGATGAGGTGCGACCGCAACGCGGTCGGCGCGAGCTCGTTGCTGCGCAGGATGCCGATCATCGCGCCTGCCACCAGCAGAGTGCCGAGCGCGAGATAGACCGCCGCCCCCGCGCCGAGGACCGACCAGGAGCGGCGCACATCCGATTCCGGGCGCTGTGCCAGCATCACCCACACCGAGGAGCGCTGCGAGTACTCGAACGTCCGCCCCATGACGGAGATCGCGACCAACGGTGGTCCGTAGTAGCCCACGAACCCGATGATGCTTTCGCTGCCGCGGCCCAACGTGGCTGCGCCGAGTGCGGCGAGCACGACGGTCGCGACGACCGCGCGCCAATCCTGCGCGGCGCGAAAGAGAACCAGCACTTCCTTCGCGGTCATGCGTCCTCCACGAGCCGGCGGTATTGGGCTCGCATGTCGGTGGCACCCATGCCGCGCGGATCCACGGCTCCGCGCACCTTTCCCTGCGCCATGAACAGCACGGTGTCCGCCGTGAGTGACATCTCGTCGAGGTGGTGGCTGAGCATCAGCACGGCGGCCCCGCGGTCCGCCGCCGCGCGCACGACGATACGCAGTCGGTCGAGGGCCGCCGGGTCCAGTCCCGCCTCGGGTTCGTCGAGCACGACGAACTGCGGATTCGACGCGAGTGCGAACCAGAGCTGACAGGTGCGCCACTGCCCTTTGGAGAGCACGGCGATGGGTCGGTCCATGAGCGGCGCGAGCTTGAGGGTCTCGCCGACCCGTTGCACGATAGCGTCGTCGGGATCGCCCCTGAGCGACAGCAACTGCCGCGGTGTGAGCCGGTCCCATCCGCGTGCGCCGTCCTCGCGCACGAACCCGATCCCGTGTGATTCGCGATACGCCGCCGGTGCGAGCCCTGCGACAGTCGCACGGCCGCTGTCAGGAGAGGAGAATCCCAGAAGCATGCGCGCCATCGTGGACTTCCCCGATCCGTTCGGACCGGCGACGCCGACGACGCGACCACGCTCCAGGGTGAGGTCGACCCCGTCGACGGCTCGCAAGGCGCCGAACGTCTTCACGAGGCCGCTCGCAACGACGAACGCCTCGGTCACCTCGCACACTCGCTGAGAAAGTCCGGGCGCCGATAGAGCGACAGCACCTGCGGTCGATCCGGCGCATCAATCGGCGGTTCGTCGACCGTGACGATGCCGCCGTCCACCACGAAGATGTCGGTCAGGCCGACACGGGAGATGAGCGTCCGGCGGAAGGTGCGGCCGCAGTAGAGGTCGAGGAACTTCTCGGTCTCACCGCCCTGCGCGACGACGAGATAGCCACCGTCGAACGGGAGTGCTGCCACGGCGGCCGGACGATGTGCGGGCCGACGCGAAGAACGGAGCGGGGCCGGCGTGCGCGGGTTGGCGAGCATCTTCTCGAGTCCTCCGCGCTCCGGCTCGCTGAGTGCGCGTCGCGGTGGGTCGAGCAATGTGTCGACCTGCATACCCTGGGCCGTCACGGAGACTACACGCGCAGGCTCCGCGCCCACGAGCACCACGCGGTCCCGGAGTGCACGGGCACTCACGGGATCGACGATGGACATGTCGGGTCGCGAAGGACCGCTGCGCTCGACGCCAAAGACGCGCGAAACACGACCCGCCGAATCGACGGCCGACACGATGACACTGTCGACCGGCCTTCCCTGCAGCACCACGAGCGAGTGCACGGCGACCCAGCGGTCGGAGGGCCACTCACCGAGCGCCATGGGTCGATGGATCGGTTTGAACGCGCGGATGGTGTAGGCGAGTTTGTCGGCGTCCGGCCGCTGCATCACTCGCAGCGCGCCGTCGATGCCGATGAGCGAGAGGCCGGCGGAGTGCGCGGCCATGGCGAACACACCTCCTTGGCCGAACTGCCGCGGGCGGGAGACGCGACGCAATGCGGAAGCGCGTGACGACGTGCCGCTGAGATCCAACTGCCACACCTCGCTCGACGACCCATCGAGGATCAGCAGCGCGCTGTCGGTGGCGATGACGTCGCGCACCGAGAGCAAGGTGCCATCCTCGGCCAGCAACGGCTGCGTGACGTAAGGCGGCACCGCCTCGACGGCGGCGATCTTGTCGTTAGAGACAACGGCGGCCTCCGCGCCGGCTCGCCGCGACTGCTGGTCCCCGCCGCATGCGGCGAGGACCAGCAATGCGAGCGCGAATGAGTGACTCGCGATCGGTCGCATCGGCTCAGAGCGCCCGGAACACGACCGAGGGAGCGCAGAGGATGCCGTCGGAGGCGTAGCGCGCGTAGCAAAGCGCCTCGGCGTACCAGGGCAGTTCGTCGACGCAAGCCACGAGGTCCTCTGCCGCGCTCTCCACGCACTTCACCGCGGCCTGCGTCGGGCTCTGCGCCTTCGCCTCGGTCATCGTGCTCAGTCCGAGTCCGATCACGAGCGCGAAGATGTACGGCAGCCGCACCCACTTCCGTCCGTTCATAACTACCTCCGATGTGGTTGGTGAGAACCTTCGAGGAGTCGGCAGGATACGGGTGGAGTGCCGAGCGAGCGCTACAAAAACGTCGCTACTGGGCGCACCGGATTGCGGCGTGTGGTTCAGACTTTACATCGGCTCCGTCATCGCGCCGTCACCGGTCGGGGCGTAGTCACGATCAGGACTGGGCGTCTCGGTTCTCAGGGTGCGAGAAACGAGAGCGGGGGGGGGCGGGGGGGG
>JBJXGK010000098.1:0-11887 GCA_046153705.1 Gemmatimonadaceae bacterium
CCCCCCCCCCCCCCCCTCTCACATCCGCCCCCTCCACCCGCCAACTTATAGCACACCACTCAGAGCTCCCCTCGTCGCCGTTTCTCGGTTCTTCACCACATAGACGACCGCCCGCATGCAAGCCATCATTGCCTACTTCGACTCCATCCCCTCCTCTCACCGCGCCCTGATCCTCGCCGGTGGGATCGCGGTGTTCTGGCTGTGGGAGACGGCGGCGCCGCTGTTCCGCTTCCAGTACGTCAAGTGGCAGCACGCGGCCATCAACATCTTCTTCACGCTCACGACCATCGTCGTGAACTTCGCGCTGGCGTTCATCCTGCTCATGGCGAGTGAGTGGGTGGGGCGTGAGGAGATCGGCGTGTTGTTCCTGCTGCCCGCGATGCCGCTTTGGGCGACCCTGCTCGTGGGGCTGCTGCTGCTCGACCTCGTGGGCGCCTGGCTTGCGCACTGGGTGGAGCATCGCACGCCGCTGTTGTGGCGGCTGCATCTCATCCACCATTCCGACCCGCACATCGACACCACCAGCGCCAACCGGCATCACCCCGGCGAGAGCGTGGTGCGCTTCATTTTCACCACGCTGGGTGTGATCGTGGTGGGCGCGCCGATGTGGATGGTGTTCCTCTACCAGTCGATGAGCGTCGTGCTGAGCCAGTTCAACCACGCCAACATCGGGCTGCCGCGGGCGCTGGATCGGGCGCTCAGCTGGGTGATCGTCACGCCCGACATGCATCACGTACACCACCACTACGTGCTGCCGTACACCGACTCCAACTACGGCAACCTGTTCTCGGTGTGGGACCGGCTGTTCGGCACGTACATGTCGCTGGAACGCGCACAGCTCGTGTACGGGGTCGACACCCATATGGATGTGAGGGAGCATGGGAGCGTGGGGGCGCTGCTCACGATGCCGTTCCGACCCTACGAGAAGCCGAAGCACTGAGCCGCTGCTGCACCGCCGGCCACTCACTTCGCAGGATGCTGTACATGACCGTGTCGCGCGCGCTCCCGTCGCGACGCGCCTGGTGGTGGCGGAGTACGCCGTCGCGCTGCGCGCCCAAGCGCTCGATCGCGGCCTGCGAGACGACGTTGAACCGATCGGTGCGCAGTCCCACGACCGCGCAGCCGAGGGTGTCGAAAGCGTGGCCCAGCAGCGTGAGCTTGCAGGCGGTGTTGATGTGGCTGCGCTGCCAGCGCTTGGCGTACCACGTGTAGCCGATCTCCACACGGTCGATCGCCGCGACGATATCGTGGTAGCGGGAGGTCCCGACGATGGTGTCGGTGGCGACGTCGCGGACGACCCACGGGAGCATATGGCCGTCGCGTTGACCGGCGAGCGCGGTGTCGATGTACTGTGAGACCTCTTCCGGGCGCGGCACGGAGGTGAACCAGAGCTCCCAGAGCGCTCCGTCGCTGGCGGCCGCAGAAAGGGCGTCCGCGTGGGCGGGCGTCAACGGTTCGAGACGGACGCCTGGGCCTTCGAGGGTGACGGGAGCAGGGGAGATCATCGGGTTTTTCGAGGAGCTTCGGACTGTGACGTAGGACACGGGTCGGCCGTGGCCGCGGAGCGAATATACGAACACGGCTCTCACGTTGTGACGGTCGGGGTCAAGCCGAGCGTCACGCCCGAACCTGTCCGTTCGTCTGTCCGATATGCGCGGGATGGCCGCGTGCACTACACCCCAACCCTGACTCCACATGCGTCGAATCCTGACTTCCGTGCTGGCTGCTGGCCTCGTGGCCACCGCCGCCTGCTCCGAGACCACCGCGCCGCTCGACCCGGAAGGCGTCCAAGAGGACGTCGGCTACGCTGCAGCGGTCATCAATACGGCCCCCACGATGAGCCTCGGCGCGCTCGGGCCGGACATCAACTTCGCGCTCGCCGATCAGGGTGGGATGGCGTCGGTGCTCGAACTGCCGATGGCCCTGCTCCACGATGGCAACGCGCTCGTGAAGCGTGAGTCGCTGCGCCAGCAGGCGCGCGTGGAGCTCGCTGGGACGACCGCCTCCGTGATCCCGGCGCCGCTGCTCGGCAAGACGATGGAATACAGCGTGGCGCAGGGACGCTACGTCGTCGGCCAGCGCACGGGTGCGCCGGCCAACGGCGTGCGCTTCGTGCTATACGCGGTGGATCCGGTCACGGAGGACATCGTCACGCCGCTGGCGGAGACCGGCTACGTGGACCTCACGCGCACGGTCACCAACCAGGTGGCCACGGCCCGTGTGGAGGCGTACTCCAACAGCAACAACCTCGGCAAGGTGCTCGACTACTCGGTCACGCTGGGCGGCCTGCTCGTCGGCCCGACCGCGGTCGTTTCGGGCTTCGCACGCAACGGCACGGACTCGCTGACGTTCTCGCTGACCTCGTCGTTCTCGCTGCAGAACGCGACCATCGACATCGACTGGCGGACGGCGCTGCCGACGCGCGGACTGACCTCGCGGATGGAGCAGACCATCACCGGTGGTGAGGAGGGCACGATCGAGATCGACGGGCGACTCTCGAGCCGCAACGGCTCGGTGGGCATCTCGGGGACGATCTCGAGGCTGACGGGCGGTACGCTGACGGTGACCGCGAACGGCCGCACGTACGCCACGATCGAGTTCTCGCCGGAAGAGGAAGAGCCGGTGATCCTCAACGCGGAGGGCAACCCGCCCACCGCCGCGCAGCTGGCGATGCTACGGCAGATCCTCGATTGGTTCGAGGACGCGTTCGACGTGTATGAAGACCTACTGGATCCGGTTGAGACACTGCTCGACATCGTCTTCTAGTGCTGCGAAGGCATAGGTAGAACGAAAGGGGTGGCACGACGAAGGGCCCGGAGGTAGTCGCCTCCGGGCCCTTCGTGTTCCGTCGCGCACGCAGCTAGGCACTCAGCGCGTGGTCCCACGAGTCTCGAAACGCGAGGCCGAGTCCCCAGCTGACGGATGTCGGGCGGGCGTCTTCGACGGCGACGGTGAAGCTGGCACCACCAGCGCAGACGAAGCAGAAGTGTCCGCTGGCGGTCAGGGGAAGGCTGACGGCTGAGATGGCATCGACGGCCAGTCGGGCACAGCGTTCGAAGGCGTCGCGCTCGTCGGGCGGTAGGGCGCTCCCCAAGGATCGCGCGGCCTCGTTGACGGCCCTGAACAGCACAAGGGGCCAGTCTCCGCGCTCGCGACCGTCGGGGCCGCGTCGGAGCACGTAGATGCTGAGCGTGAGTTCATCCGCGTGGATGCGCTCGAAGCGGAGCAAGGCGTCGGGGGTGGGCATGCGGAGGCTGGCCGGGGTGCTGGGTTGGGTTAATCTCGGGGCGAGGGGGGTGGGGCTCCATAGGGGGGACCCCGAACTTCTGTGAGGCGTCCCGGGACTGCGGTGCGGGGGAAGCAAGAGGCGGAGTGACCGCCCGCGCCGCTCCCGCGGGGATGCGGGAGGCGGGACCTCCGATGCCGAAACGCCGGGAGGGCCGCGCTGCGTGCGTGGCCCTCCCGTGTCGCATATGGCCTCTGTCTTCCACCGCCTGCCGCTACGGTACCCCTCGGATGAAGAGATTCTGTCGACCAGTCGTGAAGTCGAACATCGTGTTCGCATAGAACGACGTGGGCAGCGCATTGGCGAACGGCCACGAGTAGTACTTCCAAGTCACTGGGGTCGTATTGTCCGCGAAGATCGTCGAGTTATTGCTGAATACCATGGCGAGCCAGTACGTGCCCGCAGCTACCGTCGTGTTCCCGCTGAGATACTCTGCTGTGCCGGCGACCATCGTGCCGGTCGCCTGGGTGATCAGTTCGCCGGGCTCGTTGATGAAAGTGATGTTCGGGAACGTGCCGACGAACCGCAGGCGGTTGGTGTAGAGACCGAGCTTCACGCTGCCCGCTGCGGGCGTGGCGACGCGCATGCCGAGGTGCGTGAGCGTCACCGGCGTGGTCGTCGTGATCTGCTGCGCGAGGAGGAATCCGCTGCTCCACTCCAGGCTGCCTGGGAACTGGTTCGGGAAGCCCTGTCGGATGGCGTTCGACGCCCGCAGTGTGACGGTGGCGTACGCGTTGAACCCGTACACCATGACGTACCAGTCGCCCGCCACCGGGTTCTGGATGGAGCAGGTCTCCTCGTTGCCTCCGATGTTGAGGAAGCAGTCGAAGGTGCTGAAGTTCGCGGCCAGCGCGCTCCGGACGTAGATGTCCGCATCACCGGTGCCCCCCGTGATGGTCACCCGCAGTTCCGGTGTGCCCGCGGGCACGGTGATCACATAGTGGTTCTGCGACCCGGATGCACCCGCGATGACGCGGGAGACGGCGCTCTCAAGGATGGGCGGGATGATCTGGGTGACGGCGCTGGTGTACGCCGACGCGGCACCGGTGGTGATCGCGCGCACCTGGTAGGTGAGCGAGACACCCGGTGAGCTGTTGAGGCCGACGTGCGAATAGCTGGTGCTGTTCGCCGGCCGTGTCGCCAGCAACACGTTCGGCGTGCAGCTCACACCGGCGCAGGCGAGGATCTCGTAGCCCGTCTCGAGCGTCGAGTTGTCCGCCCACGTGATGTCGATCCGGCTGCGATCATAGACCGTCGCAGCCGGGAGGGTCGGGGCATTCAGTACCGTCGACGCCTGTACGATCGCCGAGTATGCCGAGGGACCGATGACCGTGCGGACGGCGCGGACCCGGAAGCGGTAGGTGGAGTTGTTGGCGACCGTCGCCGCAAAGGTGGTGACGTTCGCTGCGACCGTCGCGAGCGGAGCGAACTCGGTGCATGCAACGCCGAGGCAGGATTCGACCTCGAAGCCGTTCTCGTTGTCCGACGCATCTGTCCACGACACATCGATGCGCTGGCCGGTGATGGGAGTCGCGAGGGGGTTCGTCGGGGCGGCTGGCGCGAGGGTCGTTGCCGTGACGACGCTCGTGTAGGCGGACGGTCCCACGGCGTTCACGGCGCGGATGCGGTAGTTGTAGACGTTGTTGAGCGTGATGCCGCCGTCGGCGTACGAGACGGTGTTCACCGCCACGGACGCGATCTGGAGGAAGTTGGTGCAGTCCACACCGGTGCAGCGCTCGACGCGGTAGCTGGTCTCGTTGTTCGCGTTGTCGAGCCACGTGATCGTCGCCGAGGTCGGGCTGTTGGTGACCGCCGCCGGATTGCTCGGCGCGGCGGGTGTGACGATGTTCGTCGTGGCAAGGTTCGTCGCCGCCGACGCGCCGGCGGCATTGAAGGCCCGGATACGGAAGGTGTACGAGCTCCCGCTCACCAAGCCGCTCGCCTGGTAGCTGCGATCGTTGGTGAGGGTCGAATCGATGACCGCGAAGTCGGAGCAACCCAACCCGGTGCACCGATCGACGTAGAAACCGACCTCACTGTTCGAGTTGTCGATCCAGGTCAACCGTGCCTGCGACGCGGAGAGGATCGACGCGGTGAGCGAGGACGGTGCGGTCGGTGCCGTCGCGGTGATGGTGCGCTCGGGGAGATACGGTGACCCACCCGCCGCGTTCACGGCGCGGAGGCGGTAGGTGTAGGTCTCACCCAGCGTCACCGTGGTGTCGCGATAGAACTGCGTATCGGCGACCGCGAGCGCGATGGCGGCGAAGTTCGTGCAGCCGACGCCCGCGCAGCGCTCGATGGAGAAGCCGGTCTCGTTGTCGGAGCCATCCGACCAGATCATCGAGACTTCGGTGGTCCGTGTCAGCGCGAGGGCGAGCTTCGCCGGCTCGGCCGGCAGGATGGTGTTGGTCGTTGCTGGGTCGCTCGGGTTGGACGCGCCTGCGGCGTTCACCGAGCGCACCCGATACGAGTAGTACTCGCCGGTGCCGATGGTCAGATCGCTGAACACGGTGAGGTTCGCGACCACCGAGTCAAGCACGGCGAAGCTGCTGCAGCCGGCGCCCACGCAGCGTTCGATGCGGAAGAACGTCTCATTGGCGGAGTTGTCGGTCCACGTGACGTCGATCCGTGAGCCGCTGACGACCGTCGCGGCGGCCGCCGAGGGATCCGCGGGCAGGTTGGTCGAGGCGGTGACGGGTCCGGCCACCGTGCTCTGGCCTGCGACGTTGGCCGCGAACAGGCGATAGCGGAACGTGGTGGCTGTCGCGAGCCCGACGTCATCGTACTGCGTGCCGCCCGCGGCGATCGAGTCGACCAGCGCGAAGTCGGTGCAGGCGGCGCCGGTGCAGCGCTCGAGAACGAACACGCTCTCGTTGTCCGAGGCGTCGGTCCAGGTGAGGCGCACCGACGACGACGAGGTGGTCAGCGCGGTGAACGCCGTCGGCACCGTGGGACGCAGGGTGCTGCCATCGGCGATCGCCGAGTAGGCCGAGACGCCGGCGTTGTTGGTGGCGCGCAAGCGGTAGCGGTAGCGCGTGTCAATCACGACGGTCGCGTCACTGTAGGCGACGGTGTTCGCCGGCAACGAGACGAGCGCACCGAAGTCCGTGCAGCTCGCGCCGATGCAGCGCTCGAGCTCGTACGTGGCCTCGTTGTCGGCGTTGTCCGCCCACGAGAGTTCGAGTCGGGTGCCGCTGATCGTGGTCGCGACGAGGTTCGCCGGGTCCGCTGGCGGGTTGGTGCTGGCCGCCGCGATGTTCGACGGCGCCGAGTTGCCAGAGGCACCGACGGCCCGCACGCGGTAGCGGAACGAGGTCGATGCGGTGAGGCCCACGTCCTGATAGGTCGTCACGCCTGCCGCCAACGTGGCGCGCGAGGTGAAGTCGGTGCACCCGGGACCGACGCAGCGTTCGACGAGGTATCCGCTCTCGTTGGTCGCATTGTCGACCCACGCGAGATCGATCCGGCTCGCCGAGATCGTGGTCGCCAGGAGTGCGGTCGGGATGGCCGGTACGTTCGGCACCGACGAGGCCACGTTCGTGAATGCCGAGATGCCAGCGTCGTTGAACGCCCGCACGCGATAGCTGTACGCCGTTCCCGTGGTGAGCGAGGAGTCGCTATAGCTGCCGTTGTTGGCCGCGGCGTTCACGAGGAGGGTGAAGCTCGAACAGGCGGCGCCTTCGCAGCGCTCGATGCGGTAGCCCGCCTCGTTGTCGGCGTTGTCGAGCCAGGTGAGGTCGATCCGATTGCTCGACGCGGCGGTGGCCACGAGCGTGGTCGGCGCGACGGGGAGGACGGTCGTCGCACTGTCGGCGTTCGAGTAGCCCGACGCGCCGATGTTGTACGCGAGCATACGGTACCGGTACACGTTCCCCGGCAGCACGGTGTTGTCGTTGAACGTGGCGGCGTTCGCCCCGACGGAGTCGATCAACACGAAGTTCGTGCAGGTCGCCCCGGTGCAGCGTTCGAACCGGAACCCGCTCTCATTGCTGGCGTTATCGGTGTACGTGAGGTTCACCGTGTTCTGGCCCTGCGCCGTCGCCACCAGCGCCGTCGGCGCAAGCGGCACGTCGGTGCTGGCGCCGACGATGTTCGTGAACGTCGACCCCCCCACGCCGTTGAACGCGTTCACGCGGTAACGGTACGCCGTGTTGAACGTGAGGCTCGAGTCGACGTAGCTGATCGCGTTCGCCGCGATCGTGTCGATCACGGCGAAGTCCGCGCAGGCGCTGCCGGTGCAGCGCTCGATACGGAAGCCGATCTCGTTGCTCGCATTGTCGGTCCAACTCAGGTCGATCCGATTGGCGAAGCGCGGGATGGCGATCAGAGTGGTCGGCGGTCCCGGAAGGAACGTGTTGGGCGCCGCGACCGGCGAGTACTCCGATGTGCCCGCTGCGTTGAAGGCGCGCACGCGGTAGCGATAGAACGTGTTGCCGGAGAGGCCGACGTCGGTGTAGGTAGTGTCATTCGGCGCGGTGGTCGCGATCTGCGAGAACGAGTTGCAGCCCGCGCCAACGCAGCGTTCGATGCTGTATCCGTCCTCGTTGGTCGCGAGATTCGGCCAGACGACGGTGATCGACGTCGGCTCGACGACGTCCGCGACCAGCGACACCGGCGTGGCCGGCAGTGCAAGGCCCACGGTCACCGGCCCGACGAAGCCCGGCGTGCCGGCCTCGTTGAACGGCGCCACCCGATAGCGATACGTGGTGCCGAGCACCACGGTGAGATCCGAGAAGAACGTCGTGTTCGACGGCAAGGAGTCGCGGAACGCGAAGTCGCTGCAAGCGGCGCCCGCGCAGCGCTCGACGAGGAACCCGCTCTCGTTGCCCGAGCCGTCGACCCAGTTGAGGTCGATTCGCGCGGACGAGATCACCAGACCAGCGAGCGCCGAGGCCGGGGCCGGCAGCACCGTGTTCGCGGCGATCGGGCCCGCGATACCGGAGTTGCCGACGTTGTTATAAGCATAGAGCTGATACCGATAGTACGTGCCGACCACGGCGAGACTGTCGGTGAACGACGTGCTGTTCGCCCCGACGGTGTCGTAGACGGCGAAGCCGGTGCAGCTTTGCCCCGTGCAGCGTTCAATCACATAGCCGAGTTCATCGCTGGCCTCGTCGGACCAATCGAGGCGGATCCGCGTGCCGGAGATCACCTTCGACGCCAAGTCGATCGGGGTGTCCGGCGTCACGGTCGCCGCGTTCGCGATGTTGGAGTAGCGCGAGGCGCCCTGCACGTTCACGGCCTGCACGCGGTAGCGGAAGCTCTGGCCCGTCGCCAGGCCGCCGTCGTTGTACGACGTGACGTTGGGCGCGAGCAGTTGGAGCACCGCGAAGTCGGAGCAGCTGCCACCGATGCAACGCTCGACGGTGTAGCCGGTCTCGTTGTTCGCGTTGTCGGTCCACGTCAACCCGACCGCCGTCGGCGAACTCGGCAAGGCGACGAGGTTGGTCGGATCGGCCGGGATGTCGGTCGCGGCAGACGCGATCGCGGAGTACGCCGACGCTCCCGCGCCGTTCACGGCGCGCACGCGGTACCGGTACACCTCATTCGCTGCGAGGCCGGTGTTGGAGAACGCGTTGCTGTTCGCCGGGAGCTCGATGATACGGACGAAGTCGGCGCAGCCGGCACCCACGCAGCGCTCCACCTCGTACGCGGTCTCTGACGTGGCCGCATCGAGCCAGACGAGGTCGATCTGCGACGCCGAGATCGTCGTCGCCGTGAGGCCGGTCGGCGTCGCCGGGATCAACGTGGAGACCTCGGCGATGTTCGACGCCGTGGATGAACCGAGGGCGTTGGTCGCCCGCACGCGGTACCGGTACGTCAGACCTGCCGACACGGTGGAGTCGATCACGCTGAGCGTGTCGGCGAGTGTGCCCGTGAGCGTGTCGAGGCCGGTGAACCCCACGCAGGCGGCACCGGTGCAGCGCTCGACGATGAACGCTGTCTCGTTGTCGGAGGCGTCGTTCCAGTTGACCCGCACGCGTGTGGTGGAGAGTGCCGCCGCCGTGACGGCAGCTGGCGCGTCGGGGACCGCCGTCGTCACCCGAACGATCGACGAGTAGTCGGAGTTGCCGACCGCGTTGAACGCGCGGATGCGATAGCGGTAGGTCGTCGTCGCGAGCGCCGTCACGTCCGCGAAGGTCGTTGCGTTGGCCGCCGCGGTGTCGATCGGCGCGAAATCGGTGCAGGTGGTACCGACGCAGCGTTCGATGGTCACGCCGAGTTCGTCGGTCGCGGCATCGGTCCAGAAGAGATCGACGCGATTGACGGTGACCAGCGCCCCGCGGAGATCGGTGGGGATGGCCGGGAGGTTGGTCGCCGCGCTCGCCGTGTTGGACGGCGTCGAGATACCGGCACCGTTGAACGCCCGAACGCGGTACACGAAGGTCGTATTGGACGCGAGACCGGTGTTCTGATAGGTCGCCACGTTCGCGCCGACCGAATCGACGGTCGCGAAGTTGGTGCACCCAGCTCCCGAGCAGCGGTCGATGTAGTAGCCGCTCTCGTCCGTGGCGACGTCGGTCCACGTGAGGTCGATGCGGGTGTTCGACTGGGTCGCCGCAGTGAGGCCGGTCGGCGCAGCCGGCACGATCGTCGACGCGCTCGCGGTGTTGGACGGCGCCGAGACGCCCGCGAGGTTCACGGCCGAGACACGGTAGCTGTACTGCGAGCCGGCGACCGCAGTGGAGTCATCGTACGTGGCGCTGGCTGCCGGGGCGGTGGCGAGCGTGACGAAGCTCGAGCAGCCGGCACCCGAGCAACGATCGAGCCGGTAGCCGGTCTCGTCGAACGCGTTGTCGGTCCAGCTGAGCCGGATCACCGTCGCCGTGCGCGTGACGGCGGTGAGGCCCGTCGGCGGGGTGGAGAGCAGGGTGTTGGCCGTCGCGCTGCCCGAGAACGTCGAGGCGCCCACGACGTTGAACGAGCGAACGCGGTAGTTGTACGTGGTGTTGGTGACGATCGCGAGGTCTGAGAAGCTGAGCACGCTCACCGTGTCGATCGGCGCGAAGTCGGAGCAGAGCGCGCCGACGCAGCGCTGCACTTCGAAGCTCGTCGCCGACGGTGACGGGTTGGTCCACACGAGGTCGATCCGCGGTCCAGCCGCCAGTGTGGCCGCGAGCCCGGCGGGCGGCTCCGGTGCGCGCGTCTCACCCAGCGCGATCGACGAGTACGCGCCCAGGCCCACGACGTTGAAGGCGCGCACGCGATAGCGGTACGCCGCGTCGGCGACGACGGTCGAGTCGTCGAACTGCGTCGCATTCGACGCCGTAACGCCCACTTCCGCGAAGTCGGTGCATGCGGTGCCGATGCAGCGCTCCACCCGGAAGCCGAGTTCGTCGTTGATGCCATCGGTCCAGAGCACGCGGATGCGCGTCGCGGTCAGCGTTTGCGTGCTCGGTGTACCCGGCGCGGCAGGCGCGACGGTGCCCGCCCGTGCCGTGTTGCTATACGCTGACTGCGTGACGCCGTTGAAGGCGCGCACGCGATAGCCGAACTGTTCGCCGGTGTTGAGTCCCGTGTTCGCGAAGGTCGTCACGTTGGCCGCGACCTGCCCGACCTGCGCGAAGGTGGTGCAACCGTCACCGGTGCAGCGCTCGATCTGGAAGCCCGACTCGTTGTTCGCGTTGTCGGTCCAGGTGAGCGTGATCGCCGTGGGCGTGGTGGTCACCGCCGTGAGCACACTCGGCGCGGCCGGGCCGACGAGGCCGAGCGAGGCGGTGGCCGTGTAGACCGAGTTGCCGATGGTGTTGCGCGCGCGGACGCGGTAGTTGTAGGTCTCGCCGGCCGTGAGGCCAGCGTCCGCATACGTCGTGATGTCGTTGTTGGTCGACGCGATCTCGACGAAGTTCGTGCAACCCGTGCCGGCGCAGCGCTCGATGCGGAACGACGACTCGTTGTCGGCGTTGTCGGTCCAGTTGAGCGTGGCGGAGGTGCCGGAGGTCGCGACCGCGGTGAGCGCGCTCGGTGCCGCCGGCAGGCGACGGAGCTCGAGCACGACTTCGTAGTGGCCCACCGTGGTGCCGCTGCCACCCACGCGGACGCGGAACGTCTCGGCGACCGGCGCGACGACGACGGCGCGCTTGTCGGTGGTGCCACCCACTGCCGTGCCCGTGGCAAGTTCGGTGATGCCATCCTGCCGGAAGATCGAGACCGTCGTGTTGAGCGCCGACGGCGGAGTGAGTCGCGCCGCACGCGTCTCGGCAAAGAGCGAGTCGCCCGCGCGCGCCGTGATAGCGAACCAGCCTTCGCGCTCGGTGACCGTGATGTTGCGCTCGCGGACGGTGTCCGGGATGCCACTGAGGAGCGTCACGGCCGAAGCTGCGGCGCTGGTGCGGCCACCAAGGTCGGTGATGACGGTGAACTGCTGCGGATCGGACCACGCGATCTGCGAGGCGGCGCCAGGAAGTGTTGGGCGCGCGCGGAGGAACCACGTGCCCACGTCGTTCACCGTGATCGGCACCGTGGTGTTGGGTGACGTCGCCTGGATGATGCCCGACGCGAACGTGCTCGACTTGCTGGCTTCGACGGTGTAGAGCGTTGCCGCCGTGATGGGCGAGAAGGTGATGTTCTGCGTGAACGCCGTGGTGTTGCCGAGGGCGG
>JBJXGK010000115.1:0-31293 GCA_046153705.1 Gemmatimonadaceae bacterium
GTGATCTTCAACGCCGAACAGAAGCGGATGAGCGAGATCTCCGCCGAGGCGAAGGTGCTCGCGAAGAAGGCGCGCGAGCGCAAGCTCAAGCCCGAGGAGTTCACGGGCTCGACGTTCTCGGTGTCCAACCTCGGGATGATGCAGATCGACCAGTTCACCGCGATCATCAACCCGCCCGAAGTCGGCATCCTGGCCATCGGCGCGATCGAGGACAAGGTCGTGGTGGGCCATGATGGCGCGTTCGAGGTCCGCAAGAAGCTCCGCGTGACGATGAGCTGCGACCACCGCGTGATCGACGGCGCCGTGGGCGCGAAGTTCCTGCAGACGTTGCGCCGCTTGATCGAGAACCCGCTCCTGATGGTCTTCTGATCGTTACTCACCACTACCACTCGCATCTCATGGCTTCCTTTGACGTGATCTATGTAGGCGGCGGCCCCGCCGGCTACGTCGGCGCCCTCCGCTCCGCTCAACTTGGCCAGAACGTCGCCGTCGTCGAACGCGAAGGGCTCGGCGGCACCTGCGTGCTCTGGGGTTGCATCCCGGCCAAGGCGCTCCTCGAGGCAGCGAGCATCGCGCAGAAGGTCGCCAAGGGCAAGGAGTTCGGTGTCACCGCCGAGAAGGTGACGCTCGACTACGGCGTCGCGATGAAGCGCTCGCGCGCCGTGTCCGCGCAGAACTCCAAGGGGGTCGAGTTCCTCTTCAAGAAGAACAAGATCACCTGGATCAAGGGCACCGGCGCGCTCGGTGCGGGCAAGACCGTGAAGGTCACGTTGGCTGACGGCA
The DNA here is from genome assembly GCA_046153705.1 of Gemmatimonadaceae bacterium. Lineage (GTDB taxonomy): Bacteria > Gemmatimonadota > Gemmatimonadetes > Gemmatimonadales > Gemmatimonadaceae > Pseudogemmatithrix. The sequence goes on from JBJXGK010000115.1 coordinate 784, forward strand.
AGGTCGAGACACACACCGCCACCAAGGCGGTCGTGATCGCCACCGGCTCGCGCGTGAAGGGGCTTCCTCAGATCGGACTCGAGCTCAACAAGACCACCGTGATCTCCTCCGACGAAGCGCTCATGCTCGACAAGGCGCCCACGACCATGGCCGTGATCGGCGCCGGTGCCGTGGGTTGCGAGTTCGCCGACGTGTTCAACGCGTTCGGCTCCAAGGTGACCCTCCTCGAAGTCATGCCGCGCCTGCTGCCGGTCGAGGATGAGGATTGCTCCGTCGAACTCGGCAAGGCGTTCAAGAAGCGCGGCATCGAGGTGATCACCGGGGCCAAGCTCGGCACCGCGAAGGTGTCGAAGACCGGCGTGACGATCCCGGTGGAAGCGGGCGGCGAGAAGAAGGACATGACCTTCGACCTCGTGCTCGTCGCTGCGGGCCGCGCGCCCAACGTCGATGTGCCGGGCCTCAAGGAAGCCGGCGTACAGATCACCGAGCGTGGCTTCATCAAGATCAACGACAAGCTCGAGACGACGGCGAAGGGCATCTACGCGATCGGCGACGTCGCCGGACCGCCGATGCTCGCGCACAAGGGCTCGCGCGAGGGCCACGTGGTCGCCGACATCATCGCCGGGGCGCATCACCACCCGGTGAACTACGGCAACATCCCCAACGCCACGTACTGCCACCCCGAGGTCGCGAGCATCGGCCTCACCGAGGCGCAGTGCAAGGAGAAGGGCCTGAAGTACAAGGTCGGCAAGTTCCCCTTCTCGGCCAACGGTCGCGCGCGCACCAGTGGGGAGACCGAAGGGTTCGTGAAGGTCATCCGCGACGAGAAGTACGGCGAGATCCTCGGCGCGCATATCATCGGCGCACACGCGACCGAACTCATCCACGAGTTCGCGGTGGCGCGCGAGAACGAGTACACCGTCGAGGAGATCGATCTCGCGGTCCATGCGCATCCCACGCTCAGCGAGGCGATCGCCGAAGCGGTGCTCGACTCGATGGGCAAGATGCTGCACGCGTAGCCTCGACGTGCGGGACTTCCTCGTCCTCGACCTCGGCCTCCGCAGCTATGCGGAGGCCTTGTCGTTCCAGCGGCAGCTCGCGGCGGCGCGCATCGCCAAGCGGGTGCCGCAGGACGTGCTCGTACTGGTGGAGCATCCGCCGGTGATCACGTTGGGGCGATCGACCAAGGCCGGGAACCTGCTCGCGTCGAACGAGCTGCTGGCCGCGCGTGGCGTGGAGTTGTACGAGGTGGAACGCGGCGGCGACATCACGTTCCACGGACCCGGGCAACTCGTGGGGTACCCGATCGTCGACCTCACCGAGCACAAGCAGGACCTGCACTGGTATCTGCGACAGGTGGAGGAGGTACTCATCCGCGCGATGCGTGCGTTCGCGATCACGGCCGTCCGCAATCCGGGCAAGACCGGTGTGTGGACGAACGACCGCAAACTCGCGAGCATCGGCGTGCATGCACGGCAGTGGGTGACCTGGCACGGCTTCGCGCTCAACGTCACCACGGACCTGAGCTACTTCGATCTGATGGTGCCCTGCGGTATCGCCGACGTGACCATGACCTCGGTGGAGCGGGAACTGCGCGCGCACCGCCCCGATCCGTCGCTCCCGCCGAACCCCGCGCTGGGAGATGACGTACGGGAGGCGGTGGTGCGATCTTTCGGCGAGGTGTTCGACCGGCGGCCGGTGGGTACCACGTTAGCGGCGATCGAACCCGCACTCTTGGAGAGTCCGTGATGGTCGGTGTATTCCCGCGTTTGCGTCCCCTGGCGGTCGTTGCGATCGCGCTGCTCTCCTTCGCCTGTGGCGGTGGTCCCAAGGCCGATCCCGCGCCGAGCCCCGGCGAGGGCGTCACGCTGATCACGCCGCCACCTGAGTCGCTGCGCGCCGCGCCCGATCTCTTCCCGAGTGCACCGGTGATCGTGCGCGCGGAGCAGCCGCGGGCCTGGGATGATCTCGACACGCTGACGGTACGGCTGCCCATCCTCATCGCGACCACACGTCGTGCCGTGGGTGCCGACCGCCCGGGCTTCCGCTTCGGCACCACCGACGCGAACGAGTTGAGTTGGGGCCTCTCGCAGGTCAGTGTGCCGTCGTATCGCGTGCGCGCAGAGGGCGAGATCCCGCGCGCGGGCAGCGAGGCCGAGCCGGATCCGGCGAGCGTGATGTTCATGAACTCGCTCATCCCGGCGGACTCCAATCGTTTCCTCCAGCGCGTCCGCGATGACCTGGCGCGCACCAAGTCGCGCGACATCCTCGTGTTCGTGCATGGTTACAACTCCTCGTTCGAGGAGGCGGCGACGCGCCTCGCGCAGCTCGTGGCCGACATGGGCTTCGACGGTACCGCGGTGTTGTTCAGCTGGCCTTCCGCGGGCGCACTGAGCGGCTACGTGCGCGACCAGCAGACGGCGCGCAACGCGGGCTGGCATCTGCTGCGCCTGCTCCGCGATCAACTCCCGCGCACCAACCCCGACCGCATCCACGTGCTCGCCCATTCGATGGGCTCCGAGGTGTTGAGCAAGGCACTGTCGCTCGTCGACCGGGGCGACTCACTGCCGAGACTCGGCCAAGTGGTGTTCGCCGCCCCGGATGTCGATGCCCGCATCTTCGGCCGCGAGATCCTGCCTACCCTGCGGCTGCGCGCGCAGGGCGTGACCCTCTACGCTTCAAGTGAAGACGAAGCGCTTCGCGCCTCCCGTGTACTCAACGGTGTGTGGCGGCTTGGACTCGGCGGCGACTCGCTCTCGGTCTTTGACGGCATGACGACGGTCGATGCCACCCGCGTGCGTGGCGATGTGCTCGGGCACACGCTGTTCGGGAATGCGGCGCTGCTTTCGGACTTGTTCGCGGTGCTCACCGAGGGGCGGAAGCCGAACGAGCGGCGGTTGTTGCAGGTCCGGCGGGCGGACGGGAGCGTGTACTGGCGGTTCCGCTGACCTGGTCAGAAGTCGACCAACAGCATCGCGGCGAGCGGCGCCCCTCCGCCCGCCGCGTCGGTCATCACCACCGACCGCATGACGCGCTCGCCGAAGAGATTCGTGAGATCGATCAGCGTGTTGGTCGTGCCCGCCGCGGTGATCCGCACGCGCTTGTTCCCGACGGGGAACACGTAGTATTCGGTGTTTCCGCGGAAATCGAGGTCCTCGTACATCGGCGTCGCGCCGACCAGTGATGTGCCGACGTCGGTCACGTACACATCGACCAGTCCGCGGGACGGGGCCGCGTGCAGGATCCGCAGCTTGAACTCACCCACCTCGGGGATCGAGGCCGTGTCTGGTGCGACCACGGGCTGCACGTCGCTCAGCAGGCCCGTGGCGAGTACGGTGTACGCCCGCGGGAACTCAACCTGAACGGTGAGATCCATCAGCACGGTTGACGTGCCCACCTGCCGCACTCGCACGCGGCGATCCCCCGCCCGGACGCGCAGGAACCCGGTCTCCGCGCGGTAGCCCAGATTGGCGCCCACCGTCGCCGAGTCGAACAACAGATCGACGACCGGCGCGTTCGGTACGGCTTGGACGAACCGCAGGTTCGACGACGGTCCGGACGCCATCGGGGCGTCGTCAAAGCACGCGCCTACCGCCAGAAGAGCCAGACCAAGACCGCGACGTGCCCATGTATCAACGCGCAAGCCTCGCGCGACCCGCTCCAACTTCGTAGGGAAGTCCATGCGAGGAATCTCACGCCCCGGCCGCCGCATCACCAGTCAGCGGTCGAACGATCCGCGTCGCGGACGACGGATGCTCGGGCCAGGCCGCTTCGGGATATATTCAGTCCGTGTCCGACACTCCTCGCGCCTACCCCCCTCGTGTCCGCGAAGTCGCCGCTCGCGGCGCCGTGGACTTCGCGGCCGAGCTCAACGACGCGCAGTACAAGGCCGCCACACACCCCGACGGTCCACTGCTCATCGTCGCGGGCGCCGGTACGGGCAAGACGCGCACGCTGGTGTACCGCGTCGCGCACTTGATCGAACGCGGCATCCGTCCCGAGCGCATCCTGCTGCTCACGTTCACCCGCCGCGCCGCCCAGGAGATGCTCGCCCGCGCCGAACGCCTGGTGGGCAGCGAGAGCCGCGCGGTTAACGGCGGCACGTTCCACGGCACCGCGCATCGCCTGCTCCGCCGCTTCGGCCCCGAGGCCGGTCTGCCCGGCGACTTCACGATCCTCGACCAAGGCGACTCCGAGGATCTCATGCAGCTCTCGCGCGCCGCCTGCGGCCTCGCCGACAAGACCAAACGGTTCCCCAAGAAGGAGACGTTGCACCACGTCTACTCGCGGCACGTGAACACGGAGATCCCTGTCGGCGCGATCCTGCGCGAGGAGTTCCCGCGCTTCGTCGAGTTCGAGGACGACTTCGCCCGCGTCTTCGCCGACTTCACGGCACGCAAGCAGGCGCGCGACCTGGTCGACTACGACGACCTGCTGCTCTACTGGGCGATGCTGCTCGAGGCCGAACCCGCGCGTGCCATCGGGGACCGGATCGGCGCGCTCTACGACCACATCCTGGTCGACGAGTTCCAGGACACCAACGTGCTGCAGGCGCGCATCCTCAAGGGCATGTGCCGCGTGCATCGCAACATGACGGTCGTTGGCGACGACGCGCAGAGCATCTACGCCTTCCGCGGCGCGACCATCCGCAACATCCTCGATTTCCCGCGCGACTATCCCGGTGCGGCGGTCGTGACGCTCGAACAGAACTACCGCTCCACGCAGCCGATCCTCGACGCGTCCAACCTGCTCATCTCGCGCGCCGAAGAACGCTACAGCAAGGAGCTCTACACCACGCGCACCGGCGGCGAGAAGCCCTGGCTGGTGACCGCGCAGGACGAACATCAGCAGACACGCTTTGTCGTCGACCGCATCCTCGAGCTGCACGAGGCCGGCACGCCGCTGCGGGAGATGGCGGTGTTGTTCCGCGCCGGCTACATGAGCGCGGACCTCGAGATCGAACTCACCGCACGCAGCATCCCGTTCGAGAAGTGGGGCGGACTCAAGTTCCTCGAAGCCGCGCACGTCAAGGACGTGCTGGCGTTCCTCCGCGTACTCGAGAACCCTCGCGACGAGGTGAGCTGGTACCGACTGCTGCTGCTCATGCCCGGCATCGGCGACACCACGGCGCGCAACGCGATCCAGTCGATGATCGACGCCGCGTGGTCGCACGAATCGTTCGGCTTGTTCAACGCCCCACCGCGCGCCAAGGCCGCGCACGGCGCACTCGTGCAGCTGCTTGCCGCGCTGCGCTCACAGTCCGCCGGTGACGATCGCAGCGTCGCCCACGAGATCGCGCGGGTGCGCGGACTCTACGACGACATCCTGCGCGAGCGCTACGACCGTGTGGAGCCTCGCCTCGCTGACCTCGAACAACTGCAGGGCATCGCCGGCGGCTATCCCGATCGCGCGAGCTTCCTCGCGGCACTCGCGCTCGATCCTCCGTCCGCCACCAGCGACCTCGGCTTCGGTGGCGAGAACGAGGACGACACGCTCGTCCTCTCAACGGCGCACAGCGCCAAGGGCAAGGAGTGGGACGCCGTCTTCGTCATCTGGGCGGTCGATGGGTGGTTCCCCATGTCCCGTGCACTCGGCGACGATGAACAGATCGAGGAAGAACGGCGACTCATGTACGTCGCACTCACGCGCGCGCGGCATCATCTCGCGGTGACGTATCCCATGAACGTGTACGACACGAGACGCGGTGCGGACTACTCCTTCGATCAGTTGAGTCGGTTCCTCGATCGCGGAGTGCGCAACGCGTTCCAGCGGGTGGTGCTGCAGGTGAGCGAGGGGCTGCCCGCGCCCGAGGCTCCTGCGGCGGCGCCTGTGGTCGATCTCAAAGGGATGCTGCGGTCACGGTTCGGGGGTGGGGCGTAACTGCCTTCACCACAGAGGACACAGAGGACACAGAGGACACAGAGAACTGCTGAGGGACTGCGGACCACAGGGTCACAGGGGGCACAGGGCTCACAGGGGGGAACAGCGCGGGGAACCCGACTATCGTCGCGGGTTCCCCGTTTTTCTTTTCTCAACTGCGCGCGCACGAACGAGTCGAGCGCCCCACACTCCCTGAGCCCCCTTTTCCCCTGTGTTTGCTGTTGCTGTCGCCGTTGCGGTTGCCCCTCGAACCGCAGTGCTCTGTGCACTCTGTGCCCTCTGTGGTGAAAGCAGTTCCGCCGTCAGTCCGGCACAGCAACAACCCACGCACCACGCCGATGCTTCCCCACGATGCTGGAGACGGCCCGAAGCAGATCCCCCCCTGCCTCGTCGTACTCCCGCTCGAACGCCTCGAGATCCGTCAGATAGATCCGCCGCCCCATCAACGCCGCGTTATCGAGCTTCACGCGCTCGGCATAAGCCGGCGGCAGCGTGCGGAGCAGCGGCGCGATGGAATCCACCAGCGTGCGACGCGCCGCACCATAGATCGAATCACGCAACTTGATCCGCCGCGCCCGCAGCGAATCCCCGGGATGCGCGGTGAACGTCGAGTCGACCGACCGGTACAGCACCGCCCAATACGCCGCGAGCACACGGTCGTCCGCCCAGCGCGCTACCGACTGCCGCGCGCTGAACGTGTCGCCGCGCACCAGGAAGAACCGTTCGGCACCACGCGCACCCACGAAGTTCGCGAACGATTCATTGAACACCACCTCATTCTTCGCGAAGTAGTGGTTATGCGTGAGCTCGTGGATCACCGTGTTCACGAGATCCACCGAGTCGGCGCGCAGCGTGCTCGACAGCAACGGATCGTTGAACCAACCCAGCGTCGAGAACGCGGAGGCCGGCCGCAGGTACGTGTCGTACCCGTCGCGCTGCAACGCCTGCTCGGCCTTCCGTGCGTCATCGAAGTCGAAGAACCCCTTGTACGGCACGCGCCCCACGACCGGGAACCACCAGGTCTTCGCCACCAAAGCGTCCTGTCGCGCACCCGACAACACCAGCACGAGCGTGTCGCGCTCGAGCTGGGTGAACTGTGTGAACGTCTCCTCCGCAGGGAAGCCGAGCGAGTCGCGCGCGAAGTCTCGCGCCTGCAACACCAGTTCGAGCTTGCCCAGGGTGAGTGGGTCCAGAGCGTCGCCGGCCGCGGGGCGGACCGAGCCGGCGTCGGTCTGCGCAGGCGAGGCCTTCCGCGCCTCGGCCACGATCCGCTGGATCGACCGCCGCCCACGCAGGATCTTCCCTTCCTCCCACGCCGCCCGCGCCAAGTACCGCCCGGTCGGCGTCGCGGCCATCAACACGCCGCCCACCGCCACGATCCCGAGCAGCACAAGCCCCACCCCGCCCCAGCGCAGCTTCAACCGACCTCCTGACACTGTTCGCATTCTGGTCATCGGGTGGAAGATGCTCTCCCCGAGGGCTAACTTCCACGGTCCATGTCCTTCGTACACCTGCACTGCCACTCCGAGTACTCGCTCCTCGACGGAGCGAACCGGATCGATGACCTGATCCGCCGCGCCCAGGAGTTCGAACAGCCGGCGATCGCGGTCACCGACCACGGCAACATCCACGCGGCGTGGGAGTTCCAGGAGAAGGCCAAGAAGGCAGGCATCAAGCCCATCCTGGGCATGGAGGCGTACGTCGCCCCCGGCGACCGCCGCATCAAGACACGGGCGGCCCAAGGCGAGAAGAACTACTTCCACCTTGTCCTCCTCGCGCGGGACCTCAAGGGCTACCAGAACCTCGTCAAGCTCACCTCGCTCGCGTACACCGAGGGCTTCTACGGCAAGCCACGGCTCGACCGCGAGCTGCTCGCCAAGTACCGCGAAGGGCTCATCGTCTCGAGCGCCTGTCAGGCCGGCGAGGTCGCGCGCCATCTGGTCGAAGACCGCTACGAGGAAGCGAAGACCGTCGCCGGCTGGTACGCCGACGTGTTCAAGGATCGCTACTACCTCGAAGTCCAGGCGCATGGCGCCGGTGATCAACAGAAGCTGAACGAACAGATCTTCCGGCTCGGCAAGGACTTGTCGCTGCCGGTCATCGCGACCAACGACGCACACTTCCTGAAGGCCGACGACCACGCGGCGCACGACATCCTGCTCTGCATCGGCCTCAAGAAGGACCGGCTCGACCCGGATCGCATGCGTTATGACCACGGATTGTACCTCAAGAGCGGCCCGGAGATGGCGTCGTTCTTCCCCGGCCGCACCGACGTCGCAGAGAACACGCTCGCGATCGCCGACTCGGTCGATGTGAAGTTCGAGAAGAAGTACTACGTACCCGCGTTCCCGCTCCCCAAGGGCGTGAAGAGCGAGAACGAGCTCCTGGTCAAGCTCGCGGAAGAAGGCGCCAAGCAACGCTACGGCAAACCGCTGCCGAGTGAGGTACGCGAGCGCCTCGACTACGAGCTCGGTGTCATCACCAAGACGGGCTACGCAGGCTACTTCCTCATCACCGCCGACTTCATAAAGGCGGCGCGGGATCGCGGCATCCCCGTGGGCCCGGGTCGCGGCTCGGCGGCGGGCTCTCTCGTTGCATATGCCACCGGCATCACCAACGTCTGTCCGCTCAAGTTCGACCTGCTGTTCGAACGCTTCCTGAATCCGGAACGCGTTTCGATGCCCGACATCGACGTCGACTTCTGCGAAGAGCGGCGCGGCGAGGTCATCGAGTACGTCCGCGACAAGTACGGTCGCGACTCGGTCGGACAGATCATCACGTTCGGGACGCTCAAGTCGCGCGCCTGCATCAAGGACGTGGGCCGCGTCCTCGGCTTCACGCCGAGCGAGACGGACGCGATCGCCAAGCTGATCCCGAACGCGCCGAACTACTCGCTCACCGTCGCCGAAGCGATCGAGAAGGTGCCCGAGGTCGTGAAGCTGTACGACCTGGACGAGCGGCATCAACAGCTCTTCGACTTCGCGATCGCGCTCGAAGGACTCTCACGCCACGCCGGGGTGCATGCCGCGGGCATCGTCATCGCGCCTGGGCCGCTCGACGACTACGTCCCCGTCTGCACCGCCGAGTCGAAGGGCTCGGGCGGCGGCGATGGCGACGAACGCGTGGTGGTGACGCAGTACGACATGAACGCGCTTGAGAAGGCCGGGATGCTCAAGATGGACTTCCTCGGCCTCACCACACTCACGATCATCACCGACACGGTGAAGGCGATCAAGGCGCGCCGCGGCGTCGACATCGACGTCGATGCACTGCCGCTCGACGACGAAGCCACGTACCGCCTGCTCCGCGCCGGTCGCACCGCCGGGGTATTCCAGTTCGAATCGCCGCTGGCCACCGACATGGTCCGCGCGATGCGCGCCGACCGCTTCGACGACCTGGTGGCATCGAACGCGCTCATGCGCCCCGGTCCGCTCGACGCCGGCATGCACAAGGTCTACCAGCGTCGCAAGAAGGGCGAGGAACCGGTGTCGTTCCCGCTCCCCGAGCTCGAGGAGATCCTCGCGCCCACGTACGGCGTCATCACCTACCAGGAACAGGTGATGCGCATCGCACAGCGCTTGGCGGGCATCTCGCTCGCCGAAGCCGACGTGCTGCGCAAGGCCGTAGGCAAGAAGGACGCCGAACTCATCAAGAAGGAGCTCGGCAAGTTCGTCGAGAAGGCCGTCGCCAAGGGATTCCCTGCGAAGGTCATCGATGACATCTCCGCGCAGATCGAGACCTTCGGTCGTTACGGCTTCAACAAGTCGCACTCGGTCGCCTACTCGATCCTCTCCTACCAGACCGCGTGGCTGAAGACGCATTACACGCCGGAGTTCATGGCAGCGGTGCTCTCGGCCTGCATCGGCGACACCGACTCGGTGGTGAAGTACATCAACGAGGCGCGCGACCTGGGGATGGAGATCCTCCCGCCCGACGTGAACGAGTCGGGCTGGAAGTTCACGGTGATCGGCGACAAGCGCATCCGCTTCGGCTTGGGCGCCATCCGCAACGTCGGCCACTCGGCGGCGGAGTCGATCATCAAGGCGCGTGAGGAGAAGCCGTTCACCTCGCTGTACGATCTCTGCGAGCGTATCGACCTCCGCGTCTGCAACAAGCGCGTGTTCGAAGCCCTCATCCACGCGGGCGCGCTCGACAACCTCAACGGCCACCGCGCGCAGTTCGTCGCTGCCGTGGACGGCGCGATGCAGAGTGCCTCGTTGGCCCAGGCGGAGATCGCGACCGGCCAAGGCTCGCTGTTCGGCGACCTCATGGGCGCGCCGTCCGAAGGCGCCGCCCCCGCGCCACTGCAGCCCACCCTGCCCAACATCCCGCCGCTCTCCGACTCCGAGCGACTCTCGGCTGAGAAGGCCATCCTCGGCTTCTATATCTCCGGCCACCCGCTCGAGCCCTTCCGCGCCGAATGCGAGCTGCTCGCCACGCACACCGTGGCGCAACTTGGGAAGTGGAGCCCGGAGCCAATGTCCCTTGCCGGCGTGGTGACGTCGGTCAAGCGGCAGATCAGCAAGAAGTCGGGCGCGGAGTTCGCGCGGCTCACCATCGAGGACTTCGCGGGGTCCGCCGAGATCCTCGTGTTCCCCGAGGCCTGGGCGGCGATCTCCGACCGAGTGAAGACCGACATCCCCATGCTCATCAAGGGCAGCTATTCCCGGCGCGACCAGGAGGCCGAGAACCCGACTTTCATTGTCGAGGGCATGACCCGGTTGGCCGAGCTCCGGGCCACTGGCCAGTTCGCCGTCAGTTTGGAGCTCGATTCGGACTCGGGACTGCCCTCCGACGTCATGAAGGATGTCCGGGCGGTCGCCATGGCCCATCCCGGCTCGGCTCCCTTGGAGCTACGTTGGAGGGGTCGGGATGGCGCGCCGGCTCGCCTGCGGTCCGCCTCCCTCAAGTTGTCCACCGCAGGTCCAGCCATCGTGGAACTGCGCGCGCTGCTCGGCCCGGAGCGCGTCCGACTCGTTCGAGGAGGATGAGCGTGGGTACCTCTGCATTGGAATTCGAGAAGCCGATCGCCGAGCTCGAGAAGCAGATCGACGAGCTCAAGCGTATGGCCGAAGAACGGAAGCTCGACGTCACCCCGGAGATCGCGCCGCTGCAGGAGCGCCTCACCGAGATGCGCCGCGACGTCTATAAGAAGCTCACGCCGCTGCAGCGCGTGCAGGTGGCGCGTTCGTCGCGTCGGCCGTTCACGCTGGACTACCTGCGGCTCGCGTTCAGCGACTTCATCGAACTGCACGGCGACCGTGCGTACCGCGACGATCCGTCCATCGTCGGTGGCTGGGCGCGGCTCGACGGCGAGACCGTCATGGTCATCGGGCACCAGCGTGGGCGCGACACCAAGGAGAACCTGCATCGCAACTTCGGGATGCCGCACCCCGAGGGCTACCGCAAGGCACTCCGTCTCATGAAACTCGCCGAGAAGTTCCACGTGCCGGTGATCACGTTCATCGACACGCCGGGCGCCTGGGCCGGACTCGGCGCCGAAGAGCGCGGCCAGTCCGAGGCCATCGCGCGCAACCTGCTCGAGATGAGCCAGCTCACCGTGCCTATCGTGGCCACGGTCATCGGCGAAGGCGGCTCCGGCGGTGCACTCGCGCTCGGCGTCGCCGACCGCATTCTGATGCTCGAGAACTCCGTCTACTCCGTGATCACCGTCGAAGGCTGTGCGGCGATCCTCTGGAAAGACGGCAAGAGCCCCGAGATGCGCGAGCGGGCTGCGTCCTCGCTCAAGATCACTGCGCCCGACCTGCTCGAGCTCAAGGTGATCGACGAGATCATCCCCGAGCCCACCGGCGGCGCGCACGCCAATCACGCCGAGACGGCCAAAGCCGTGCACGACGCGGTGCTCAAGCACATCGATGAGCTGCGCCGCCTCAAGCCCGACAAGCTCGTGCGCAAGCGTCGCGAGAAGTACCTCAAGATGGGCGCATTCAGCGAGTGACGGCCGCCGCAGTCGCGACACACCTCGTCGAGGTCGAGTTCAAGGGCAACCGGCGTGCGTTCTACACCTTCACCGGTGACGCGCCGCCGTCCGCCCGCACCGCCGTGATCGTGCAGGTGGAGCGCGGCGAGGATTTCGCGCGCGTGCACTCCGTCGGCGAACTCGCCGAGAAGCGCAAGGCCGGCACCACCCACGGCAAGGCCTCGCCCGACAGACTGCCGGAGATCGTCCGCGTCGCGACCAAGCGCGAGATCGATACCGCCGTGCACCTGCGCGCCGACGAGAGTGCGGTGCGCAAAGCCGCGATCGAGATCGTCCGGCAACTCAAGCTCGACATGAAGATCTCCGACGCTGAGTGGCAGTGGGACCGCCGCCGGCTCACGTGCTACTTCACGGCGGAGGAGCGCGTCGACTTCCGCCAACTCGTCCGCCAGCTCGAGAAGCGTTTCTCCACGCGCGTGCACATGTGGCACATCGGCGTCCGTGACGAAGCGCGACGCCTCGATGGCGTGGGGCGTTGCGGCCGCCAGTTCTGCTCGAGCTCCTGGCTGCCCGAACTGCGCCCGGTGAAGTCGAGCGCCGCCAAGGACCAGCGACTCTCCACGCTGAATCCCGCGCAGATCTCCGGCACCTGCGGTCGTTTGATGTGTTGCCTGCGCTACGAGCATGAGTTCTACGTCCAGTCCCGCAAGCGCTTCCCGAAGGAGGGGAAGATCATCACCACCGCCTTCGGCGAGGAGAAGGTCGCGCATAACGACATCTTCCGCGATCAAGTCACACTGCGCGATGCGGCGGGCGAGACACGCACCATCCCACTCGCGCAGCTGCGTCGCGAGTTGGGCGACACCTCGTTGCCGATCGAGGACGAGCCAGCACACGACGAGGATGTGCCGGAGGAGAAGGCGCTCGTGACACTCACGCGCTCGGTGCCGCGCGAACAACAGCCGCGCGAACAACAGCCGCGCCAGCAGCCACCGCGCGACCCCAAGCCCGCGCGCCCGGAGCGTCAAGCGCGCGACGAACCTCGCAAGGACCAGCGCCCCGATCGGCGCGACCTGCGCTCCATTGCACCGGTTGTGACCGACCGCCCCGCGAGCCCCAGCGTCGCCGAGATCCCGTCGCCGGCCCCGCTGCTCGGCCGAGCGGACGAGGATGATGACGGCAGTGACGAACTCGACGACGCCGCTGATGGCGACACGGGCGCGATGACCCCGCTCGCCGACGCCGGCGCACCGGGAAGCGGACAAAGCAGCGATCAGGGCGATGGCCGCCGTCGCGGACGCCGTCGTCGCGGGCGCCGTGGCGGCCGCCGCGGCCGTGGCGGACCCGGAGGATCCGAGGGTGCTCCTCCTGCCGGCGGCGCTCCCGACGCCGGCCCCTCGGCGCCGCCTTCCGCTCCGGCCGACTGATGCCCCGCTTCTATCTCACCACCGCGATCGACTACGCCAACGGCGATCCGCATCTCGGCCACGCGCTCGAGAAGATCGGCGCCGACGCGATCTGCCGTTTCCATCGTCAGCTCGGGGACGACGTCTGGTTCCTCACGGGCATGGACGAACACGGCCAGAAGGTCGCGCAGACCGCCGAGGCCGCCGGACTCGCGCCACAGGAGTTCGTCGACCGCGTCGCTGAGCGCTTTCGCACCATGTGGGCCACGCTCGACGTGCGCTACGATCAGTTCATGCGCACCTCGCACGCGGCGCACCACGCCGCCGTGCGCGATCTCCTCGAGCGCATCTTCGCGCACAGCCCCGACGATTTCTACGAGCGCTCGTACACCGGGCTGTATTGCGTCGGCTGCGAGAGCTTCAAGCAGCCGGGCGACATCACCGACGGCAGGTGTGCGCTCCACACCACGCGTACGCTCGAGGAGATCACCGAGCGCAACTGGTTCTTCCGGTTGAGCGCGTACGGCGCGCGCCTCAAGCAGCATCTCAGCGCGCATCCGGAGTTCCTCGAACCCGCGTCGCGCCGGAACGAGATCCTCGCCTTGCTCGACCAAGGCCTGGAGGACATCTCGGCCAGCCGCGCGCGTTTCGCCTGGGGCGTGCCCTTCCCGCGCCCACTCTCCGACGGTGAGACACAGACCACCTACGTGTGGTTCGACGCGCTGCCCAACTACTGGACCGCGCAGTTCTTCCCCGAGTCCAAGGCCAGCTGGCCCGCGCAGGTGCACGTGATCGGCAAGGACATCACGCGCTTCCACACGGTCATCTGGCCTGCCATGCTCATGGCCGCCGGACTCCCGCTGCCGGATCGCGTGTGGGCACACGGCTTCATTTCGCTCGGCGGCGAACGCTTCTCCAAGTCGGCGGGCGTGAAACTCGAACTCGCCGAGGCAGCGAGCCGCTTCGGCAGCGATGCGTTTCGTTATTACTTGCTCCGCGATATCCCGTTCGACGGCGACGGAGCGTTCTCATGGGAGCGCTTCGAGGCCGTCTACACCTCGGAGCTCGCGAATGGACTCGGCAACCTCGCCAGCCGCACCACGGCGATGATCGAGAAGTACTGCGAGGGTGTTGTACCCAGCGGCGCGCGGGGTGAGGTCGACGCCGCCGACCTTGCGGACCTCGCCGAGGCACGCGCCGCCGTGGCCGGCCCCCGTGGATTCCTTCTCCACGAAGCCGTCGCCGCCGTCCAGCGCACCGTCGCCCGCGCCAACCAGTACATCCAGGACACCAAGCCGTGGGTGCTAGCCAAAGACCCGGCGCAGCGCGTGCAGCTCGAGACCGTCCTGAGCTCGCTGGCGCGGCAGTTGGCGCGTCAGGCGGTGTACCTCGCCCCTGTGATGCCGAACAAGGCCGAGGCGCTCTGGCGGGCCCTAGGCGGCCCCGGAACGGCCGGCACCACCCTGCTGGACACCGCGGATGCCCTCGACTGCAGCGGTTGGAAGGTGAGCAAGGGAGAAGGCCTCTTTCCGCGGCCGGAGCCGCCCGCCGTCACGGCGTGAGGGCCGGGACGTTTCCGAGGTCCCGCTGACAGCGTCATTCCTTTGGCTGGCCCGTGGATCTGTTTCGGGTTTTCATCGGGGCCGCGACCAGGACTCCAACCCTATCTTCACTCGATGGATCGTCGCCGCTGGACCCTGCTGCTGATCGCGCCGAAGAACGGGCGCTCGCGAGAGTACTCCCTTCCCGGGTGGACTTTCCGCGCGGCCGTGTATGGCGCCGTCGCCGTGGTCCTGCTGGTGGGCACCGCGGCAACCGTGCTCTTCACGCCGTGGGGTACGCCGGGTGCCCGCTTGGTGGCGGCGCAGAACGCCGAACTCCAGCGCGAGATCGCCGAAGTCGAGGCCCGCTTCAGCGTGCTCGAAGACACCATCGGCGCGATCGCCAAGCGCGAAGAGCAGATGCGCTTGATCGCCGGACTGTCGGTCTCTCCGGAACAGCCCAGCGGCGACAGCACCGCGCGCGTCCGCACCGCCTCGCTCAGCGAACTCGCGATGCCCACCAGCGCGGCCGTCAACGATGACTCTCCGCTCGTCCGTCGCCGCCCGTTCCTCGGGCGGCTCGGCTGGAGCGCACGACCGGACGTCGATGGGTTGATCGAGCGGGCCTCAGAGCTCTCACGATCGTTCAGCGACGTGTCCGACACGCTGCAGCGCAACTTCGCTCGCTTCGCGAACACGCCCAGCATCATGCCCACGACGGGATGGCTCTCGAGTCAGTTCAGCAAGAGCCGCTTCCATCCCATCCTGCACGAGAACCGCCCGCACGAGGGCATCGACGTCTCGGCGCCCACCGGCACGCCCATCGTCGCGCCCGCGGCCGGTGTGATCGTGAAGTCCGGCAGCGACAAGGGATTCGGGCTGCTCGTCGAGATCGACCACGGCAACGGCATCCGCACCCGTTTCGCGCACTGCTCGCGCCTCGCGGTGCGGACCGGCCAGCGTGTGACGCGCGGCCAGCTCATCGCAGCGGTCGGCGAGACCGGACTCGTCACGGCGCCGCACCTGCACTATGAGATCCACGTGAACGGCAAGCCGGTCGATCCGCTCACCTATGTGCTGCCGGAGACCGAGCAACCGTAGGGAGCGGAGGGACGAGAACGACGAAGGCCCCGCGCGATCGCGCGGGGCCTTCGTGTCACCTACCAACACCGAGCGCTAGAACTTCACCTGCGGCGCGTCCTTGGCGGCGGCGTTCGTCACCTCGAAATACTCGCGGGACTTCGCCCCCGTAACCTTCGCCGTCAGTACCGCCGGGAAGCGACGGATGTACGCGTTGTAGTCGCGCACCGCGTTGTTGTAGTCCGTACGCGAGACC
The DNA here is from genome assembly GCA_046153705.1 of Gemmatimonadaceae bacterium. Classification (GTDB taxonomy): domain Bacteria; phylum Gemmatimonadota; class Gemmatimonadetes; order Gemmatimonadales; family Gemmatimonadaceae; genus Pseudogemmatithrix. The sequence goes on from JBJXGK010000115.1 coordinate 16,888, forward strand.
GCGATCCGGTTCTCGGTACCGGCCAGCTCATCCTGCAGCCGCAGGAAGTTCGCGTCGCTCTTGAGCTGCGGATAGTTCTCCGAGATCGCGAGCAGGCGGCCGAGTGCACCGGTCATCGCTTCGTTCGCGTTGGCCATCTGCGCCACGTTGCCGCCCTGCACCGCGCCCGCGAGCCCCGCGCGCGCCTCGGCGACGGCGACGAAGATCTTCTCTTCTTGCTTCGCATACCCCTTCACGGTCTCGACGAGGTTCGGCACGAGGTCGGCGCGTCGCTGCAGCTGCACCTCGATCTGCTGCTTCGCCGCGGCAGCCGACTCATCCATCGTCTGGATGGTGTTGTAGCCGCACGCCGAGAGGAGAAAGGGGAGCACCAGCGCCAGCGGGAACCACTTCGACTTCTTCACGTGTCGCTCCGAGTGTAGGACGGTAGAAAGATGGAAACCTCAGCCTGCGTGCACCAGCGCATCGACGTGGGCCACGAACCGCTCCAGCCCCGCGTGATACGCGCCCAACACCGCGTCCGCCTGCGACGCGGGGATCGTCGCCGTGCCGGCGACATGGTCCACCACCTGCACGAACGGCGCGGCATCGAACCCCGCCAACTCCGCCGCCCGCTTCACCACCGCCACGCTGCCGTCCATGCCGCGCTCCCCATGCACGCGGAGCAACGTGCGGAACAACACCAACACCGCACTCTTCGACGCGGCCAGCAACTGCAGCTCCTGTTCCGCGCTGCCCTCCGCGCGCAGGATCCCCTGCCGCAGCGCGATCAACTTCCCCATCGCCTCGAACTCCAGCTGATGCCGCAGATGCGGCATGTCCACCGCACTCGGCTCCGCAGGCAGCGCGCCCGCCAGCACCCGGTGCCGGTCGAGGATGTCGGCGACCTCGATCGCGAACACGTCGCGACTCGAGCGCCATTCCGTCTCCGTGAGGATGAGCGGCGGCGGGTTGCCGGAGGCCGCCCACGCCTTCGCCGAGCCTGCCGTCGCGCGCAACGTCGCCGACGTCAGCGCCCGCACGATCACCAGCACGTTGAAATCCGACTTCTGCTCGATCCGTTCGCCGCGCGCGGCCGATCCGTACAGCACCACCGCCACCAGCGCGTCACCGTGTACGCGCTGGAGATCCGCCGTGAGTGTGTCGAGTGTCATCGCTGCCATCGTCAGAAACTCCCGCTGGAGCCGCCACCTGAGAACCCGCCGCCACCACCGAAGCCGCCGAACCCGCCACCACCGCCGAATCCCCCGCCACCGAAACCCCCGCCCCACCCTCCGCCGCCACCCCGCCCGATGGGGAACGGCAGCACCACCATGCCGCGACGACGCCCCCCGCGGGACTGCAACAGGCTCATGATCACGAAGAAGATCATGATGTACACGATCGGCGGGATGCCCTGCTGTCTCCGCGCGCGACGCTTGGGCACCAGCGTCTCGTCCAGCGAGAACTGGAACTCCGCCGCGTAGCGCTGCGAGAGCCGCGCCGTGATGAGCGAGAGTGCCGGGCCGTACTGCCGGTCGCGTAGCAAGGGCGTCGCCTCGCGGATCATGTCGCCCGACGTCGCGTCGGTGATGAACCCCTCGGCGCCGTTTCCGACCTCGATGCGGATGTACCCGCGTCCGTCCTGGTTGCTCTCGCGCGGCACCAGCAACACCACCACGCCGGCATTCCGCGCCCGCTCGCCGATGCCGGCCTTGGCACCCACGCCCCACTCACGGGCGATACGCAGTGCCACCTCGTTCACGTCACGGCCCTGGAGGTCGGCGAGCGTGACGACCGCGATCTCGCCCTGCGACCCCGCCTGCACGATCTCGATCAAGCGCGTCATGCGCGCACGATCGGCTTCCGGGATGACGTTGGCGAAGTCGTTGACGAATCCCGTCGGGGCAGGGATCTGCGGCCCCTGGAACGCGACGGTGAATGCGAGAAATGCCGCGGCGATGTGGCTCACTACAGAAAACTACTGGGTGAGCCCCGGCGAAGTGTCAGGGACGGCGCCCGCGGGGAGCGCCGGTCGGCCGGTCCAGACGCGAGCGGGTGTAGATGGCGATGGCGCCGTACGGAGCGCGGTCGCCGAACTGGACGCGCGATTCCGACGGAGACAGGATCGCGAAGAAGTAGATGTCCGACGGGATGATGACGGCGTTCGGACCGAGGACCTGCCCGTCGACGACGAACGACAGGCATCCGGCGGAACGGGTCGTCCGGATGCATCCGCCCTCATTCTGGGGCAGGATGATCGAGACGCTGCCTACCGTCCGCATGAGCTGGTTGAACGTCTGCGCCCGGTTCCGGTGCTCCGCGACGAGTTCCGGCTCGAAGACCTTCCAGCCGCGGCGGATCGCCTCGTTCAACCGGCGCTCGTTCAGCGACGATTCGGCCGTGATCCGCACCGCGTCCGCTTCCGTCGCTATCTCCGTCATGAGGAAGTCGAACTCGAGCGTGTCGGTCACCGGCTTCGACCGCACGTTGGTCGTACTCATCTCGAAACCGAGACGTCGCACCCGGAGTTCGAACGGGCCGCTGCGGGGAAGCTTCAGCGCCCATGTCCCATCCTCGGCACTCGTGGCGGACGCGAGGATGTTCCCCGCCGAGTCTCGAGCGACGATGTTCGCGGCGGGGATAGGGAGGGCCGTGCTGCTCGACCGCACCTGCCCTCGGACCACCTGCGCGCACACCGACCGGGCTCCTGTGACGAGCAGTGTCAGGAGACCCAGTACAACGCGGAATCGCGGGGCGAGTCGGTTCATGTTGTGCAGAGGGGGGACGCGACTGCGGCCACCGACTTCAGTCTGAAGTCGGTGGCCGCAGACCGCAAGAGGAGACTCTCCTTACGGCGAGGTCGTACGGGGCGGCTGACGGTCAGAGATCCACACGACCGACGGTGCGGCAGAAGCCGCGGCCGGAGAACCCGCGACCGACGCCGGGAAGGCGATAGCTGTCAGGACCGAGCCACCGACAGTGGCACCAGCGACCGGATCCGCCGCCGGCGTTCCAGCGATACCCGCCGGAGCAGCCGCAGCAGCCGCAGAAGCCGTCGTGCCCGCCAGCGCGACCTGCGCCGCGAACTGACCGACCGGAAGCGTGGCGTACGCCGACACAGCCTGGAACGCGACGTTCGTGAAGGCCGGAGTTGCGCCGACGAGCGTCGTGGTGGGAAGCGGCGTCGCGAAGATATCGACGTTGCCGATGCCGAGACCAGCGTGGATCGCGCGGACCGAGACCGACGTGTTGGTCGCCGGGAGCGCGTCGTTGATCAGGATCACGCGCTGCGCCGGGGTCTGACCGGTACGGGCGAATCCGAGGTGCAACATCGTGTAGTACTGACCCGCCACGAACGTGAAGGTCGTGTCGGCCAACTGCTCCGTCGACGCACCGAGCCCGCCGGTCGTCGTGGAGAGGTTCGGATCGTGCCGGAACACGCGGAGACGCTGCGCGCCCGCCTCGACGCCCTGGTAACCGCCCTGGCCAAGGCCGCGGAACGGCACGTTGAAGAAGGACTGCGGGACGTTCTCAACCTGATCGATGAAACGCACCGTGAGGTTGTTCGTGTCCGGCACTGCGTTGATGTAACGAACGAATGCGAGCGGCGGCAGGGTCCGGGTCACCGGACCACCGTCATCTGTCTGGCACGCGGACGCACCGAGCAGCAGCGCGCCGACGAGGCCGATTCGAGCAATACGCATCAGGATTGACTCCGTGGAGTGAGCATACTTGAAGTTGAGCGCGGCACGGGGCCGCCTACTGCTGATTACAGTCGGTCGTACACTGCCCGTCGTCATCATCGCCACCGCCGAGCACGCCGATGATCCCGAATCCGGCGACGACAGCCCCCACCAACAACACCAACCCAGCGGTGAGGAAGACGGTCCGTGCCCGTGAGAACTCCCGGACCCGGTAGCCACGAAGCCCCTCGCGAGGAATCGTGACCTCCTCTCCCGTCCAGACGACCGACGAGCCCTGCAAAAGCACCGTGCGAGACACGCTCAGCGTAACATCTGTTTCACTGGATGAGACGATGCGGCCATCGACTCGAAGCACCGCCTCACCCATCCGGCTACCGACCAACAGACGACCGCGGTCATTCAACTCGACCGCTACCTCACGACCGGCCATCGGCGGACTGTCCTGCAACGGCAAGTAGGTATGGCAGCCCATCTGGAACGCCAACGCACTCGCCGAGAGAAGAGCCGTCAGTCGGCGGGGCACGAGCGAGCCCCGCCGACTCCGGTCATGCGGCACCATCTGTTAGAACCCGTACGTGGAGGCGGGAGACTGCCGCAGGCCGTTGTAGAACGGCTGCAGACGCGCCTGCATCTCCTGATACGGCACCGGCCACTCGATCACCGTGCCCGTGGGCAGGTCGCCCCAGCCGCGGCTGTCGGTGAACCAGATCATGTAGCCAGTGTACGCCGTCTCCATGCGCTTCTCATACTTCATCGCCTCGAGGAGCGAACCGCAGGTGCCGTTCGGAAGCTTCGGCACGCAGGACACGCCACCGGGCACCACGCCAGCGCCGACACCGACCACCGACGGCAGGCCGTTGCGGAGGCGCGAGACGTTGATGAGCGGTTCAGCCAACGCCGCCTGACCGGTGCGGATGTAACCTTCAGCCGCGAGCATGTCCATTTCCGTCTTGGACATGTCAGTGTACGGCCCCGACACGGACGTGTTCGACTGCGTCAGACCATACCGACGGTGATCGTAGAACGACTCGCCGTCGCCGGGGATGACGACGTCGTCACCGGTCGGGCGATTACGGAGGTAACGCGGCGCGACGATGTTGTTCGTCGAGAGCGCCTGCTGCGCGCCACGGGTGCCACCAGCCGGCCACCGACCGTCGCGCGTCTGCACCAGGAAGGCGCGACGCGAAGCCGCCGGCGTCGCCACCCAGGCCTGGTAACCGCCAGAGCTGTCAGCCATGCCCGCGTACTTCATCGGGAAGGAGTGCCACCCACCGACGACGTAGATCTGACCCGCGTCGAAGCCAGCGCCCCAACCCGTCTGTCCGTTGATCTGGATGACGTGGTCCGCCGTGATACCGGCAAGCGCGTCGGCGATGATCGTCGCCCACGGCAGTGCCGCACGTTCGGCCGGGGTGCGCGCGACAGCTGCGCGGTAGCGCGCGCGATAGCTGCGCGCGAGCTGAATGAACTGCGCCTGCGTCAGCGCAACACCGCTGATCCAGGTGTTCGGCACCGCATCCATGCCACGGCCCGCGATGACCACCGCGGAGTCGAGGTATTCGATGCCCTTGGCACTCGCCGCCGCAGCGCTAGAGAGCGCCGGAATGACGGTGGTGTTGATCGTTTCATCCGCGATCGACGCGGAGTCATACGCGATCGCCACCATGGAGAGCGACTGACCGGCGACCAGATACGCGAACGCGCGCATCCGATTCACTGCCGCGGGCGTCAGCGTGTTGCGGTTCGACGCGACCAGAGTGTTGAACGCCGCGAGCGTATTGAACGTGAGACGGGTGACGCGCTGGAACGAGTTGAAGTTCGCCAGGTTGCCCGTCTGGTTGTCGTTGCCGAGCTCGTTGGAGATCAGCGTGCGGTTCGCCACGCGGGCGGCCATGCCGAAGTTGGCGACCGACGCGAAGGTCTCCTCGGAGAGGATCTTCGCCTGCGTGTTCACCGACTCGCTGGCGCGCTGCGGGTTGTTGAGCTGTGATCCGAGACCTGAGACCGCGGCTTCAACCGAACCTGCGTCGGAGAGTACGCGAGACACGTCTGGGGATCCGAAGTTGGTCACACCGAGCTCGCAGGCCGTGAGGCCGAAGAGCGCGATCGCGCCAACCAATCGTGCATACGTTCGCATCATGAATCCTCGAAGTAGGGGAGCCATGCCGGGGGGAGTTCCCCCCGGCACGGCGCCTTATCAGAAGCTGGTGCTCAGCTGGAAGGAGAACGTGCGGAGATTCGGGAACCCGAAGGCATCGATCGCGTTCAACACGCCCGAGCCGAGGTTGCCGCCACCCACGCCGACTTCCGGATCGAAGCCCTTGTAGTCCGAGATCGTGAGCAGGTTACGGCCGACCATCGAAAGGCTCCAGTCGCCGACACCGGCCAGACGGCCGATACGGTAGCCGAGCGAGACTTCGCGCAACTTCACGAAGGTCGCATCTTCGACCGTGTTGTTGTTCGGGCCGAGGACGTCGTACAGACCGCCGATGCCACCCGACGAGGTCGCACGGAAGTAGTAGCCGATCGGCTTGGCATTGGACACGTTCTTGCCCGACTGATCGGTGTCGCGGTGCATGAAGTCACCGTACGACCACTGACGCGCCTCGTTCCACACCGACTTGCCGACCGTGGCGTCGAGCAGCGCGTAGGCCGTGAACTTGCGCCACGACGCCTGCTGCGAGAGACCCCAGCGGTAGTTCGGGAGCGCCTGGCCGAGCGAGACAGCCGGGACCGCACCGTTCGCATCGCGGAACAGGATCGGCATGCCCCAGTTGAGCGGCTCCACACCGGTGCCGCCGTTCCACGGCGCGTTCGCAGCAGCCAAACGCGTGTTCCACAGATTCTTCGTGATGCCTTCGGCGAGCGTGTTGCCGGCGCCGACGTACACGATGTAGCCATCGCTGTTCTTCTGGAACGCCGAGCCGGCGCCACCGCACTGCGTGCTGAACGTACCCGGGAGCTCCGAGCAATTCGTCACGAAGCGACGGCCGAAGATCTCACCCATGCGACCACCCTGCAGGATCTTGAACATCGTCTCCGAGCCCTGCTGGCCGGCGGCGCTGTTGAAGAACTCCGGGATGTCGAGGCGCGAGATCGTCGAACGCGTGCGGTCGAACGTCGCACGGATCGAGTAGTTCAGGTCGCGCGTCTGGATGATCGGGATGTTGAGCGAGACTTCGAACGTCTTGTTCGAGAGCTCGCCGACGTTGTTCCACTGGCTGGTGAAGCCGCCGATCGCCGCCACCGGCACCGGCATGATCTGCTGGTCGATGGTGTTGTTCGCCTGCGTCACCGTCACACCGTACTTGCTGAACAGCTCGAGGTCGAAGCCGAACTCCTGCTCGGTCGAGACCTCGGGGCGGAGATTCGGATTGCCGATCTGGCCCAGACCGCCGATGAGGCCGGCGCCGGTGAGACCGTAGGTCTCGTACTGCGCCTGGAAGTTCGGACGGTTACCGGCCTGACCCAGCGAGAAGCGGAACTTCAGGTCCGAGATCGCGTCCACACCGAACCACGACTCTTCGCTGACACGCCACGCGGCCGAACCGCGACCGTAGGTCTGCCAACGGCGAGCCGCTCCGAAGAGCGAGGCACCGTCACGACGCATGAGGCCGCTCAGGATGTACTTGCCCTGCCAGTCGAGGTCGAGGTTCACGAACATGCCGAGCTGACGGACGGTCTCTTCGAAGTTGCCACCACCGCGCGTCGTCGAGAGCGTCGCCGCGATTGTCCGGAGGCCGGGGACCGCCAGCGTGCTGCCGCTCGCGCTCAGGCCACGATCGACCTGCGTCTCGTACAGGGTACGGAACGTCAGGCGCGAGGTGAGATTGTCGGAGAACCAGTTGCGACGCGCCGTGAGGTCGGCCGACGCATTGAGTGAGTACGAGCGGTTCGAGCTGCGGCTGATGTTACCCAGCTGCGTCGCGCCGTTCGGGCCGGTCGTCGTGCGATAGCCCTTGTCCTGCTGGGAGTCCTGCTGGTTCGCACGCGTGTCGTAACCGACGTTGCCTTCAGCGTCGAGCCACAACAGCGGCTGCCAGCGCGCCGTCGCCTGACCGATGAAACGGCCGATGCGGTTCACGGGGCGGAAGTTCTCCGCGTCGTACATCGGGTTCTGGTTCTGCGCACCCTGCTGCTGCGCCACCGAGCGGATGTAGAGGCGGCCCTGCGAGTCACGATTCAGCAGCGACGCGCTCGCCGGCTGTCGGGTCACGCGGAACCAGCTGAAGCCAGTGTTGTTGTCCGTCGCATCGGTGTAGTTGGAGCGCACCGAGAAGTTCCACGACGAGGCCAGCTGCTGGTCGACGTTCACGCGCATCGAGTTGCGGGTGTAGCCGTCGAGCAAACGCACCGCGCCTTCCTGCCGGAACTGGTTCGCCGAGGCGAAGAAGTTCGTGCGGCCCACGCGGCCGGTGGCATCCGCCGTCGAGTTGATCGTCTCACCGTTGGTGAGGACCTGACGGATCGGGTTGTAGGTGCGGACGAACTTGTTGACTTGGTACAGGTTGCGGCCGTTCTGCGGGCCGGGGTTGCGCGCGATGCCGGCGTCGTTGGCGAACGTCTCCGGGGTCAGCGCGAAGAGCGGGCCCTGATCGTTGATGCGGAAGGTCTCGGCCTCGATGTCGAGGGCACGCGAGCAGTCACGCTGCCCCGCGACCACGATGCAATACCGGGAGTAGTCCTCGTTCATCAACATGAAGTGCGTCTTCGGATACAGATACTCGTTCTCGATCGACGCCGTGCCGTACTCGACCTGCGAGCGGAAACGGACGCCTTCGCCCGCGTTCTTGCCCGAGCGGGTCGTGATCTGGATGACGCCGTTGCCGGCGCGCGAGCCGTAGAGCGAGGACGCCGCGGCGCCCTTCACGACTTCCACGTTCTCGATGTCCTGCGGATTGATGTCCTGGATGCCACCCTGCGAGATGACGCCGTCGACGATGTACAGCGGGTCCTGACCACGGCCCGACGCGTTGATCGACTGGGGGCCACGGAGGATGACCGCCGGCGCCGAACCCGGACGGCCCGAGGCCGACACGATGTTCGCACCCGGCACCTTGCCCTGCAGCTGGGCCAGCGGGTTGGCGCCCGGAACCGGCATGTCCTCAGCCGTCACCTGCGCCACCGTGAACGGAAGCTTCTTGATTTCCGTCGCGCCCGTCACGCCGGTCACGACGACCTGGCTCAGGCGATTCACGTCCTGCTTCAGTGCGAAGTCCTGCGTCTGCGATCCAGCCGAGACCGTGATCGTGCGCACGACCGGCACGAAGCCGAACATACGCGCGCGAAGCACGACCTGCTGCCCGCGCACACGAGCGCCCGGGATGTTGATGGTGTACCGACCCTCTTCGGTCGTTCCCACGGAGATCGTGAGCGCATCAATAGTGACATTCGCTCCGTAGAGCGGCTGACCCGCCTCGCTCGCGACTCGACCAGTGATCGTCGCGCCTTGCGCGCTCGCCACCGATGCCGTCGTGATTGAGAGGAGCAGCGCGAGGATGGAGGCGCTAAGCCCCCGAATCCCGATCCGTCCCAGCATGAGCATACCTCGTGAAGGGGTTTTCCGACGGATGGTCACGTGCTCACGTGCCATCGCCTCACCAACAAACCTCCGCGACCAGACGGCCGCGGCGGACACAACACCGACTGCCCCTCACGGCACTGGCGGAGGGGGAACCGAAGACCCGATAGGGTAACGCTACGGTCCAGAGGGCGCAACCCTCTGCGCCACCGTCACCTGCGCTACCCCCGCACAAAGCCGAGCCATTCGGGACCCTTTTGCCTCTGTGCGGCCGATCACATGGAATCCGGTGATTCACACCCCCATACCTACCCACCCCGAGGTTCCGTCACAACTTCGCATAGGCCCCCGCCGTGGCTACTTTCTCCTTCATATGAATCTCGTCGCCCTTCTGCGCCTCAGCGCGCTCGCCGCCCTCGCCAGCGCGGCCCCCGCTCTGCGCGCGCAGGCGCCCAGCCGCGCCCCCCTCACCCCCGCCATCGTCGCCGAACGCGAGGCCCGCGTCTCCGCCGCTGACCGCGGACGCATCCGCGGCAACACCGACGCCCCTGTCTGGGTCGTCGTGATCTCCGACTACCAGTGCCCATACTGCAAGCGCTGGCACGACGAGACTGAAGCGCGCATCACCGCCGAGTACGTGAAGACGGGCAAGGTGCAGATCGCGTACATCAACTACCCCATCCCCAGCATCCACCGCAACGCGCCCGCCACGCACGAAGCCGCCATGTGCGCCGCGGAACAGGGCAAGTTCTGGACGGTCTCCGACGCCCTCTTCGCCTCTCAGGCCAGCTGGAAGTCGCACAAGGACATCGTCCGCTTCGCCGACTCGCTCGCCGTCGCCGAGGGCGTCGATGCCACACGCTTCCGTAGCTGCATCAAGGACGGCCTCATGAAGCCGCTCATCGACGCCGACATCGATCGCGCCACCCGCATCGGCGTGGGTTCCACCCCCAGCTTCCTCGTCGGCGGACGGCCACTGGTCGGGGCCCAGCCGTTCGAGGCCTTCAAGCAGGCCATCGACGCCGCGCTCGCGGCCGCCGCGAAACAGAAGCCCAAGCCGTAGACCGGCGCCCCTCCCGTAACCCGACGCGCGCCGCGTGCACCCCCTGCTCTCCCTCCCCTACGCCGCGCTCGCTGGTATCGCGGAAGCCCTCACGCACCTCCCGCTACACGCGGAGCACAAGGCTTGGCGCGCGATCCGGAACCGCGCTGGAGGGGTCGAGCGCGTGGAGCGGTGGGCGCACGCCCACCGCGACCACGCGCGAGCGCTCCTATGGATGCATGCGCCGTCGGTTGGGGAAGGACTGCAGGCCCGACCCGTCCTTGAGCGGATTCGCGCTCGCCATCCTCAAGTGCAACTCCTCTACACGTTCTATTCGCCGAGCGCGGAGCGCTTCGCCCATGCCATGCTCGCCGCAGGCACAGTCGACGCCACCGAGTACCTGCCGTTCGACACCACGGCCAACGCTGAGCGACTGCTCGACGCCCTCGCGCCCACCGCACTCGTATTCGCGAAGCTCGATGTGTGGCCACAACTCGTCCGCACCGCCGCCGCACGCGGCGTCCGCCTCGGCCTCATCTCCGCCACGCTGAGCGAAGGCTCCGGACGCGACAGCGGTCTCGCCCGCGCACTGCTCGGCGACGCCTATGCCGCGCTCGACCGCGTCGGTGCCATCGATGCCGCCGATGCCACGCGTCTTACCGCGCTCGGTGTGCGGGCCGATCGCATCACCGCCCTCGGCGACACGCGCTACGACCAAGTCGCGGCACGCGCCGCCGCGGTGGACCGCGCGAGCGCGCTCCTCGCACCGCTGGGGTCCACCCGACCCACCGTCGTCGCTGGGTCCACCTGGCCGGCCGACGAGGAGGTCCTGCTCTCGGCGTGGCTCCGGCTGCGCAAAGACCTGCCCTCGGCGAGACTCATCATCGCGCCACACGAACCGACGCCGGCCCATATCGCACCGATCACGCGCTGGGCGCGGATGCATGCGATTCCTCTCGCGATGTTGAGTGGTGTCACCAGCGAGACCGCTTCCGTGGTCGCTGCCGGTACGCCGGGGCACACGGCCACTCAGTCTCGAGCTGCCGATGCGCCCCGGCCGTCCGACAGCGAAGTGCTCGTGATCGATCGAGTCGGCGTACTCGGCGACCTCTACGCACTCGCGCAGGCGGCGTTCGTCGGCGGGGGGTTCCACGCGGCCGGACTGCACTCGGTACTCGAGCCCGCCGCGTTCGGCGCACCGGTCCTCTTCGGCCCACGCCACACCCGCAGCCGCGACGCAGTACTGCTGCTCGAGGCGAAAGGCGCCGTCGCCTGCCAAGACGCGGGCGAGCTGAGCGACGCCTTGCACATCCTGCTCACCGAACCCGACACCCACGCCCGCGCCAGCCATGCGGCGAGAACAGTCGTCTCCCAAGGCGTCGGCGCTGCGGATCGGTCGACAGAGCTCGTTGTGGAGTTGCTGGACCTGAGGTGAGTCGGGAGCTGCGCCGGACGAGAGGATGAAAAAAGAGGAGGCCGCCCGAGCGGGCGGCCTCCTCACTCCTCAATCCTCCCATCTACTTCCGCAAACCCCTCGGCGTCCAGGCGAACGACACCGCGATCGCATCTGCATCACCCAGCACCGCCGCCAGCCGAACGGCCATGTTCGACTTGAGTTCGAGGTTCGCGCCGATGTCGAGTTCGAGTTCCGTATCGCTGTCGCTGAAGCCGTTGGCTGACACGCGGTTCCAGCTCAAGCGCGGATGAACGAACGGCGAGATGGCATAGCCGCCTTCGAGATCGAAGCGGTGACCGACCACCGCGCCGAACGGCAGACGGACGATCGTCAGCTCGTCGCCGTTGGAGAAGCCGAGCCCGCCGGCGAGGGCGATATCGAACGGCATCTCGCTCGAGGAACGCGTGAGCTGATACGCGAGGCCACCGCCGAGGATCAGGCGGGTGTCGGCGTTGTCCGGATCGGCGAAGCCCGCGTCGAACGTCAGCTGGAGCTTCGGATTCCCGAGCCCCTCGCGCCACTGGAACACCAGCGCCGTGCCGGCGTCGCCGCCGTCGGCGAGCACGAAGTTGTATTCACGTTCGGCGATGCGTGCCGGCTGGAGCGCCGGATAGAAATACGCCTGGGCCTCAGCAGCGGAGGCCGTGACGAGGACGAGCGCCCCGACAGCAAGGATGCGACGCAGCATGGTGTGATGACTCGGGTGTTGAAGGGGAGTATCTGGTCCGCACACGGCGGGACCGGTGCACGATCGGGCGCCACGCGATCCGCGCAGCGCCCGTGGTGTAGACGAATACACAAGGGAAGCGGTTTCAGTTCCGCGAAGTGCCGACGCCCTAGAGCTTCGACGCCTTCTCGGTGACGACCCGCACGACGTCGTCGACCACCTGCAGGAAGCCGCCTTCCACCTGGAAGCGCGTGCTCCCACCGCCGATCTGCAGCACACCGGAGCCGAGCACAGTCACCATCGGCGCGTGCATCGGCAGGATGCCCACTTCACCGTCGAACGCGGGCGCCGTCACCGACGGCGCCTCACCCTCGAACAGCGTCGCCTCGGGCGAGATGACCGAGACCTTCAAGGTGCCGCTCACGCCTGCATCGCCTTGGCGTTCTCGACCACGTCGTCGATGCCGCCGGCCATGAAGAACGCCTGCTCGGGCAGGTGGTCGAACTCGCCGGCCACGAGGCGCTCGAACGAGGAGATGGTCTCCTCGAGCTTGACGAACTTGCCCGGGCGGCCGGTGAACTGCTCGGCGACCGAGAAGGGCTGCGACATGAAGCGCTGGATGCGGCGCGCGCGGCCCACGATCTTCTTGTCGTCTTCGGCGAGTTCGTCCATGCCGAGGATCGCGATGATGTCCTGGAGTTCCTTGTAGCGCTGGAGGATGCGCTGCACCGAGCTCGCGACGTTGTAGTGACGCGCACCGACGTACTGCGGATCGAGAATGCGCGAGCCGGAGGCCAGCGGGTCCACGGCCGGATAGATGCCGAGCTCCGTGATGGCGCGCGAGAGCACGACCGTCGCGTCGAGGTGGGCGAACGCCGTCGCCGGGGCCGGATCGGTGATGTCGTCGGCGGGCACGTAGATCGCCTGCACCGACGTGATCGAGCCGTCGCGCGTGGACGTGATGCGCTCCTGCAGCTCGCCCATCTCGGTCGCCAGCGTCGGCTGGTAACCCACGGCGCTCGGCATACGACCGAGCAACGCGGACACCTCGGAGCCGGCCTGCGTGAAGCGGAAGATGTTGTCGATGAACACGAGCACGTCGGACTTCTCGACGTCGCGGAAGTACTCAGCGACCGTGAGGCCGGCGAGACCCACGCGGAGACGGGCACCCGGCGGCTCGTTCATCTGGCCGTAGATCAGGGCGACCTTGTCGAGGATGTTCGCTTCCTTGAACTCGAGGTAGAGGTCGTTACCCTCTCGCGTGCGCTCACCCACGCCGCAGAACACCGACTTACCGCCGTGTGCCTTGGCGACGTTGTTGATGAGCTCCTGAATGACGACCGTCTTGCCCACGCCGGCGCCGCCGAAGAGACCGATCTTGCCACCCTTCACGAACGGGGCGATGAGGTCGATGACCTTGATGCCCGTCTCGAAGATCTCGGTCTTGGGCTCGAGGTTCACGAACTCGGGGCGCTTGCGATGGATCGGCCAGCGCTCGACCGAGGCCGGGATCTCGGCGCCCATGTCCACCGGCTCGCCGAGCACGTTGAGGATGCGGCCGAGCGTTTCTGGGCCGACCGGCACCGAAATCGGTGCGCCGGTGTCGACCACGCTCATCCCGCGCTGCAATCCGTCGGTGGTCTTCATCGCCACGGTGCGCACGCGGCCCTCGCCCAGGTGCTGTTCGACCTCGGCGACGATGTCGATCTTTGCCCCGCCCTCGCCATCGGCGACGATGCGGACCGCGTTGTAGATGGCCGGCAGGTAGCCGCCCTCGTACTCGACGTCGATCACCGGACCGATCACCTGGATGACCTTGCCGACCTTCTGATCTGCTGCTGTTGCCATATGTGCTCGCTTCGCTCGCCTGTCAATCCGCCTGAAGGCGGACACTACATGAACCCTGTGGTGTCCGGCCTTCGCCGGCTCAACGCCTATGTCGCTTGCGCCCCTGAAACAACTTCGATGATTTCTCGTGTAATCGCCGCCTGCCGGACCTTGTTCATGTAGAGCGTCAAACGGTCGACCATTTCT
>JBJXGK010000097.1:0-89647 GCA_046153705.1 Gemmatimonadaceae bacterium
GACGTGCACGGCGCTGTCGGCCTGAGCGTGTTGCGCCGCACGGCGCCGTCAGAACACGGCTGGCTGTATTCCGCGCTGCGTCACAGCGTGACGTATCGACGCGTGCGCTCGAGAGACGCGGAGGTCGGACAGGTCGCCAGCCTCGCGCTGGGAGCAAACATCCGGCTGACGGACCGGCTGTCTGCGTTCGGCGAAGCGGGGCCGTTTCTGAGGTTCTGGGGCCAGGAGACGACCACGGGGACTGCCAAGCGGCTGAGCACCGGCTTCACGCACGGGATCGGTCTGAGTTACGGCTGGGCCCGCTCTCCGTAGAGAGAGTTCAGAGTCTCCCGCCATTTTCACCACAGAGGGCACAGAAGGCACAGAGAACCGCAACGGCCTTCAACACAGGGACACAGGGACACAGGGACACAGGGACACAGGGGTCACAGGGTGCGCGGGGGACACATGCACCCAGCCACCACACCGCCGTTGCAGTTCCCCCAAGAAGTGGCAGTGGCAGTAGCAATAGCCGTTCCCCTGCAGTCCCCTGTGCCCCCTGTGCCCCTGTGGTATCAGTTGTCGTACTCCGCAGTGCTCTGTGAACTCTGTGACCTCTGTGGTAACCGCCGTTCCCCACTCAGGACACGTGATCCACCCGCACCCGCTCCACCGCCCCCCCCAGCTTCCACCGCACCCGCAGCACCTGCATCACCGCCGCCGCCGCGAGCCCAGCCGTGAGCCCCCACCACAGCCCCGGCGCTCCCCCATCGAACCTGAACGCGATCAGCGCCCCGAGCGGGATCCCCACCGCCCAGAAACTCAGCATATGCAGGATCATGGCCACGCGCGTGTCCCCTGCCCCTCGCAGGATCGACGTCGAGATAACCTGCGTCCCATCGAACACCTGGAACACCGCTGCGATCGGGATCAACGTCGCCGCCATGAGGCGTGTGTCGGGATCGGTGGTGTACGCGTTCGCGAGTGCCTCGGGGAAGAACCAGAACCCGATGGCCATCAGCGCCATGAAGCCCACACCCACCGCCAGCGCCGCCACCGCATCGCGGCGCGACTCCGCGATGTCACCGGCACCCACCGCGTGCCCCACCATCACGGCGGCCGCGCCGGCCACACCCATCGGCACCATGAACGTGAGTGACGCCAAGCTCAATGCGATCTCGTGCCCGGCCAGCGTCGTGGTGCCCATCCAACCCGTCATCACGGTCACCAACCCGAACGCGTTGGCCTCAGCGAAGAACTGCAGCCCCACCGGAAGTCCCAGCGCCAGCATGCGACCAAGCGGCCGCAGCTGATTCGACTCCGGATGCCAGGGCACAAGCCGCGGCTTGAGCAGTCGCCATGACAGCGCGAGCAACACGAGGGCCATCACCCAGCGCGCGAGCGACGTCCCCTGCGCCGAGCCCACCACGCCGCCCGGCGCGAAGCCAAGATTGCCGTAGATCAGCACCCAATTGAACCCGACGTTCGCGAGGTTGCCCACAATCACCGCGATCATCACCGGCCGGATCGTCGTGAACGCCTGCAGCACCTGCCGCATCATGTTGAACGCGAAGAACGGGATCATGCCGGGGATGCTCCACAGCACGTAGCCCACCGCGAGCGGCGTGACCTCCGCCGGCTGGCGCAGCAGTCGCAACACCGGCCCCGCGCCGAGGAACGTCAGCGACACCAATACGCTCACGAGCAGCGAGAGCCACACGCCTCGCTGCACGCCGCGCGAGATCGCCACCTCATCCTTGGCACCGACGCCCTGGGCGATCACCGGATCGAGTGCCATCAGCACCCCGATCCCGATGATGGCGGACACATAGAAGTAGAAGTTGCCGAGCGCACCGGCCGCGAGGTCGGCAGCCGACACGCGCCCCAGCATGATGGCGTCGATCACGCCCATCGATTGCATGCCGACGTTCACCAACACGATCGGCGCCGCGAGTTGCGCCATCTCGCGCAGCTCGGCCGAAGTCGGTCGGAGCTGCGCGAACCGGCTCACGCTACTCCCACTCGATCGTGGCGGGTGGCTTGGAGCTCACGTCGTACACGACACGGTTGATCCCCTTCACTTCATTAATGATGCGGTTGGAGATCCTCGCCATCACGTCGTGCGGGAAGTTGAACCAGTCCGCGGTCATGCCGTCGGTGCTCGTCACGGCGCGCAGCGCGATCACGTGCTCGTACGTGCGCCCATCGCCCATCACACCCACCGAGCGGATGGGGAGGAACACGGCGAACGCCTGCCAGATGTCGTTGTACAGGCCTGCCGCGCGAATCTCCTCGAGGTAGATCGCATCGGCGCGACGCAGTGTCTCGACGTTCACCGGATCCACCGCGCCGAGCACGCGGATCGCGAGCCCAGGTCCCGGGAACGGATGCCGCCCCACCATCTCCTCCGGCAGGCCGAGTTCGCGACCCACGTTACGCACCTCGTCCTTGAACAACTCGCGCAGCGGCTCGATCAACTTGAACTTCATGTCGGGCTTGAGCCCACCCACGTTGTGGTGCGTCTTGATCACTGCGCTGGGGCCGCCCTTCGCGCTCACCGACTCGATCACGTCGGGATACAACGTGCCCTGCACGAGGAACTTCGCGTCCTTGCCGGCATCGGCCGCGGCATCCTCGAACACATCGATGAACGTGTGGCCGATCGCCTTGCGCTTCTTCTCGGGATCATCGAGGTCCTTGAGCGCACCGAGGAACCGATCCTCCGCGCGCACCGTGATCAACCTGATGCCCAAGTGCTGACCCATCGTGCGCTCCACCTGCTCGCGTTCGTGCAGTCGGAGCAGCCCGGTGTCGACGAAGATGCAGGTGAGCTGGTCGCCGATCGCCTTGTGCACGAGTGCCGCCGCCACCGACGAGTCCACTCCGCCGGACAACCCGCAGATCACCTGGGCGTCACCCACCAGCTCGCGGATGCGCGCGACCTCCAGCTCGATGAAGTGGCCGGGCGTCCAGTCCGGCGTGCAGCCCGCTATGCCGAACAGGAAGTTCTGCACGATCTCGGCCCCGCGCACGGTGTGCATCACTTCAGCGTGGAACTGGATCGCATGGATCGGCTTGGTCTTGTGCCGGAAGCCGACCACCGGATTGCCCTCGCTCGACGCGGTGAGCACGTAGCCCGCGGGAACGCTGTCGACGTGGTCGCCGTGGCTCATCCATACCTGCGTGCGCTCCCCTGCCGAGAAGCCGGCGAAGAGCCCGGCGGTCTCCTTCACCTCCATCTCGGCGCGCCCGTACTCGCGGCGTCCCCCGCCCTTCACCGCAGCTCCGGCGTTGTGCGCGATCCACTGCATCCCGTAGCACACGCCGAGGACCGGCGCGACATCGAGCATGGCCGGGTCGAACGTCGGCGCGCCCTCGTCGGTCACCGAGCTGGGGCCACCCGAGAGGATGATGCCGGTAGGCTTCCACTCGTGGATCCATTCGAGGGATCGCGTCGGCGGGTGGATCTCGGAGAACACACGCGCCTCGCGCACCCGGCGCGCGATGAGCTGGGTGAACTGCGATCCACAGTCGAGGATGAGGATCCGCGAGCCGCCGTGCGCATTCGTCACGTCTTCCACTCCGCACTGTCGAGTTTGATGAACTCGACCTGTTTCGTATCAAGGTCAAGGATCGCGCCGCTCGGCGCGCCGTACAGCCAGCCGCAGGCCTCACCCGGATTCACGATCAGGGTGTCGCCGCGGGTCTTCATCTCCTGCAGATGCGTGTGGCCGTGGATCACGATGCCATGCGCGAGTACCGACCGCTCCACGACATCGCCGATGTCATGCACGATGAGGATCTTCTTCTCGAGCAGGGAGATCGAATGCGGCGACTCGAACAACTCCATGCCCATGCCTTGCTCCGCGAACGAGCGCAGGCCCTCGTGATCGCCGTCGTTGCGACCGAACACTCCGGCCATCGTCATGCCGAGGTCCTGGAACGGCTTGAGCGAGAACGGCGCGCAGTGGTCACCGGCGTGGAACACGAAGTTCACGTCGCGCGCGAGCATCTCCTTCAGCAAGGCCGCGACCGCAGGCACGCGGTCGTGGGTGTCCGCCAACAGTCCAACGCGCATCAGGCATCCCTCCAAACGGGGGTCGCGGCCTCGAGCCGCACGAGATCCTCATAGGTCTCACGTTCCGTCACCACTGCCCAGCGCGCCCCATCCACCATCACCTCGCTCACGCGGGGCCGGGCGTTGTAGTGCGAACTCATCACGTAACCGTACGCGCCGGCGGTGTGGACCGCCAGCACGTCGCCGGGGTGCACGTCCGGCATCTCGCGATCGAGCGCGAGGAAATCGCCGGTCTCGCACACCGGTCCCACCACATCGGCGATGATCGACCCGCTCCGGGGCGAGACGGCGTCGATCCTGTGGTACGCATCGTAGTGCGACGGCCGCAGCAGCTCGGTCATGCCGGCGTCGCAGATGACGTATCTCTTGCCGCCGCTCTCCTTCCGGTAGAGCACGCGGGTGAGGAGCACACCAGCCGCAGCGACGAAGAACCGCCCCGGCTCCACCAACAACTCAGCGCCGAGCGTGTTCGCCGCTGACGTGACGATCGCGCCATAGGCGCGCAGGTCGGGCTCCGATTCATCGTCGTACGGCACCGGCAACCCGCCGCCGGAGTCGAGATAGCGGATCGGCGCGCCGAGCCTGCGTAGCGTCAGCGAAAGCTCGACCAGCCGCTCCGCCCCCGCTCGGTAGGCCTCGAACGAGTGCAGTTGTGAACCCACGTGCATGTCGAGAGCCGCGAGCGTGACGTGCGGCAACCCGATCGCCACTCGGCCCACCGTTTCGGCGTCGCCGATCGCGATGCCGAACTTGTGCCCCTTCTCGCCGGTCGCGATGTAGGCGTGCGCGTTCTTCACGTCGACTTCGGGATTGATCCGCATGCCGACCGTGGCCGAACGCCCGAGCTCCCCGGCGATCGCCGACACCATGCGCAGCTCGGCTTCGGACTCGACGTTGATCAGCTTCACGCCTGCGAGGATCGCTTCGCGCAGCTCGTGCGCGTGCTTTCCCACGCCGCCGAACAGGATGTCCTCACCCTTGAACCCGGCCCGTAGGGCGCGGAACAACTCGCCGCCCGAGACCACATCCACACCCGAACCAGCGGCGCGCAGCACCTCGAGGATGCCGCGACAGGAGTTCGCCTTCAGCGAGTAGTGGACGCGATGCGGGGCGGCGGCGAGCGCCTCGGTGAGCCGAGCGTACCGGTCCCGGATCACCCCGGCCGAATACACGTACGTCGGAGTCCCCGTGTCGTGCGCGAGCACTTCGGCGTTCACGCCTTCGCAGTACAGTACGCCGTCGCGGCGAGTGAAGCCCGGCATCAATACGCCTTGGCCCAGATCACCTCATGCTTCGCCGGCTCGCCGCTGACGAGACAGGTCTTCGGCGCCTCGGCGGAACGGAACTCCGGGTCGGGGATGCAGCGGATGGTCGCCTTGGTCTCCTCCTTCACCCTCGCTTCCACCGCGGGGTCGCCGTTCCAGCCAGCGTATACGAAGCCACCCGGCCCTTCCATGAGCTCCTTGAACTGCGCGTACGAGGTCACATTGCGATGCGAGTTCGCCTCGCGGCGGGCGCGTGCGGCCGCGAGCAGGTCGTTCTGAATGGTCTCGAGCAGCTTGGCGACCGTTTCGGGCAGCCCAGCCATCGGCAATGCCGCCTTGGCACGCGTGTCGCGCCGTGCCGAGAACACCGAGCCCTTCTCCAGGTCCTTCGGACCGATCTCCAACCGCAACGGGACGCCACGCAGTTCCCATTCGTAGTACTTGGCGCCCGGCTTCACACCGTCGCGATCATCGACCTTCACGCGCAGACGGTCGGTCGCTCCGCGGCCGGTCCACGCGGTGAGCTCAGCCTTGGTCCTGTGCGCGGCTTCCACCACGCGCGAGCGCTCTTCGTCGGTCTTGTAGATCGGTACGATCACGACCTCGATCGGCGCCAGCCGGGGCGGCGTCACCAGGCCGTTGTCGTCCGAGTGTGTCATGACCAGGCCGCCGACCATGCGCGTCGACACACCCCACGACGTGTTCCACGCATGCGCGGTCTCGCCGTTCTCGGCCTGGAATGTCAGGTCGAACGCCTTAGCGAAGTTCTGGCCGAGGTTGTGCGAGGTACCCGCCTGCAGCGCCTTGTTGTCCTGCATCATCGCTTCCAGGCAGTACGTGCGCAGCGCGCCAGCGAACTTCTCGCCCTCGGTCTTCAGGCCCGTGATGACCGGCATCGCGATCCAGTTCTCCATGAAGTCGCGATACAGCCCGAGGATCAGCCGCGCTTCGGTCTCCGCCTCATCGTGTGTCGCGTGCGCGGTATGCCCTTCCTGCCAGAGGAACTCGAGCGTGCGCAGGAACAGCCGCGTGCGCATCTCCCAGCGGACGACGTTCGCCCACTGGTTGATGAGGATCGGCAGGTCGCGATAGCTCTGCGTCCACTTCGCGAACATGTGGTAGATGATCGTCTCCGACGTCGGACGGACGATCAGCGGCTCCTCGAGCTGTTTGCCACCGCCGTGCGTGACGACTGCCACTTCGGGCGCGAAGCCCTCGACATGACTGGCCTCCTTCTGCAGGAAACTCTGCGGGATGAACAGCGGGAAGTAGGCGTTCTCATGCCCCGTCTCCTTGAACTTGTCATCGAGGGCGCGCTGCATGCGCTCCCAGATGCCGTAGCCGTTGGGACGGATGACCATCGAGCCCTTCACGGGCGAATAGTCGGCGAGTTCGGCGCGGAGCACGAGTTCGTTGTACCAGGCGCTGAAGTCCTCAGCGCGGGTGGTCAGCTTCTTGTCGTCAGCCATTGGATTGCCGTGCGAGAGTGCGCTGCTCATGCAGCCACGTGCGAAGCGTCTGCATCGTCGTGTCGTCCCCCGCGAGTACGCGGGTCGTGTCGAGCACGAGCGTCGCCGCTCCGCTCATCTTGCCTAGTAGCGAGGTCACTTCCGTTTCGCCCTTCTCGTTGAACGAGATCGCGCTCACCGCGCCGGACTTCTTCGCGCTGTCGACCTGATTGCGCGTCGCCTGGCCGAGGTAGCGTTCCGCATTCATCCCGTGGTTGACACTGAAGCCCGCACCACGCAGCGCGGTCACGAGTGCGAGCGCCTTCGTGTAGCCGAGGGCGCCGGCCCCGTTCCCCGCGACGAGGCTCAGTTCGACCGCGTCTTCGTTCACGACCGGGAAGAGCCCGCGGTCCTGCAGCAGCTCACCGAGGACCACGTCGCCCATGCCGAAGCCGAGCGCGGGGAGATCGACGCCGCCGAGAGACTTGAGCAGCGTGTCGTATCGACCGCCGCCACAGATCGCGCGGAGTTCACCCTTGGCGTCGAAGAGCTCGAAAACGGTGCCGGTGTAGTAGGCCAACCCGCGCACGATGGTGAAGTCCACGTCGATCCAGTCACGGATGCCCAACGACTCGCAGTGGTCGAGGAAGCGCTGGAAACGTGCACTCGGCTCCCGGTCCGGCATCGCGATCCCGAACTCCTCCGGCAGCGCGTCCGACGACTTCCCCGCGAGCCGCATGATGACCTCGATGGACTGCGGCTCGATCGCGGCTGCGACGAGACGCTCGCGTGACGCTGCGTCAGGCGTCCGCGATATCTTGTCCAGCACACCGTAGACCACGGCGACCTGCTCAGCCGACAGCTGCAGCGAGTCACTGAGGATCGCGTTCAACAGCCGCCGATCACTGACGCGCGCTCGCACATCCGCACTCGTCAGCCCCAGCTCGCGCATGATGTCGATGGCCACGGCGAGGAGTTCTGCATCCGCCACCTCGCTGGACTCGCCGACGATGTCGACGTTGAGCTGGTAGTGCTCGCGCAACCGCCCCCGCTGCGCACGCTCATAACGGAACAGCTGCGGCGTCGAGAACCAGCGCACCGGCTTCCGCAGCGCATTCGCCCGCGCTCCCACCATGCGCGCGAACGTCGGCGTCATCTCCGGTCGAAGTGCGACCTCGCGGCCACCCTTGTCCACGAAGTTGTACAGCTGGCCGACGATCTCGTCTCCGCTCTTCTTCGTGTACAGATCGAGGGGCTCCAGCGGAGGCCCATCGTACTCGACGAAGGCGTACTTGCGCGCTACGGCCCGCCAGGCGCGGAAGATGTGCGCGCGGCGGGCCAGTTCGTCGGGATAGAAATCGCGGAAACCGGGCAGTGCTCCACTACTCATCCCGGCAATTTACCCGTTCGTCGGAGACACCTGCAACCGCGCCATCGCATCTCCTACCGTGTGGAACGAGCCGGTGACCAATACGGTGGCCCCTCTCGACGGCGCCGCGGCCAAGGCGGCGTCGAAATCCCCGATCAGCTCGGCGCTCCACCCACGCGAGCTCGCGTACTCCAGCGCCTCGCTGGCCACCCACGCCCGGCTGCTCGGCGCGGTCGGCGCGTCGGTGAGGATGAAGCGATCCACCGCCCCGGACAGGGCGCTCAGAATGCCCCGCCAGTCCTTGTCACCCAGCACCGCCACCAACGCGACGACCGGGCCGGCAGGAGCGACCCCGCGCAGCGTCTCGGCGGTCACGGCGGCGCCATCGGGGTTGTGGGCGACATCGAAGATCCAGAACCCGTGCCGAGAGAAGCGCCCGGGGAGCGTGAGGCCCTCGAGTGCCTTCGCCGCCTCGCCCGCCTCCACGCGCAGGTCGCTCGGAAGGGCCTCGAGCATGGTCAACGCCACCATGGCGTTCGAGGCCTGATGGCGCCCGGGTAGGCCAGTGGTCACGGGAAGTCCCCGCCCGCCTCGCACCCACCGGAACGAGGTCCCACGCCCCGACACCGACACGTCCGTCGCATGCCCCTCCTCGGCGACGATCCGCACCGGCGTCGCCCCGCGGCGAGCCGCCTCGGCCGCCAGGAGCCGCCGGATGCTCTCGTCCCGTTCACCGACCACCGCCGGGACGCCGGGCTTGTAGATCCCCGCCTTCTCAGGCGCGATGGCTTCACGGGTGGTCCCGAGCCACTCCACATGGTCGATCGCGATTCCGGTGACCCCGGCGACCATCGGCGTGAGCACATTCGTAGCGTCCAACCGGCCGCCGAGCCCCGTCTCGATCACCGCGACATCCACCTCCGCGTCAGCGAAGAGCTGGAAGGCCATGGCCGTGGTGGCTTCGAAGAAGGTCGCGCCCAGACGCTCGACGGTCGGTGTCCACCGGTCGAGGAACCCGACGATGGCGTCCTCGGCGACCGGCGCGCCGTCGATCAAGAACCGTTCACGGAAGTCCACGAGATGCGGCGAGGTGTACTTGGCCACCTTCAGCCCGCGTGCGCGCAACACTGCCTCGAGTGAGGCGCACACACTGCCCTTGCCGTTGGTGCCCGCGACGTGCAGAGTGCGCAGTCGGCGATGCGGGTTCCCCAGCACGTCGAGGAACCCCTCGACACGCTCCAAGCCCAGCTTCCATTGCCCCGTGGTGCGCGCGAACAGGAAGTCGAGCGCGGCGCGGTAGTCGCCGTGGCTCAGCTGGACGCCCAACCGGTGGCGGCCGGCTTCCCGCTCATGTGGCGGAGCAACTGGCCGACGGTGCGCTTGAGCTGGTGCCGATGCACCACGCTGTCGACCATGCCGTGGGTGAGCAGGAACTCGGCCGTCTGGAACCCCTCGGGCAGGTCCTGACCCAGCGTCTGCTTGATCACGCGCGGCCCCGCGAAGCCGATCACCGCTCCCGGCTCGGCCAGGATCGCGTCGCCGAGCATCGCGTAACTGGCGCTCACACCACCGGTCGTCGGGTTGGTGAGGATCGAGACGTACGGAATCCGACGCTCCGCGAGTTGCGAGAGCATGGCCGAGGTCTTTGCCATCTGCATCAGCGAGAGCACGCCTTCCTGCATGCGGGCGCCACCGGAGCACGACAGCACGATGAGCGGCCACTTCTTCTCGAGTGACCGCTGGCCGAGGCGCGCGATCTTCTCGCCGACCACGGAGCCCATGGAGCCTCCCATGAACGCGAAGTCCATGACGCCGAGGTTCACCGGCATCTTGTCCATCGTGCCGGAAAGCGTGAGGATGGCGTCGTGTTCTCCGGCGTTCTTGAGCGCCTTCTTGAGGCGGGCCGGGTACTCGTGGAACTCGAGCGGGTCGACGGACGTGAGTTCGACGTCCTTCTCATCGAGCGAGCCCTCGTCGAGCAGCAGGGCGCCGTACTCATGCGCGCGGAACCGCCGATGATAGTCGCAGTTCGGGCAGACATTGTGGTTCCGGACGAACTTCTCCCGGATGTCCGTGTGTCCGCACGCCTCGCACTTCTCCCACACGTCAGGTGGGATCTCGAGCCTCGCGACGCGGGGCTCTCGGGGCTTCTTGTCTTTTCGGAACCAAGCCATGCCGAAAGGTGACGCGCCTCACACTATCGAGCAAGCGGCTTGCGCCACCGGTGAACTACTTTCCTCGCACCGTCATCCGTCCGCCTGCCACTTGCTAAATCACCAGCCCGTCGGCCTTTCCGCGCCCCTCTGCCGAGATCAAGACGAGGATCCCCACGGCAATCCAGCACGAGAGCATGAACGACCCGCCGTAGCTGAAGAACGGCAACGGGATTCCGGTGATCGGCATCAATCCGATGGTCATGCCCACGTTCACCAGGAGATGGGTGAACCACGCCGCCGTGAGGCCGAACGCGGCGAGCGACGCAAAGGGATTCGACGAACGCGCTGCGATGCGGGTGGTCCGCAGCAGCAGCACCGCGAAGAGCCCCAGGGCCAGCGACACACCCAGGAAACCGAGCTCCTCGCCAACGACTGCCCAGATGAAGTCGGTCTGCTGGGCCGGCAAGAAGGCGAGCCGCTTCTGGGAGCCGTCCGTGAACCCCTTCCCGAAGAACCCGCCGGAGCCGATAGCGACCTGTGACTGGATCACGTGGTACCCCGAGGCACGCGGGTCCGCCGAGGGGTCGAGGAACACCAGCAGTCGCTTCTGCTGGTACGGATTGAGCTTATCCCAGAGCAGCGGAGCGAGCACACCCATCACCAGGTTCGCACCCATCAGCGTTGCACCTTCGAGCCATCCGGGCCACTTCCACAACACGAGCGCCAAGAAGAGGAGGAACCACGCTCCCCATGCCCCCGTGCTGAACGCGAGGATGAGGCTGATGGCCGGGCTCGCCGCCATGAGCAGCAATGACCAACTCACACCGCTCCAGTAGAGCATGGCGAAGAAGATGCCGATGAAGACGATGCCGGTCCCGAGGTCGGGTTGCGCCATGATCAGCAGCCAGGGGACGAGCACGATCAACGCCGGGCGCCACAACCCGAACAGCGAGGTGGGGGCCACACGCTGCGTACTCAGCACACGCGCGAGCATCAGGACCACGGCGATCTTCGCGAGCTCCGAGGGCTGCCCCAATCGGACGCCCCCGATCGCGAGCCAGCTCTTGGTCGATGCCGCCGTGCCGGCGCCCGTGCCGATGAACACGAGCAACAGCAGCATAGCCGTCGCCCCGAGGTACATCGGCAACGATCCCCACTCGAGCAACCGCACCGACGTCCGCGAGATGACGTAGGCGACGCCGATCCCGAGGAGCGCCCACACCAGCTGCGTGCGCCAGATGCCCGCGACGAACGTGGGCACGTCGGTCTGACCCGCGGAGTACACCATGGCGACGCCGAACGTCGTCAGCGCGAGCGCCAGCAACGGCAGCGGCCAGTCTGATGGCACCCGATTCGTCCGCATCAGCCGTCCAGCTCCGGCATCGACGCGATCTGCACTTTGAGATATCGCTCCATGATCTTCGACGCGATGCGCGCGGCGCGCGAGCCGTGGCCTCCGAACTCGAGCATTACCGCGACCACGATCTTCGGCTCACCGGCCGGCGCATACCCGACGAACCACGCATGGTCGTTGATGAGGTCCTGTGCGTTCTGTGCAGTGCCCGTCTTGCCGGCCACGGTGATGCCCTGCAGCCGCGACCCCGCCGCCGTCCCGCGACCTACCACGTTCGTCAGCGCGGTCTGGAGGCTCTCGAGCTGCTTGGGTGTGAGGTCGAATAACTGGACCCGCTCCGCCTGCCCTCGCACGATCTCGGGGCGCGCGGCATGGCCGTCGGTCGCGAGCGCCGTGTAGAACCGCGCCATGTTCACCACCGTCTGCGAGTTCTCGCCCTGACCGATCGACAGATTGAGCGTGACCGCGTTGCTCCAGCCCTGCGGACCGAAGAGCTTGTCGTAGTACTTCTTGGGCGGATCCTCGGGGAACAGCGGGCGGTTCTCGGCCGGGAGATCGATCCCGCTGCGCTCGCGCGAGCCGAGCTGGATGCCGCCTGCCACCAACTTCTGCAAACCGATCTTCAGACCCAGCTGGTAGAAGTACACGTCGCACGAGTGCTCGATCGCGCCGGCGAGCGTGACGTTACCGTGCCCCTTCTTGTCCCAGCAGCGGAAGTACCGATTGCCGAACTGGTAGCCACCCGTGCAGGGTGTCGCCATGTGGTCGTCGATGTCGACGAGACCGTCCTGCATCGCGATGATCGCCGTCTGCAGCTTCCAGACTGAGCCCGGCGGGTACGTGCCCTTGATCGCCTTATTGTAGAGCGGTTTGCGCTCGTCATCCTGCAGTTCATCCCAGTACGAGCGCGGGATGCCGCCGATGAAGCGGTTGGGATCGAAGGTCGGGGCCGAATGCAGCGCGAGCACCTCGCCCGAGCGGGGCTCCATCGCCACCACGCCACCGATCAACGAATCACCGAAGATGCCCGCGACGAAGCGCTGCAGGTCGAGGTCGATGTTCGTCCAGAGCGGCGCGGGTGCTTCGGGCGGGAGGTCCTCGCGTGCATCCTCGCGCACCACGCGCCCGCGCGAATCGACTTCGACGAACCGCGTCCCCTCGCGTCCGCGCAGGCGCGATTCGTATTGCCGCTCGATGCCGTCCTTGCCCACCTGCTGGCCAGGCTTGTAATCGACGTACCGCTCCTGCCCCAACTCGGCGTCGCTGATCTCGCCCGTGTAGCCGACGAGCGCGGAGACCGCCGCGCCGTCCGGGTAGAACCGTTTGGGCGATGACTGGATGATCAGGCCGGGGAACTCCACCCGGCGCTCCTCGAGCACCGACACCAACTCGAACGGTGCATCGGCGAACAGCACCGTCGGACGCACCGGGTCGCGACGGAACCGGCGCACGGCGGCACCCACCTGCTCCGGACTCACCGGCACCAGCGCGCCGATCCGCTTCATCACCGCGCGGAGCGAGTCCTCGCTGCGCGACGCGGCGTTCTTGGGCAGCAGCGAGATCGAATACCCCGGCAGGTTCTCCGCGATGATCTGCTGGTTCCGATCGTAGATGATCCCTCGCGGGGCCGGCAGCGGCACCTCGCGCAAGCGATTCTCCTCGGAGGCGAGCACATAGCGCGCGTTCTGCAGCACCTGCGTGTTGAAGAACGCGCCGAGCAGGATCACGAACGTGCCCGCGAGCAACGCGGATGCGATGCGTGCGCGACGTTGCACGTCGTTCGGATGGAAACTCATAGGCGACGCCGCTCCAGGGTCGGGCGCAGCAGCGTCATCACCAGCAGACCGACCAGCGCCGTCACGAGCGCGGCGAGCGGCGTCCACCAGAACATCTGCGTCACCAACGTCAATCCGCTCAGCCGACGCTCGGCGAGCAGGAACACCACATCGTGCACGAGCTTGCCGACGAACACGAACACCGCGTTGAGCGCCACGTTCTCCGCGAAGAACGCCGCCTTCAGCGTCGACGCACCGAACCCGACCACCGTCATGGCCAACGCCCCCGCCCCGAACGCCTCCGGTGTCAAAGCGTCCGCCACCAGACCGAGCAGGAATCCCACCAACGCCGCTGTTCCCGGCCGCACCCGCACGGCGACGAGCAACACCGCGACCACGAGGAAGTCCACCCCCGCACGCCAATCGAGGATGGGCCGCAACGTGAAGTGCAGCCCCACGAGGCCGAGGAACATCAGCGCAGTGAGCCACGACCGGCCGGAACTCATTCTGGCACCTTGGTCGCGGTGCTGTCCGGCACCGGCTTGGGCGTGATGGCAGCGAGCGAATCGCGCGCGCGCTTGGTCGCCGCGGCGGTCACCGAGTCGCGCACACGGCGCTGCAGGCTGTCGCCGGCATTCACCACACGCTTGCTCATCGCCTCGACCTGCGCCGACCACACACTCTCCACGCCTTCAGCGTTCCGATCGGGCCGCAGGATCATCACCGACGTGATATCGCTGGGCCGTACCGCCGGCCGCACGATGTAGGTGCGCGCCCATCCCGCGGTCGACCGCAACTCCTCGATCACCGTGCCGATGAGGATACCGCGTGGATAGATGCCGCCGAGCCCGGAGCTCACCACCGGCGTCCCCGCCTTGAGCGACGACCGGAACGGCACACCGCGCAGTTCGAGCAACCACCCCTCGACACCAGGCGACTGGTGCGCGGCCACGATCCCGAAGGCCGTGCCGTCGGCGCTCGTCGCGCTCACGCGGAAATCGGGATGCGGCCACGTGATGGCGACGCTCGTGCTCGCGTCGACCTGATCGACCATGCCCACCAGCCCATCGGCGGTGACGACGGCACTCAACCGCTCCACACCCGCGCGTGAGCCCGCCGAGAGCACCAGTGTGCGGTCATCTCCCAGGCCGCGATCACTCAGCGCCTCCGCGGGGATGAACCCCCAGCCGAGGTTCTTGCCGAGCCCGAGCAGTCCGCGCAACCGTGCGTTCTCTGCCAAGACCTCATCGAGTTGTTGCGAGCGCCGCACGATCGTGTCAGCGATGCGCACCAGCGAGTCATAGTCCACGAAGGCCCGCCGACCGAGCGCCGCGCGTTCCTGCATCGCGGCGAGCGGTGCGACCACAGTGCCGCGGATGACGGAGGCGGTGCGCTCTCGCGCGCCGTTCGGCAGGATCAGAAGGAGGAGTGCGACCGCTGCGCAGGCGATAGCGATCGCGGTATCCACTCGCGAATCCGTCCGGGCGCCGCGGGGCACGGGGTGACTCGGCTCAGGTAGTGAGCACCGACCAGTACTTCGCCTCGTCGTCGAGGATGCGTCCCGTACCGCGCACGACGCAGGTCAGCGGGTCCTCGTCCACGTGGATCGGCAGGCCGGTCTCTTGCGTCAGCAGTATGTCGAGGCCGCGGATGAGTGCTCCGCCACCGGTCATCACGATGCCGCGGTCCACGATGTCCGACGCAAGCTCGGGCGGCGTGATCTCGAGCGCGCGGCGTACCGCATTGACGATCTGCTGGATCGGCTCCTGGATCGCCTCACGGATCTCGGCCGAGTGCACGCGCACCGTCTTCGGGATTCCCGAGACGAGGTCGCGCCCCTTCACTTCCATCTCGCGCTCTTCACCCATCGGCGCGGCAGACCCGATCTGGATCTTGATCAACTCCGCAGTCGGTTCACCGATCAGCAGGTTGTAGCTCTTGCGCATGAACTGCACGATGCTCGCATCGAGTTCGTCGCCGCCGGTGCGGATGGACGTGTCGGACACGATGCCCGAGAGCGCGATCACGGCGATCTCCGTCGTGCCACCACCGATGTCGATCACCATGTTGCCCGTGGGCGTCTCGACCGGGAGCCCCACACCGATCGCCGCCGCCATCGGCTCGGCAACCATGAAGACTTCCTTCGCACCGGCACCGAGCGCGGAGTCACGCACCGCGCGGCGTTCCACCTCGGTGATGCCCGACGGCACACACACGATCACGCGCGGCTTCACGCGGAACATGTTGTCCTTGATGATCAACGTGAGGAAGTAGCGCAGCATCTTCTCGGTCACGTCGAAGTCGGCGATCACGCCGTCTTTCATCGGACGCACGGCGATCACACCATCCGGTGTGCGACCGAGCATGCGCTTCGCTTCGAGGCCGACGCCTTTGATCTTCTTCGTGTCGCGATCGATCGCGACCACCGAGGGCTCATTGAGCACGATGCCCTGCCCCTTCACGTACACGAGCGTGTTCGCCGTTCCAAGATCCACGGCGATCGCATTCGCCGAGAGGAAACCACCATTTTGGAAGAACGGCCAACGCATCGTGTATTTGCTCTCGCTCGTCTGGACTATCTAGACGGCTGAGGAAGCGCTCTCGCAACGGGGGACAGATAGGAAGCTACCCGGGGGCGCAGGGTGGGACAAGCCAAAGCCACGCTTGGAGATGGGACCTTCGAGATGGGGGATGTGAGTCACCGCACCCGAGGCATTCGGGGGGACGAAAAACGAGGCGCGCCAGGCATTCCCCGGCGCGCCTCTCTCCTCTCCCATCTCCCCTCGACTACTTCAGGAACTGCTCCGGCTCGTGGAACTCCATCCCGAACGCCTCGGCGACGCCCTGGTAGGTCACCTTGCCGTCGACGACGTTCAGCCCCTTCACCAGCGCGGGATCCTCGCGGAGCGCCTGCTTCCAGCCCTTGTTCGCCAACTTGAAGGCGTACGGGAATGTTGCGTTGGTCAGCGCCAGCGTCGAGGTGCGCGGCACGCCGCCCGGCATGTTGGCCACACCGTAGTGGATGATGCCGTCCACCGTGTACACCGGATTCTCGTGGGTGGTGGCCTTGATGGTCTCCACGCAGCCGCCCTGGTCGATCGCCACGTCCACGATCACCGAGCCCGGACGCATGAGCTTGAGGTCTTCGCGCCGGATGAGCTTGGGCGCCTTGGCGCCCGGCAGGAGCACGCCGCCGACCACCAGGTCGGCCGTCGCGATCTGCTCGAGGATGTTGGCGCGGTTGGAGTAGATCAGCTGCACGTTGGCCGGCATCACGTCGCTCAGATAGCGGAGACGCGGGAGAGAGGTGTCGAGGATCGTCACCTTGGCGCCCAGGCCAGCCGCCATCTTCGCCGCGTTCACGCCCACGATACCACCGCCGAGGATCACGACCTTGGCCGGCGGCACGCCGGGAACGCCGCCCAGCAGCACGCCACGGCCTCCGTAGAGCTTCTCGAGGTACTTGGCACCCTCCTGTACCGCCATGCGACCAGCGACCTCCGACATCGGGATCAGCAGCGGCAAGTCGCGGTTGGTGAGCTCTACCGTCTCGTACGCGATGCAGGTCGCGCCCGAGTCCATGTGCGCCTTGGTGAGCTTCTCGTCCGCGGCAAAATGGAAGTACGTGAAGATCGTCTGTCCCTTCTTCATCCGCGGCCACTCCACCGCGATCGGCTCCTTCACCTTGATGATCATCTCGGCTTCCTTCCAGACGGCGTCAGCCGTCGGGAGCATCTTCGCGCCGACCGAGGTATACTGCTCGTCCGAGAAGCCCGAGCCCTCGCCGGCGCTCTGTTCGACATACACCGTGTGCCCAGCGGCCACGAGCGCCTCAGCGCCGGCAGGGACGAGCGAGACGCGGTTCTCGTTCGTCTTGATCTCCTTCGGGATACCGATCTTCATGATAGGCAGATGTGAGAAGTAAGAGGGGAGATGAGGGGGAGCACGAGCCTATGTGGGCCCGAGTCGCACCACCGTCTGCAATTCTACGCCATAGAAATCCCGGCAGACGGTCGCGACCTCCTGCGATGTGATCGCATCGACCTTCTTCAGGATCTCGTCCAACGGCCGGAACGGCTCGCGGTACAACTCCACTGCCGCCGCCCGGTACATCCTGGACGACACACTCTCCATCGAGAGTGTCATCTGTCCCTTCAACTGCTGCTTCCCCATCGCGAGTTCCGCGTCGGGGATGCCGTGCTGCACCAAGGATGCGAGCTCCTCGCGCACCGTCGCAACCGCTTCGGCAGCCCGCTCCGGGGCGCAACCCACGTAGATGCCCTGCGCCCCGGCCGTCACATGATAGCTCTGAAACGAGTGCACCGAGTATGCCAGCCCCAACTCCTCGCGCACGCGCTGGAAGAGCCGTGAGCTCATCCCGCCACCGAAGAGCGTATTGACCAGCATCAACGGATAGCGTCGCGGATCGCCGTGCGGGACGATCACGTTGCCGAACACCAGGTGCATCTGTTGCGTGTCACGTTCCACCGCGAGGTCCTGCGGCGCGGCAGCACGCGGCGGAGGGACTCGCGGGACGGGCGCCGTTGCGGGGTCGCCGGCGGGCAGGTCGCCCCACCCGGCCTCGAGCAACACCGCGACCAAACGCTCGTGCGGCACGTTGCCCGCCGCGGCGAGGATCACGTTTCCCGGACGGTACGCGCGGCCGTGCAACTCGCGCAGGTCGCTCACCTCGAGCGCCCGCACGGTGTCCTCGGTGCCGAGGATCGAATAGCCCAGCGGATGCTGGCCCCAGAGCGCCGCGTTGTGGAGTTCGAACACGACGTCATCCGGCGTGTCGTCCACCATCGCGATCTCTTCGAGCACAACGCCCCGCTCGAGCTCCAGGTCCGCCTGCCGCATCGCAGGGCGGAACATGAGGTCGAGGATCACATCCGCCGCCTGCGGCAGATGTTCGTCGAGCACGCGGGCCTGGAAGGCCGTGTGCTCGCGCCCGGTGTAGGCGTCGAGCGAGCCGCCGAGCGCTTCGAGTGCGAGCGCCAGTTCCTTCGCCGACCGCCGCTCCGACCCCTTGAAGACCATGTGCTCGAGCAGATGGGAGACCCCCATCTTCTCGCGCGGCTCGTGCATCGACGCCGCGCGCACCCATGCCCCCAATGAAACAGACCGTACTCCCGGCATATGCTCCGAGAGTACGGTCAGTCCGTTCGGCAGGACGGTCCGCTGCACGCCGCGTTCAGACGACCCGGCGACGGCCACGGACGTGTCGGTCACTCGCGCGGGCGGCCTCCGCGGCCGCCACGACGCTCGCCACCACGGGGACGGTCCCCGCGCGGCCGATCGTCGCCGCCTTCGCTGCCCGATCCGCCTTCACTGCCGCCAGAGGCCGGAGCCTCGGGCATGCCTTCCGGCTTCGGCAGGAGCGCCTTCATGGAGAGGCGCAGACGGCCGCGCTCGTCGCGGTCGATGAGCTTCACCGTCACCTGCTCGCCCTTCTTCACCACGTCCTCCGGCTTCTCGACACGCGTGTGGCGCATCTCGGAGACGTGCAGGAGGGCCTCAGTGCCCGGCATGATCTCGATGAAGGCGCCGAACGCCGTCACCGACTTTACCGTGCCCGTGTAGTTCTCGCCCACCACCGGCTCGGCCGTGATCGCCTGCACCATCTGGCGCGCACGCTCCATCGCCTCGCCACCCACCGCGGCGATGGTGACCAGGCCCGAATCGTCCACCGAGAGCTCGGCGCCGGTCTCGTCCTGGATGCCACGGATGGTCTTGCCCTTCGGCCCGATGAGATCGCCGATCTTCTCGGGGTTGATCATCATGGTGACGATACGCGGGGCGTACTTCGAGAGGTCCGGGCGCACGGTCGGCAGCGCCTTGTTCATCTCGCCGAGGATGTGCAGGCGGCCTTCCTTCGCCTGCGCCAACGCCTCGGTCATGATCTTGAGGTCGAGGCCCTGGATCTTGATGTCCATCTGGATGG
The DNA here is from genome assembly GCA_046153705.1 of Gemmatimonadaceae bacterium. GTDB lineage: Bacteria > Gemmatimonadota > Gemmatimonadetes > Gemmatimonadales > Gemmatimonadaceae > Pseudogemmatithrix. The sequence goes on from JBJXGK010000097.1 coordinate 19,369, forward strand.
ACGTGATGCCAGCGGTCGTACCCGCGACCTTGAAGTCCATGTCGCCGAGGTGGTCTTCAGTGCCGAGGATATCCGTGAGGATCGCGTACTTCTTGCCTTCCTTGATGAGACCCATAGCCACACCGGCCACCGGCGCCTTGAGCGGGATACCCGCGTCGAAGCAGGCGAGCGAGCCACCGCAGATCGACGCCATCGACGACGAGCCGTTGGACTCGAGGATCTCGGAGACGATGCGGATGGTGTACGGGAACTCCTCGAACGCCGGGAGCACGGCCTGGATGGCGCGCTCGGCGAGGGCGCCGTGACCGATCTCGCGACGGCCCGTACCACGCATCGGCTTGGCTTCACCCGTCGAGAACGGCGGGAAGTTGTAGTGCAGCATGAACGACTTGGTGGTCTCCTTCGGGTCGTCGATGTTGTCCATGCGCTGGACATCGTTCGCCGTACCGAGGGTGGCGACCACAAGCGCCTGCGTCTGGCCACGCGTGAAGAGCGCCGAGCCGTGCGCACGCGGGAGCAGCGAGGTGTCCACCGAGATGTCGCGCACGACGTTCGGCTTGCGGCCGTCGACGCGGAGTCCAGTGTCGAGCACCTGCGCGCGGAGCGCGCTGTATTCGATGTCGCCGACGATCATGCCCACGAGGCCGACGTGCGCCGGGTCGAGGACCGTCGCCATCTCGACCTTCACTTCGTCCTTCACCTTCTCCACGGCCTGGATGCGCGTGGCCTTGTCCTTCTGGTTGATCGCGGCCTCGATGCGCTTCTCGGCGGCCTTGGTGACCGTCTTCTTGACGTCGTCCGGGATCTCAGTCGCGGTCCACGCCATCTTGTCCTTCTTGCCCACCTTCTTGAGCAGTTCTTCCTGCATCGAGACGATCTCGCCGATGCCCTTCTGGGCGATCTTGAGCGCGTCGACGACGTCGTCTTCGGAGACTTCGAGCGCGCCGCCTTCGACCATCATGATCGAGTCGGCCGAACCGGCGACGATCATGTCCATGTCGGAGAACTCGAGCGCCTGGAACGTCGGGTTGAGCACCCACTTGCCTTCCACGCGACCGACGCGCACGCCGGCGATCGGGCCGGCCCACGGGATCTTGCTCGCACTCAGCGCGAACGACGCGGCGATGAGGCCGAGCACGTCATGGTCGTTCTCCTGGTCGGCGGAGAGGACGTAGATGACGACCTGGACTTCGTTCTGAAAGCCTTCCGGGAACAGCGGCCGGATGGAGCGGTCGATGATCCGGCAGGAGAGGATCTCCTCGTCGCGCGGACGGCCTTCGCGCTTGATGAAGCCGCCCGGGATCTTGCCCGCGGCGTAGGTCTTCTCTTTGTACTCGACGGTGAGCGGGAAGAAGGGCAGCGGGCTCTTCTTCTCGCTGACGGTGACGGCGGCGAGGAGGACGGTCTCCCCGTAGGTCACAAGGGCGGAGCCGGCGGCCTGCTTGGCCATGCGCCCGGTCTCGATGACGAGAGGGCGGCCCGCGAAGGTCCGCTCGATACGATGCATCATTCTGTGTTGTCTCTGATCTGTACACGAAGCGCGCGATCCGCGTCAGTGCGGTCGCGCGCTCGTGTGGGTGGGGCGCTTAGTAGCGCAGGCCGAGGTCGGCGATGATCTTGCGGTAGGCCTCGACGTCGGTCTTCTTGAGATAATCGAGATGACGACGACGCTTGCCGACCATGCGGAGGAGACCACGACGGCTGTGGTGGTCCTTGTGGTGGGCGCGGAAGTGCTCCGTGAGGTAGTTGATACGCTCAGTGAGGACCGCGACCTGCACCTGTGACGAGCCCGTGTCGGTCTCGTGCTGGCGATACTTCTCGATCGCCGACGTCTTGACGAACGCCATCCCTGAAATCCTTGCCTGCGCGCGCAGTGCGTTAAAAATGCCGATTCCGTTGTAGCACGGTAAGTTAGGCCCCTTTTGGCGATCTGTAAACCCCCCGAAGGAGCTCCCAGGATGCGGCCGGAGCCCCCCCTCAGCCCCCGATCAACCCCATCACGATCCGCTTGAGATCGTTGAACGTGACGGTGAGGAACAGCGCCCCGATCGCCACCAAGCCGATTCGTGCATACCACTCCTTCACCATCATCGGGAACGGCTTCCGGTACGCCGCCTCGGCGACCTGCATGACGATCTGGCCGCCGTCGAGGAGCGGGATCGGCAAGAGATTGAGCACGGCGAGGTTGATGCTGAGGAACGCGATGAGCGCCCAGAGGTTCTCGCCGCCGGACTGCGCCGCGGCGACACTGCTCCGCGCGATCTCCAGCGGGCCGCCCAGTTGCGTGACCGACACCTTGCCCATGAACAGGCTCTTCAGCACGCCGAGCACGTTACCGGCCATGTTCCACGTCGCGTTCCAACCGCCGACGACCGCCTGCCCGAACGACACCGGCGTGCGGACCACGGTCTGGCGCACCCCGACGCCGATCCGCCCCACACGCTGCTTCGCGCCGGTCGCATCCGCCACCTCGGCGGCTTCGGGCGTGATGACGATGTTGACCACCGCCCCGTCGCGCACGACGGCGAACGTCACCGGCTTGCCCGGCGCGGCGGACACCGCGGCCAATACGTCGTCCCAGCGCTGTATCGCCTTGCCGTCGATCGCGGCGACGGAGTCGCCGCGCTGCATTCCCGCGATCGCGGCCGGCTTGGCCGGCAGGATCGAATCGACCACCGCCGGCACATAACCGTTGCCGTAGTAAGCGACCAGCCCGGTCGAGACGAACACTGCGAGCACCACGTTCATGAACACACCGGCCAACATGATCACGAGGCGCTTGTAGAGCGGCTTCGACTCGAACCAGCGATCGGGCGGGATCGGGTGCGGACCGTGCGGGATCATGGAGCGTTCGTCCCAATGCTTGGACTTCTCCACCTCACCCGTCTCGCCACCGCCCTCGAGCGCGGAGGCGGTCTCGTCCTCCTTGGACGCCATGCGTACGTAGCCGCCGATAGGCAGCCAGCTCAACGCATACTCGGTCTCGCCACGGCGGAAACTCCACAACGGAGAACCCCAGCCGAGGGAGAAACGCGGCGCGTACACGCCTGCCCACTTGGCGGCGAGGAAGTGGCCGAGCTCGTGAACGAAGATCACGAGGCCCAGGACCAGAAGCGGAGCAAGCCAGCTGAGCATTACCGGAACTCCTGCACGAAGGAGCGGGCCGCTGCATCCGCAGCGAGCAACGCCGAAAGGTCATCACCCGGGAGGTCGGCGAGGCGCTCCAGCGCCGCGCCGATCGCTGCCGGGATACCAGCAAAGGAAAGGGAACCGGAGAGGAACCGTGCGACCGCCTGTTCGTTCGCCGCGTTGAACACGGCCGGAGCCGCACCACCACGACGGCCGGACGACACGCCGAGTTCCAGCGTCGGGAACGCATCGTGCCGCACCGCTTCGAACGTGAGCGAAGCCGCCGCGACTGGGTCGAAGCGTGGTACCCCCACATCCTCCACCCGGTCCGGATACCCGAGGGCATAGAGGACCGGCAGTTCCATTGATGGAACGCCCAGTTGCGCCAGAATGCTCCCGTCTTCGAACTCCACCATCGAATGCACGATGCTCTGCGGATGCACGACGACCTCGATCCGCTCGTATGGTACGCCATAGAGCACATGCGCCTCGATCACCTCGAGCGCCTTGTTCGCAAGAGACGCGCTGTCGACGGTGATCTTCTTCCCCATCGCCCACGTGGGGTGATTCAGCGCGTCGGCGAGCTTGGCCCCGCGGATGCGCTCCGTCTCCCACGAGCGGAACGGGCCGCCTGACGCGGTGATGATGAATCGTCGGACGCCGCGCACCGGGATCAGACCCGGCCCGTCGCCTCCCACGCGCCCGGCGAGACACTGGAGCAGCGCCGAGTGTTCGGAGTCGACCGGGATCACCTCACCCCCGTGTGCACGGGCGGCGTGCTGCACCAGAGCCCCGCCCACCACGAGCGATTCCTTGTTCGCGAGGGCGACACGCTTGCCGGCCTGTACGGCGGCGAGCGTCGCGCCCAAGCCCGCGGCACCGACTACGGCGTTGAGCACGATCGTCGCCTCGGGATGCCGCGCCGCCTCGAGCAGACAGTCCGTCCCCTGCCCCCATCCCTCCGGCAGCGGCGACGCGCCGGGCTCCACGAGGCCAACGTAGCTGGGCCTCCACTGCGCCACCGCCTTGCTCAGTGCCTCGCGATTGCCATTGGCCGTGAGCGCGACGAATCGGAACCGGTCCGTGTGGCGCGCCACCACACGCTGCGCCGTCTCGCCGATCGACCCCGTCGCGCCGAGCAGGGCGATGCCCGTGGTCATCCGCCCACCGCGAGCAGCAGGTCGAGCAGCACGTAGGCCAGCGGCACCGTGAACAGCAGCGAGTCCGTGCGGTCGAGCACCCCGCCGTGGCCCGGGATGAGCGTCGAGCTGTCCTTCACTCCGGCCTCACGTTTGAGCAGGCTCTCCACCAGATCACCCACCTGCGCGGCGATGCTGATCAGCGTGCCGAACACGAGGATGCCCAGCATCGTGAGCCCCATCGAGCCGTAGGGCGCCAACAGGAACCGCACGTAGGCCCAGGTGCCGACGATCGTGAGCAGCAATCCGCCCACGGCCCCGGCGATGGTCTTTCCCGGACTCACCGACGGCATGAGTTTGGTCTTGCCGAACTGCTTCCCGAAGAAGAACGCGCCGGCATCGTTCGCCCACGTGAGCACGAGCGGCAGCATGAGCAGCAGCGCGCCGGCCGTCGCCCCGATCGCGAAGCGGTGATACCGCAGCGCGTAGCCGAAGGCCAGCATGCCGCCCGTGTACCACGCCCCGAGCAGCGTCGAGCCCACCGCAGCCATCGGCTTGCCTTCGACGCCGCGCACGAACATCGCGACGGTGAGCAGGAGGGGGGCGAGCATCGCGACGAGCCCGAGCGGTGGCACCCAGAGGCCGAGCCGCACGCCATGGGCGGCCAGCGGTACCGACGCGGCGAGCATGATCATCACCGCCTTGAACGGCCGAGCCCCGGTGGCCTCGGCCAGGCGCGCGAACTCCCAGGCGCCGAGCGCAGACGCGATGGAGAGCAGGATCGCGAGCGGCGCATCGCCGTACCACACCGCGCCTGCAACGACCGGGATCGCGGCCACGGCGAAGAGGACGCGCTTCGTCAGTTCCGACACAGGCTCGTCAGACCGGGACGCGGCCGAAGCGGCGGTCCCTGTTCTGGTAGTCGAGGATGGCCTCGAAGAGATTCGTCCGCCCGAAGTCGGGCCAGAGCACCGGTGAGATGTGCAACTCGGTGTACGCCAACTGCCAGAGCAGGAAGTTCGAGATGCGCTGCTCGCCGGAGGTGCGGATCAGCAGATCGGGATCGGGGCAGTCCGCCGTGTACAGACGCGCCGTGATGGCCGCTTCGTCCACCTGCTCGGGCTTCAGCGTGCCCGCCTGCACTTCCTCGGCCACGCGACGTGCGGCGCGCACCAACTCGGCCCGCGAGCCGTACGAGATGAAGAGGTTGAGCGTCAGTCGTCGGTTGTGCGCGGTCTGCTGCGTCACGCGCGACACGGCCTCGCGCGCCGGCGGCGCCAAGCGGTCCGTCTCGCCGAGCACACGGACGCGGACGCCCTGCTCCTCGAGGTCATCCGCTTCCTTCTGGATGTACTCCTCGAGCAGCGACATCAACGCGCTGATCTCCACCGACGGCCGCTGCCAGTTCTCCTGCGAGAAGGCGAAGAGCGAGAGCACTTCGACTCCCGCCTCGATGGACGCTTCCACCACCTCGCGCACGGACTTCATTCCGCTGCGATGACCGAGCGGGCGCGGCAGCATGCGCTCGCGCGCCCATCGACCGTTGCCATCCATGATGATGGCAACGTGCCGCGGCACGGCGCCGCTTTCGCGGATCTGGTCGAGGAGTTCGGGTGCGGTCATCGGTGGGAGAGGGCCGGCGCGAGCCGGTCAGACCTCGAGCAACTCCGCTTCCTTCGCCTTCATCAAGGTGTCGATTCGCGCGATCTCCTCATCGTGCAGCTTCTGCAGGTCCTTCTCGGCGTGCTTCACCTCGTCCTCGGACACGCCGTCGAGCTTCTTCAGCTGCTCACGTCCGTTGGTGCGGGCATGGCGCACGGCGATGCGGCCGTCCTCCGCGAACTTGTGCACCTGTTTCGCCAGCTCCTTGCGGCGCTGCTCGTTCATCGCCGGGAGCGGCACGCGGATCACGTGACCCTGTACCGACGGGTCGAGCCCGAGGTTCGACTCACGGATCGCCTTCTCGATCGCCTTCACCTGGCCCTTGTCGAACGGGGTGACGACGAGAAGCCGCGGCTCCGGCGCGGAGACGTTGGCGCACTGGTTCATCGCCATGTACTGCCCATACATCTCGACCTTCACGGTGTCGAGCATCGCGGGCGACGCCTTGCCCGAACGCACGGAGGCGAACTCGCGCTTGGCCGCGTCCACGCCCTTGTCCATGGCGGTGCGGCATTCCTTCAGGATCGACTGGATGGTGTTCATGAGACGAGGGTCCCCACGGGTTCGCCGCGCAGCGCCTGCGCGACGATGCCCGGTGTGTGGATGTTGAGCACGATCAACGGAAGTGAGTTCTCCTTGCAGAGCGTGATCGCCGTCTGGTCCATCACGCCCAACTCTCCGGCCATCACGTCACGGTACGAGATGCGATCGTATCGCTGGGCCGTGGAGTCCTTCTTGGGATCGGCCGAGTACACGCCGTCGACACTGGTGGCCTTGATGATGACGTTCGCCTTCATCTGGATGGCCCGCAGGACCGCCGCGGTGTCGGTGGAGAAATACGGGTTGCCGGTTCCTGCTGCGCAGATGACGCACCGCCCCTTCTCGAGGTGACGGATCGCACGCCGACGGATGTACGGTTCCGCCACTTCTTCCATGCGGATCGCCGTCATCACGCGGGTGTCGAGGCCTTCGCGCTCCAGCACATCCTGGAACGCGAGCGCGTTGATCACGGTCCCGAGCATGCCCATGTAGTCGGCGGACACCCGGTCCATGCCCATCTTGGAGATCTGCGACCCGCGCACGATGTTGCCGCCGCCGATCACCATCCCGACCTGGACGCCCATGTCGCTGATCGCTTTCACTTCGCGCGCGAAGTTACGCAGGGAATCGAAGTCGTACCCGAATCCCTTCTCTCCGGCGAGCGCCTCGCCGGAGAGTTTGAGCAGGACGCGCGGATAGCGCAGCGTGGTCATCGGATCACGGGGATCAGGACTCGCCCATCTTGAAGCGCACGAAGCGCTTCACCGCGAGCGGCGCCCCGGCGTCCTTCGCCGTGGCCTTCACGAGTTCGCCGATCGTCTGCTTGTCGTCGCGCACCCACGGCTGCCCCAGCAGCGTGATCTCGCTGTAGAGCTTCTGGATACGGCCTTCGACCATCTTCTGGGCGATCGCCTCCGGCTTGCCGGACTCCATCGCCTGCGCGATGAAGATCTGTCGCTCGCGCTCGATGAACTCGCTGCTCACGCCATCCTTGTCCACCGCCACGGCGACGGTCGGCACGCCGGCCGCGACATGCTCCGCGACGTGCTTGCCGAGCTGTGCCGCGTGCTCACCCTTGCCACCCGTGATCTCCGCGATGACGCCGGCCTTGCCGTTGAAGTGCAGGTACGCACCCACGGTGCCGGCCGTCTGGAAGCGCGCGATGCGGCGCAGCTCGACCTTCTCGCCCGTCTTGGCCGACGCGGCCTTCACGACGTCGCCCACCGTCTGCGCCTTGTCGGCGTACCACGGCGTGCCGAGGTACGCGCCATCGGCGCCGACCGCGACGAGACCGTCCACCGCGCTGTCCTTCGCGACCTGCTCGACGAGCTGCCGGGACAGGGCGATGAAGTCGTCATTGCGGCCGACGAAGTCCGTCTCGCAGTTCACCTCGATCATCGCTGCGACCGCGCCGTCCGGGCTGGTCCACGTGACGATCTGGCCTTCGGACGCCGCGCGATCGGCGCGCTTGTCGGCCTTCGCGATCCCCTTCTTGCGGAGCAGGTCGGCTGCCGCCTCCATGTCCCCGTTCGCCTCGTCGAGCGCCTTCTTGCAATCCATCATTCCGGCGCCGGTGCGGGCGCGGAGTTCAGCGACATCCTTTGCGGTGACAGCCATCGATATCTCTCAGTGATGCGTGACAGTACGTGTGAGATCGCCGCCGGGGAGTGGTGAGACTCATCCGGCGGCGACGGAAACTTACTCAGGGAGTGTTCCCTGCACTACCGAACCGCCGATCACTCGGCGGCGTCGTCCCCATCGGGCTCAGCCGCATCGACGGCGTCGGCGCCACCCTTGAGGCGCGCGGCGATCGCTTCCGGCTTGGCACGACGGCGACGCGGGCGACGCTTGCGGCGGCGATCCTCATCGCTCTCCTTCTCAGTACCGCGCTCGGACGACCACGTGGTGGACTCGCCCGACTCCTCGACTTCGTTGCGGATCGGCGCTTCGCGACGCGCTTCGAGCACCGCTTCCGCGAACGCCGCGGTGATGAGCTCCACCGAACGAATCGCATCGTCGTTGCCGGCGATCGGCACCGTGATGAGGTCCGGGTCGGAGTTGGTGTCGCAGATGGCGACGATCGGGATGCCGAGCTTGTTGGCCTCGTCCACCGCGATGCGCTCCTTCTTGGCGTCGACGATGAAGAGGAGCCCCGGCAAGCGACCCATCGGCTTGATGCCCGAGAGGTTCTTCGCGAGCTTGTCGCGCTGACGGGTCATCATCAGCTGTTCCTTCTTCGTGTAGTTCTCGAAGGCACCGCCAGCCTCGGATCCCGCCTCGAGGTCCTTGAGCTTCTTCACCTGCTTCTTGACGGTCGCGAAGTTCGTGAGGAGCCCGCCGAGCCAGCGCTCGGTCACGTACATGGCGCCGGCCCGATCCGCCTCGGCGGTCACGATCTGCGCCAGCTGCCGCTTGGTGCAGACGAAGAGCACGCTCTCACCACGGAGCACGACCTCGCGCGCGAGCTTCTGCGCGAGTTCGATCTGCTTGAGCGTCTTCTGGAGGTCGATGATGTGGATCCCGTTGCGCTCCGCGAAGATGAAGCGGCGCATCTTGGGGTTCCAACGGCGGGTCTGGTGTCCGAAGTGGACGCCGGCCTTGAGGAGTTCTTCGAGCGTGGGCTGCGGCATGTGAGGTGACCGAATGGGTGGTTGTGAACGTCGCGAGTCTTCACCGTGGTCCTCACCGCACCGGATGGCGCAGCACCGAGGATCCACTCCGACCCGCTGTGAGATTCAGAAGGGTGCGGGAGGGGAGATGTGCAACGTCCACATCTCCAACCTCCCATCGCCCATCTGCCCTGCTGTTAGCGCTTGCTGAACTGGAACCGCTTACGAGCCTTGGGACGGCCCGGCTTCTTGCGCTCGACCGCGCGGGCATCACGCGTGAGCAGGCCGAGATCGCGCAGCTTGCGGCGGTGCGTCTCGTCCAGCTTCACCAGCGCCCGGGCGATCGCGAGGCGCAGCGCACCGGCCTGGCCGGTCTGGCCGCCGCCCGTGAGGTTCGCCTGCACGTCGAACGAACCGAGGGTGTCGGTCGCCGTGAACGGCTGCTGGATGGCCGTCACCAATGCCGGGCGCGGGAAGTAATCGCCGAGCGTCCGACCATTGAGGCTCCACTTGCCCGACCCGGGCGTGAGGAACACGCGGCACACGGCTTCCTTGCGGCGGCCGATCGTATGGATCATCGAGTTGTCCGCCATTACTTGGCCCCTGCCGTCGCGAAGGTGATCGTCTCGGGCTGCTGAGCGCCGTGCGGGTGCACCGCACCCGGATAGACACGGAGCTTCAAGCGCAGCTTCTGTCGGCCGAGAGCCGTCTTGGGCAGCATGCCGAAGACCGCCTTCTCGATCACGCGCTCGGGGTGCTTCGCAAGCATCGTGGCGAAGGGCGTGTAGAGCTCGTGGCCCATGTAGCCGGTGTGCCGGAAGTAGTTCTTCTGCTCGGCCTTGCGTCCGCTCACCTTGACCTTGGACGCATTGATCACGATGACGTTGTCACCGGTGTCCATGTGGGGCGTGAACATCGCCTTGTGCTTGCCGCGGATGATCCGCGCCACCTCGGTGGCCAATCGACCGAGGATCATGCCTTCTGCATCGACCACGAACCACTTGTGTTCGATGTCGGCAGGCTTCGCCGTGTACGTCGTCTTCATCTTCTGTGTGGAACGAGAGGTCCTGCGCCTCACCGGTGCGGAATGCAACCCGGGTCTCGGCCGCCCTAAGGCGTTTTGGTACAGACACCAAGGATACCGGAGCGAGACGGAGTGGTCAACCCTCTGCGATGCATGTAGTTCGGAATCGCCCTGCCCTCGCCTTCGACCGCGCTCAGACCGATACTTCTCGCGTGACCATGCCCTCCAAGAGCCCCGTACCGCCAGCGACGGTCCAGTACCTGTCTAGCTCCGTCGGCGCGGTCACCTCGACCGCTCTCGTGTGGATGGCAGCGTATGCCGCTTGGAGCGCGGTCATGCCTCCCTTCGAGACGCGGTGGGAGCGGTGGGTCGACGAAGCGGCACTGCTCCCGTTCCGGCTCGGGTGTGCCCTTCTCGCGTGGCAGCTCGCCGCACGAGAGTCCGTCGCGAGCCGCGCGCGTCGCGCGTGGCTGGGCATCGCGGCCGGCTTCGGGATCGGCGCCCTCGCGAACGTGCTTCGCCTCGTCATGGCCGACGCCGGCCCGCTACCGCCGTTGGCCTCCGTCGGACTGGCGGTGCCCCAGGGATTCGCGTTCCTCGTCGGGCTCTGGCACCTTGCCGGGCTCCGGAACGACCCCGGGCGCGAGGCAGACTGGCTCGATTCCGCCGTCATCGTCATCGCCGGATTCCTCCTCGTCGCGCACTTCGTCTCCGACGGGAGTCCGTTCGACTCGGGCGAGTTCAATCCGCGACGCTGGCTCTTCGCGGTGTTCCTTGCCGGCGACCTGTGCTCGCTGTGGCTCGTCGGCACCGTGTGGTTCCGACGTCCCGAGGGCATCTCGCGCGCCGGCCTCGGCTGGATGACGCTCGGGTTCGCGCTCATATCGATCATGGATCTCGTGTTCGACCAGCAGATCCGGAACCAGACGGCGACCGACGGCGGGCCGGTGGACGCGCTCGTCGCCCTGTCCTTCACACTGTTGCTCGTGGGTCTCGACCGCCAGCGGCGCCACACCCCGCAGCTCGAGGAGCCGCGGACCGCGATCCGACAGGGACGACACGTCGTCGCGCCGATCGCGATCATGGCGGCCACACTGCCGCTGCTGCAACTCGCGTGGGGCCGCAGCGAGCACCGTGAACACCTCGCGTTCCACGTCACCGGCATCGTCATCCTCCTCATCCTCGTCCTCGTCCGACAACACGTCGCACGACGGGAGACGCTGCGGCTGGCGCGCGAACGCATGGCGGCCGACGCGCGATTCCGCTCGCTCGTCCAGCGCTCCTCGGACGCGATCCTGCAGGTCTCCACCGACCACGTCGTCGAGTGGGCGAGCCCATCCGCCGGCGAGCTCGCCGGCACCATCCCTGCCCTGCTCGTCGGGCGCCGCATCGCCGAACTCGCACATCCCGACGACCGCGATGCCCTCGCGGTGTTCCTCGCCAACGCACGCGAACCGTTCGCGCGCAACGCCGCCTTGCGTTGGCGGATCGGTCGGCCCGAGCACTGGCACGACGTGGAGAGCGTGGTCACCGACCTCACGCTCGACCAGGACGTGCGCTCGTTCGTGCTCAACACCCGCAACGTGACCGAGCGGGTGCGCCTGGAGCAGCAGCTCCGGCAGGCGCAGAAGCTCGAGGCGGTCGGACGTCTCGCCGGCGGCATCGCGCACGACTTCAACAACATCCTCGCGGCCATCATCACGCACGCCCAGCTCGTGCGCGACGACCTGGACCCCGGCGACGCGCGCGCTGCGGACCTGCTCGAGATCGAGCAGACGGCCCAGCGCGGTGCCGCACTCACGCGTCGTCTGCTCTCCTTCAGTCGCCCGGAGACGGGGGAGACGCACGTGCAGCCGCTGCGACCCGTGCTCGAAGGAATGGAACCGATGCTCCGTCGGCTCCTCGTCAGTCAGGTGGAGCTCGAACTGATTCTCCCTGCCGAGGAGCTGTGGGTCCGCGCCGCAGACGGCCAGATGGAGCAGATCCTCATGAACCTCGCGATCAACGCGCGAGATGCGATGCCCGAGGGCGGCGTCGTGCGCATCGCGCTCGGCGCGCTCACGATTCGCCCCGGCGAGTCGCGCGCGGACCTTCCCGGCGCACTCCCCGGCCGCTGGGCGGAACTCACCGTGCAGGATGACGGCGTGGGGATGGACGACGAGACGTTGGCTCGATTGTTCGAGCCATTCTTCACGACGAAGCCGAGTGGACTGGGCACCGGGCTTGGTCTCACGACCGTCCGCGGGATCGTGCGCGCGCTGGGTGGGCACGTCTATGCGAGGAGCGCACCGGCGAGTGGGACGACGATGTGTGTGCTGATCCCGGCGGCGATGGCCGACACGGCCGTCGAGCCGCGCGCTGCGACACCCATGGCCACACTCACCGTCGGTCGCCCGGTGATCCTCGTCGTCGACGACGAAGCCGGACTCCGGCGCGCGTTGGAGCGGTTCCTCGAGAAGCACGGGTTCGAGGTGTTGGCCGCCGGATCAGCGCAGGAGGGACTGGCGATCCTCGACGCGCGAGGATGGCAGGTCGATATCGTCGTCACCGACATGGTGATGCCGCGGATGAGCGGACGCGAGTTCGTGCGCATCATCCACGAACGGCGGCCTGCGATGCCGGTGCTCTGCATGTCGGGACACATGGCGTCCGAGCCGCTCGCGCCCGACGAGGCGGGGTCGCCATGGGCGCCGGAGCATCTCTTGGCGAAGCCGTTCCCCTTCCCGGACTTCCTGCTGCGCGTGCGCGCGGCGCTGGGCATGACGGTGGAGCGCAGCGCGGCGAGCGTCGGGACGGAAGTCCGCTAGGGAAACCCTACGCCGGCTGCTCGAACTCCACGAGAGTCACGCCCTTCTCCACCGCCTTCCCCGGCACGGCGTGGATCGCGCGCACCACGCCGGTGGCGGGCGCACGGAGTTCGTTCTCCATCTTCATCGCTTCCATGACGACGATCCCTTGGCCGGCCTGCACCGTCTCGCCGACCGCGACGTGCACACGCACGATGAGCCCGGGCATGGGCGCGACCACCGGCGCGGGGCCTTTCGGCCCGGCGGACGCCGCGGAGAGTGCCTGGATCGTGCGGGTCCGCTCATCGAGCGCCTCCGCGTCGAAGCGCCAGCCGTCGATCCATAGCGCATACTGCCCGCGCGCCGCGCCGCGCCGCGCGACGACCCGGTGTTGCACGCCGCCGATGGTCACCAGGCGGACGGAGGTCCCGTCCACGTCAGTGAGATGGGCCGTATGATGCACGCCGTCGATCGACGCGCCCGTGGCGTCGAGTGACACTTCGACGCGCTCCCCTCCGAGATCCACGAGATACTTCACGACGCCTCCGGCACGAGTTCGCACACCGTCTCGACGTGTGCGGTCTGTGGGAACATGTCGAAACACTGCAGCGACCGCACCTGCCATCCGGCGAGCCGTGCGACGTCGCGCGCGAGCGTCGCCGGATCGCAACTCACGTAGACGATCGCGCGCGGCGGCTTGCCGCGACGCAGCGTGTCGAGCACTTTCGCATCGACACCGGCGCGTGGCGGGTTGAGCACGACCACATCCGCCGGGAGCACCGACGGCAGCGCATCCTCCACACGCGCCGCGATGGCGCGCGAGGGCGTTGAGAGTCGCGTGCTCGCGTAGGCGGTCGCTTCTTCATCGAGTTCGATCGCTGTCACGCGCACGCCGGCGGCATGGAGTGCCGCGGCGAGATCCCCCGCCCCACTGTAGCCGTCGACCACATACGTCGGGGAGTGCGCCCGCACGCATGCGGCCACGTACGCGTGCATCTGTTCCGCGATCGCGGCGTTCACCTGCGCGAACGACGCGCCCGGCAGGTCCATCGGTCGCCGGTCCGCCACCAGTCGGCGGCGCTTCCCCTCGGCCTGCCACCAGATCGCGGCCAGCGACGGCACGGCGTCGAGGAAGGCGGCGATCTGCGGCCAATCGCTGCCACCTTCGAGCACGAAGAGCGGGCGCTCATCGAGCACGCGCACCGTGCCCCGAAGCCGCGGCGTATCCGGCAGCCACGCGGCCGCGCCGACGATCGCTCGCCATGCGACGAGCACGCGTTCGTCGGTGATGTGACAGTCGTGCAGGTCGAACACCGCCTCCGGGTCGTCGAACGCGCGGAGCCCAGCCCAGGCGCGTCCGGCCGCGCGCCGGATGGCGAGCGTGAGCGTGCGACGGTATCGCCACGCGTCGCCACCGACGATCGGTGGCAACGGCACGTCGCGCTTGGCGATCCGGCGGAAGTTGTCCTGCACCATCTGCACCTTGGCGGCGCGCTGCGCGTCGAGGTCCACGTGTTGCCATTGGCATCCGCCGCAGCGGTCCGGCGGGGCGTAGTGCGGGCAGCGCGCCTCGACGCGCGCCGGCCCCGCCGACTCGACCGCCTGCAATGTGCCGCGGCCAACGCGGCCCTCCACGCGCACCTCGGCGCGCACCCGATCACCGGGCGCCGTCCGCGGCGTGAAGACCACGAGGCCGTCATGCCGACCGACGCCATCGCCGCCCGCTGCGAGGCCGGTGATGTCGAACGTGGCGAGGGTCAACTGCGCAGCGACTCGAGGCGCGCGAGCTGAGCCCACGTCGAGGACAGTCCCGGGCGTGCGGCCGGCGCCGCCGGCGCCGTCGACGCGAGGCTCGCCATCGCGTCGGGCGTGCGCGAGACCCGGCGCCCACCGCGCTCACGGTCGGCCAGCAGTGCCGCAGCGATCGCGGCGGCCTGACGCGTCGTGGCGGGCGCCTGTTGCGCCAGCAGCGTCGGCAACCGCGATTCGAGCCATTGGATATCGACCTTGCCAGCCCGATAGTCCGCGTCCGCCATCACCCGCAGATGGAACTCGCGTGACGTCTCCACGCCGTCGATGACCAGCTCCTTGAGCGCGCGCTCCATGCGGGCGATCGCGGCCTCGCGCGTGGGCGCGAACACGATGAGCTTGGCGAGCATCGGGTCGTACGAGAGCCCGACGACGCTGCCGACTTCGATCCCACCGTCCCACCGCACACCGGGCCCACTGGGCAGATGCAGGTGCGCGATGCGGCCCGTGGACGGCAGGAATCCGTTGGCCGGATCCTCGCTGGTGATCCGGCATTCGATCGCCCAACCTTTGGGCTGCGGTGCCTCGGTGAACGGCAAGCGCTCGCCCGACGCGATGCGCAGCTGCCACTGCACGAGGTCGATCCCCATCACGAGCTCCGTGACCGGGTGCTCGACCTGGATGCGCGTGTTCATCTCGAGGAAGTAGAACTCGCCGTTCTTGTCGAGCAGGAACTCACAGGTGCCGGCGTTCACATAGCCGGCGGCCTTCGCCGCGGCGACGGCGGCGTCGCCCATGCGCTTGCGCAGTTCCGGCGACACGGCGACGCTCGGCGCCTCCTCCACCATCTTCTGGTGCCGGCGCTGGATGGAGCATTCGCGCTCGCCGAGCGCGATGCAGTTCCCGTGGGTATCGGCGAGCACCTGGATCTCGACGTGCCGCGGCCCCTCGATGTACTTCTCCACGTACACGGCGTCATCACCGAATGCGTTCTTCGACTCCCGCTGCGCCGACGCCAGCGCACTGGCGATCTCGCCGGGCTCTCGCACGACGCGCATGCCCTTGCCACCGCCACCGGCGGCGGCCTTGAGCAACACGGGGTAGCCGAACTTCGCCGCCGTCGCGGCCGCCTCGGCGGCGTCACGGAGGGGCGTCGTGGTTCCCGGCACTACGGGCGTGCCCGCGGAGATCGCGAGCGTGCGTGCCGCGGTCTTGGAACCCATCGCCGCGATCGCTTCCGCCGGCGGACCGACCCAGACCAGCCCGGCGTCGCGCACCGCCCGCGCGAACCACTCGCGCTCGGAGAGGAAGCCGTAGCCCGGATGGATCGCGTCGGCCCCGACCTGCTTGGCGACCGCGATGAGATGGTCGCCGCGCAGGTAACTCTCGCTCGCCGGCGCGGGACCGATATGCACGGCTTCATCTGCTTCGCGCACATGAGGCGCCTGCGCGTCGGCATCCGAGTACACCGCGACCGAGCGCACGCCCAACTCCTGGCACGCGCGCACGATGCGCAGCGCGATCTCGCCGCGATTGGCGATGAGCACTTTGCGGATCATAGCGGGATGCAGCCGTGCTTCTTGGGCGGGTTCTTCACGCGCTTGCCTTGGAGGACGTCGAGCGCGTCGATCAGACGCGGGCGCGTCTCGCGCGGATCGATGACGTCGTCCACATACCCCCGAGCGGCCGCGACGTAGGGGTTGGCGAACTTGTCCGTGTATTCCGCCACGCGGGCATCCATCGCTGCCTGCGGGTCCTTCGCCTCGGCGATCTCCTTCTTGAACAGGATCTCCACCGCGCCCTTCGGTCCCATCACGGCGATCTCGGCCGTGGGCCACGCGAGATTCACGTCGCCGCGGATGTGCTTGGAGCTCATGACGTCGTAGGCCCCACCGTATGCCTTGCGGGTGATCACCGTGAGCTTCGGGACGGTGGCCTCGCAGTACGCGTAGAGCAGCTTCGCGCCGTGTTTGATGATGCCGCCGTGTTCCTGTGCGACACCGGGCAAGAAGCCGGGCACGTCCTCGAACGTGACGAGCGGGATGTTGAACGCATCGCAGAACCGGATGAACCGCGCCGCCTTCACGCTCGCGTTGATGTCGAGCACACCGGCGAGCACCGCGGGCTGGTTGGCGACGATGCCGACCGAGTGGCCGCCGAGGTGCGCGAAGCCACAGAGGATGTTGCCGGCGAAGTCGGCTTGGACCTCGAGGAACTCGCCGTCGTCGACGATGCGCTTGAGCACGTCGCGCATGTCATACGGTTTGTTCGCACTGTCAGGAAGGATGTCCAGCAGCCCCTCATCCCGGCGGTCGCGTGCGTCGCGCGCGGTGCCACGCGGCGCCCCGTCGACGTTGTTGCTCGGGATGAAGCGCATGAGGTTCCGGATGCCTTGCAGGCATTCGAGCTCGGAGTTCGCCGTGAAATGCGAGACGCCCGAGGTCCCCGCATGCGTATCGGCGCCACCGAGGCCCTCCATGGAGATATCCTCGTGCGTGACCGTCTTCACGACGTTCGGGCCGGTCACGAACATGTAGGAGGAGCCACGCACCATGTACACAAAGTCGGTGATCGCCGGCGAGTAGACCGCGCCACCCGCGCAGGGCCCGAGGATCGCCGAGATCTGCGGCACGACACCCGAGGCCAGCGTGTTGCGGAGGAAGATGTCGGCGTAGCCACCGAGCGAGACCACACCCTCCTGGATGCGCGCGCCGCCGGAGTCGTTGAGACCGATGACCGGCGCGCCGTTCTGCATCGCGAGGTCCATCACCTTGCAGATCTTCGACGCGTGCGCTTCGGAGAGCGAGCCCCCGAAGACCGTGAAATCCTGCGAGAAGACGTAGACCAGTCGCCCGTCGATCCGGCCGTAGCCGGTGACGACACCGTCGCCGAACGGGCGCTGGGACTCCAGCCCGAAGTCGTGCGAGCGGTGGGTCACGAAGCGGTCGAGTTCGACGAAGCTGCCATCGTCGAGGAGGACGTCGAGCCGTTCGCGGGCGGACAGTTTGCCTTTGGCGTGTTGCTGCTTCAGTCGCTCCGGGCCACCACCGAGTTCCGACTCGGCACGGCGGCGCTCGAGGAGCTCGAGTTTCTCGCGCATGGACATGCGGGAAACTTAGCCTCGCGCCGCGGACTACTCCACCGTGAAGGGGCCGCTCACCACGCTGACCGGGTCGCCGATGTCCCGGTAGAAGGTCACCTTCACGCGATACGTCCCCGGCTCGTACCCGAGCGGCACGTACACGGAGGACTCGACCGTCTTGCCCGGATCGAGCTTGTAGATCACCGCCGCACACACCAACAGCGGCTCGGGCGATGCTATCCACCGGTTGTTGAGGCGAATCTCGAGGCGAGCCGTCGAACAGAGGTTGTATGCCCAATCCGTGCGCGTCGAGTTCCCCAGTCGAACGGAGATCATCGAACCGGCGGTCGCGGTCGGCGCGAGGACCTGCACCATCGGTTCGCCGTCCTCCGGCAGCAAGACAGATTCTCCGCACGCCGCACCCGACAGCAGCGCGCTGGTGAGGAGGGCAAGCGTCACGCTGCGGCGCACTCGCCGCGGAAGCGGGCGTGCCGCAGCGCAGACGGCGGACGGCAGACGCGATACCAGGTGTATGGACTTCATGCCCCTTACTACCCGGTCCGGCTCGCGAATGTCACCATATCCCCAGCACCAACGCGGTGCGCCGGAATGCACCGCGCCCCGGCCGACTCACGTCGACCGAGGCGCGTTTCATCACGGATGCCGCGAAGCTCAGCCGTCGATCTCAGCGTCGAGATCGGCGGGGATCGCCGCGAGTTCGTCCTCGGTGTGGACCTTGGACGGCTCGGCCGGACGCTCCTGGCCTGCCGGGATGTCGATCACGCCGAGCACGATACGGCGGTGGATCGGATCGACCTCGAGGATGCGCACACTCATCTGCATGCCTTCCCACGCCACGTCCGCCGGGCTGTTGATCTGCGCGCCGGAGTTGCTGAGGTGCGATAGCGGCACGAAGCCTTCGATGTCATTGCCGACATCGACGACCACGCCCTTGTCCATCAGACGCGCGACCTTGCCCGGGAGTTCGGTACCGACCGGGTAGGTCTCACCGATGCGCAGCCACGGATCCTCGGAGGCCTGCTTGAGGCCGAGCGAGATGCGCTTGTTGTCGGAATCGATGTTGAGGATCACGACGTCGACCGCATCACCCTTCTTGACCACTTCCGACGGGTGCTGGACGCGCTTGGTCCAGGACATATCGGAGATGTGGATGAGGCCGTCGATGCCCGGCTCGATCTCGACGAACGCGCCGAACGAGGTCAGGTTGCGGACCTTGCCGTTGAGACGCGTGCCGACCGGGTACTTGAGCGGCAGCACCATCCACGGATCCTGCTCGGTCTGCTTCATGCCGAGCGAGATCTTCTCTTCGGACGGATCGACCTTGAGCACCACTGCCTCGATGGCCTCGCCGATGCTGACGAGCTTCGAGGGATGACGGACGTTGCGCGTCCAGCTCATCTCGGAGATGTGCACGAGGCCTTCGATGCCCGGCTGGAGCTCGATGAAGGCGCCGTAGTTGGTGATCGAGACGACCTTGCCCGAGACGCGCGTGCCGACCGGGAACTTGTCCGCCACGTCCTTCCACGGATACGCCTGGAGCTGCTTGAGGCCGAGCGAGATGCGCTCGCGCTCCCAATCGATGTCGAGGACCTTGATCTCGAGCTCCATGCCGATCTGGACCATCTCGCTCGGATGCGAGATACGGCCCCACGACATGTCGGTGATGTGGAGCAGGCCGTCCACGCCACCCAGGTCGATGAAGGCACCGAAGTCCGTGATGTTCTTGACCACGCCCTTCCGCACCTGGTCCTTCGCGAGCTCCTTCATGAGCTTCTCGCGCTTGCCGGCGCGCTCGGTCTCGAGGATCACGCGGCGCGAGACGACGATGTTGCGGCGGCGCTTGTTGAGCTTGATGATCTTGAACTCGTACTTCTGGCCGAGCAGCTCGTCGATGTTCGGGACGCGACGGAGCGCGATCTGCGAACCCGGGAGGAACGCGTCGACGCCCATGAGGTCGACGACCACGCCACCCTTGATCTTCTTGACGAGCACACCTTCCACCGGCTGGTCAGACTCGTACGCGACGCGGATCCGCTCCCACACGCGCATGAAGTCGGCCTTCTTCTTCGACAGCACCACCGAGCCTTCGCTGTCCTCGAGGTGCTCGAGCAGGACCTCGACCGGGTCACCGGCCTTGAGGTCCGGCATGTCCTTGAACTCCTCGAGCGGGATCGTCCCTTCGGACTTGAAACCGATGTCGAGGACGACGAGGTTCTCGCGGATCTCGAGCACGGTCGCCTTGACGATCTCGCCCTCTTCGATCGACGCGAGCGTGCCGTTGTAGAGGTCGAGCATCGCCTCGAAATCGTCCGACGTGAGCTCATCCTCGTCGTACAGCTCCGGGCGGCGATTGGCGAGGGGGCGCAGCTGCGCCTTCTGGGCGTCGCGCTTCTGGCGCGCGATCATCTCGGGCGACAGGAGGTCGGTCGCCATGTCTTCGGTGGTGGTGGTCATACGAGGGCTCCAGCTCGCGGAGGGTGCGACTCGCCGCGTCGAGGCATGGGTGAAAACCCCCGGCGGACGCCGGAGGTAGAGAGCCATGGAAGTTAGGCGGTCACTCCCGGCGCAGTCAACGGCCGGAAGGGTCGATTTCGGGGCGATTCACGGGCTGTTCAGGGCCCATGTTCGGACCCTTGTTCGGGCCGTTTTTCGGCCGTTTTCGGGCCGTTTTTTTGCCGGGCGGCCGTCACCGCATCGCGGTCTTCGCGAGCGCCACGATGCGTGCCACCTGATCCTCTTGCGCGAGGAACGTGGTATCGACCAGCACGGCGTCGGCAGCCCGCTGCGTCTGGGACTCGTCCTTCGCGTCACGGTGCACGAGCGCGTCCGTCTCCTCGGCGATCTCGTCCTCGGTGGGCAGCCGTTCCAACCGCTGCAACAGACGCCGACGCGCCCGCTCCCACGGATCCGCCACGAGGAAGATCTTCAGACGGGCCTGAGGGAATACCGCGGTGCCCATGTCGCGGCCGTCCACGACCACCGCGTGTCCCTCGGCAGCCGCGCGCACGTGCTCGTTCACCCACGTCCGCACGCGGGGCATCTTCGCAACGAGCGAGACGCGTGAGGTCACCGCCCCGCCCCGCAACTCCTCCTCCGCCTCGTGTCCCGCGAGCCGCGCATGGAAGGTCGTTTCGCCCGGCACCAATGAGACCGCAGCGGCCGCAGCCAGCACCATGTCCTCCGTCCAGACCGCGCTATCTGGCTGGACCCGGAGCGTCGCCGCCGTCGCGGCGCGGTACAACGCCCCTGAGTCCACATGGCGGAACCCGAGCTCGCGTGCGACCCACTTCGCGGTCGAGGATTTCCCCGAGGCGGCGGGCCCGTCGATGGCGACGACGAGCGGACGGCGGCGTTCAGCGGTGTCAGACACGGGCGAGATCATCCCAGAAGGTCGGATAAGAGACGGCCACACACGCGGGATCGTCGAGTGTGATGGAGTTGCCGGCGATCGCGCCCAACACGCCGAACGCCATCGCGATCCGATGGTCTCCATGGGTCACGACGCGTCCGGCGAGCGGTCGGTCACTGCCCCGTACCACGAAGCCATCGGGGAGCTCCTCGGCGTCCACTCCGAGCGTGCGGAGGTTGCCCACCACCGCGCGGATGCGGTCGCTCTCCTTCACGCGGAGTTCCGCGGCACCGGTGACCCGCGTCTCGCCTTCGGCACGCGCCGCCACACAGGCGAGGAGCGGCAACTCATCGATGAGCGACGGGATCTCGTCCGGTGTGATCGTCGTGCCACGCAGCGGCCGTGCGGCCCCGCCCTGCTCGACGACGATGCTCGCCACCGGTTCGCCGCCGGCGTCGCGCACGTCCTCGTAGCGCAACGCGGCACCCATCCGCACGAGCACACGGAACGCGCCCACACGGGCCGGATTGATGCCCACGTGCTCGATGCGGAGGGCGTCGCTGGCTCCGAGCGCGGCGAGCCCGGCGAAGAACGCGGCGCTCGACGGGTCACCGGGCACGTCGATGTCTCCGGCGTCGAGTCGTGCGTTCGGAAGAAGCGAAACGACGAGCCCATCGGTTCGCACCTCGACCCCTCGCGCGCGCAGCATGCGCTCGCTGTGGTCACGCGTCGGAGCGGACTCATGGACTTCCACTGGCACGTTCGCAACCAATCCGGCCAGGAGGATCGCACTCTTCACCTGTGCGCTCGCGACTTCGCCATGCCATGTGATGCCGTGCAGCGCCGAACCCACGATGGTCATCGGCAAGCCACCGTGCTCGGGCAACAGCACGCGCGCGCCCATCGCCTCGAGGGGCGCCGCGACGCGCCGCATGGGGCGCGACGACAGACTGGCATCGCCCTCGAACCGGGCCGTGAGTCCCGCGCCGGCAACGATGCCGGCGACCAAGCGCGTCGTCGTCCCGCTGTTGCCGCAGTCGAGCGCGCCGGCCGGCGTCTTCAGCCCGCGCAGACCGACCCCCTTCACCACGATGTCCGCGCCGAGGAGCGGGACCGTGACCCCCATCGCACGGAGGACTCCGGCGGTGGAGTGCACGTCGGCGCTCTCGAGGACCCCGCGCACTCGCGACGTCCCGCGCCCGAGTGCGGCCAGCATCAGCGCGCGGTGCGAGATCGACTTGTCACCGGGGACCCTCAGCGCAGCCACGACTCGAGCGCGGTGGCGAGATCCGTCTTCTCGTCGCGGTACTTCACGATCACCGGCGTCTGTAGCGCGAGACCCTGGTCAGCGGCGAACCCGCCCTTCACGGCGCGTGCCCCCGGCACCACCACCGCGCCTGCCGGAATCTCGAGCGGTCGTTCGGCGGAACCCCGGTAGACCTGCTCGCGAACGAGGTCGAACACCGGTGTGCCGCGCGTGAGGACCACGCCCGCCGCGAGTACGGCCTTCTCGCGTACCACCGTGCCCTCGTACACGCCGCAGTTGCCGCCGACCGTCACATCGTCCTCGATGATCACCGGAGATGCGTTGACGGGCTCGAGCACTCCGCCGATCTGGGCCGCCGCGCTGAGATGCACACGCGCACCGATCTGCGCACACGAGCCCACCAGCGCATGCGAGTCGATCATGGTGCCGGCACCGACGTAGGCTCCGACGTTCACGAACATGGGCGGCATGCACACCACGCCGGGCGCGACGAACGCCCCGCGGCGCACACTACTGCCGCCGGGCACCACCCGCACACCGTCGGCGAGTGTGAACGGTCGGGTCGGATACGTGTGCTTGTCGAAGAAATGGAACGGCGACCCCGCGATCCCGTGCGAGACGATTCGGCCGACGCGGAACCCGAGCAGGATGCCGCGCTTCACCCACGGCACCGCATGCCAACCGCCTTCGCTGTCGCGTACCGCCGAACGGACGCTCCCGGACTCTAGAGCGGCGAGCAGCACGCCGACCACGCCCTCTGCATCCGGCGGCAGCGCGTCCGCGGCGAGCGGAAACAGCGCTTCGATGCGCTCTTCGAGCGCGGAGATGTCGGTACGCACTAGAGCGAGACTCCGGCGGTGACGAGCGCCGCGCGCAGCGCCGGCTCGTGTTTCTGGTCCATCGGGACGAGCGGCAACCGGAGCACATTGCGCGCGCGGCCCATGATCGCGGCCGCGGCTTTGATCGGCAGCGGATTCGACTCGATGAACGCGGCATCGACCAACGGCGCGAGGCGATGATGCAGCACCCGCGCGGCGAGGAGGTCCCCGCGCGCCATCGCCTCCACCAACTGCGCGCACGCACGCGGCACGACGTTGGAGATCACCGAGATCACGCCCTCGCCACCAGAGGCCATCACGTCGAGCGTCAGGCCGTCGTCGCCCGAGAGTACGGCGAATCCCGCGGGGCGTCGACGGAGGATCTCGCTGATCTGCGCCGGGTTCCCGCTCGCTTCTTTCACCGCGCAGATGTTGGGATGCTCGGCGAGCGCGAGGGTCGTGTCCGCGAGCACGTTGCTGCCCGTGCGCCCGGGCACGTTGTAGACCACGATCGGCACCGGCGAGGCGTCAGCGACGGCACGGAAGTGCGCGAGTATGCCGCGTTGCGGCGGCTTGTTGTACATCGGCGAGACGTGGAGCAGATGCGTCGCGCCCATCGCGGCCAGCCGCCGGGAGGTGTCGATGGCGACCGACGTGTCGTTCGAACCGGCGCCGGCGATCACCGGCACACGACCCGACGCACGCTCGACGGTGATGCGCACCACACGTTCGCGTTCGGCGAACGAGAGGGTCACGGCTTCACCGGTCGAGCCGACCGGGACGAGGCCGTGGATACCTTCGGCGATCTGCCAATCGACGAAGGCCGCGAGCGCCGCCTCGTCGAGTTCCCCCCGCTCCGTAAACGGCGTGATGAGCGCAGTGATGGCGCCGCGCAACGGCGTGGTCATGCGATCACCTCGCCCAGGAAGTCGTCGAGCGTCAACACTCCGCGTTTGTCGACCAACCAGCGCGCGACCGAGAGCGCACCGGCGGCGAAGACGCGACGATCCCTCGCTTCGTGCACCAGGCGCACCTGCTCGAACGCGGCGTCGAACATCACCTCGTGGGTCCCCGGCACCTGCCCGACGCGCACGCTCGTGATGGGCATCGCGCGATCGCTCGACCGCTCCGCCTGCTGCGCGAGTAGCTTCGCGGTCCCGCTCGGCGCGTCGAGCTTCTTGCGGTGATGCGTCTCGACGAGGTGCGCATCGAATCCCGCGGCCGGGTGCGCGAATCGCCGCGCGGCGTCCGCCACGACCCGTGCGAAGAGGTGCACACCGAGCGCGAAGTTCGGCGCCCACAGGAAGGTGCGGCCACCCGAGACCGCATGTTCCTCGAGTACGATGCGCTCGTGGTCCCATCCGGTCGTTCCACTCAGGACGGGCACGCCCGCGTCGAGACACTCACGCACCAAGCGCGCCGCCGCGTGCGGCACGGTGAACTCCACCACCACCTCGGGATCGCCCAGTCTCTCGCGGGTCAGTGGCTGCATCGTCTCGGCCGGCCCGAGATGCGCCACGACGGTGTCCCCTGATTCACGCGCGAGCGCGGCCACGAGCTGGCCCATGCGTCCGTCTCCGAGGATCGCGATCCGCGTCATGCCGCCTCCGGAGGGAAGAACGTCCGATGCAGGCGTCGCATCGCCTCGTTCACGCTATCGCCGTCGACGATGAGCGTGAGATTGATGCCCGTCGCCGAGAGCGAGACCATGTGCAGCCGCAGATCGCTGAGCCCGGTCAGGGCGCGTGCCATGGTCTCGGTGCTCTCGCCGAGTCCGGCACCGACCAGCGCGACGATGCCGCGCCCGCGTTCGACCGTGACGTCACCGAGCGCGGAGAGTTGCGCGACCACCGCCTCGAGGTGCTGATCGTCGTCCACCGTCACCGACACGGACACTTCGGACGTGGCGACGACGTCGATCGAGGTGCGGTTGCGCTCGAACACCTCGAAGATCGCGCGCAGCGCCCCCGGGGTCGCCAACATGCGTGGGGACCCGATCTTCACGACCACCGTGCGTGCCTTGCCGGCGATAGCGCGGACCGGCAGACGCGGTGCATCGAACGTGATGCGCGTACCGCGTCCGCTGGGATTGCGCGAGTTGAACACGTACACCGGGATGCCGCGCCGCACCGCCGGGGCGATGGTATTCGGGTGCAGCACTTTGGCGCCGAACGTCGCGAGCTCGGCGGCCTCGTCGAAGCGGATGTGTTCGATGAGACGTGCATCTGGCACCACGCGTGGGTCCGCGGTGAGCATGCCATCGACATCGGTCCAGATCTCGATCGCCTCCGCGTCCATCGCCGCGCCGAAGAGCGACGCCGAGTAGTCCGAGCCGCCGCGTCCGAGGGTGGTGGTGACGCCGTCCGCCGTGGCGCCGATGTAGCCACCGAGGACCGGGACCTTCCCCTGACGCACGAGCGGTTGGAGGTGCGTGCGGCACTGCATGGCGATCTCATCCGTGCGCGGCTCGGCCCTGCCGAACTCCGCCGTCGTGGCCATCACCCGGCGCGCGTCGACGAACACGGCCGGCACGCCGACCTTCGCCAGCGCCGCCGCCACGATGGGCGCCGAGAGCCGTTCCCCCATCGCGGCGACGGCGTCGTGCGACCGCGGCGTGAGATCGCCGAGCACGGAGAGCGCCTCGGCGAGGTGCGCAAGCTCGTCGAACATCGCCCCGGTCTCGACCGTGATCTCATCGGCGACCACGTCGGTACCGAGCAACTCGTCGATCGCGGTGAAATGACGCGCGCGCAGTTCTTCGATGATGGACAGCGCGACGATCAGCTGCCCGGCGGCGGCTTGCTGCGCGATCTCGATCAACCGGTTGGTCGTACCGGCGAGCGCCGAGGTGACGACGACCGGGTGGCGCTCGAGTCGTTCGCGCACGATCGCCGCTGTGCGTCCGATCGCCGCGGCGTCACCGACCGAGGTCCCACCGAACTTGGTGACGATCATTGGCGCGCGGGTGGCGTCCACCCGAGCCGGCCGGTGGCGGCCAGCAGTTCAGCGTTGAGGATCGAGCCACCCGCCGCGCCACGAACGGTGTTGTGCCCCATCGCGACCAGCTTCAGGTCGAAGATCGAATCGGCGCGCACGCGCCCGACGGTGACCGACATGCCGCGCCCGAGATTCACGTCGCGCCGCGGCTGCGGTCGATCGGCCGCGCCGGTGACGATGAGCGGGAACTTGGGTGCACTCGGCAGGCCACGCACCGCGGGAGCCCCTCGCCAAGCGCTCAGCACCGCGAGCGCCTGCTCTGGCGTCGGCTTCTTCTCGAACCGCGCGGAGCACACCACCGTGTGCCCGTGCTCCACCGGCACACGGTTGGCGTGTGCGCTCACGACGAACGGCGCCGCCGTGATCGACGCCCCACCACTACTCAGCGTCCCGAGCATCTTCTGCATCTCGCGCTCGAGCTTGGGCTCCTCCTCGCCGATGTACGGGATGACGTTCCCGAGGATGTCGAGCGACGGGACACCGGGGTAGCCGGCACCGGAGATGGCCTGCATGGTCGCCAAGAACAGTTCGCGCAGGCCGAACGCCTCGTGCAGCGGGGCGAGCGCCATCGCGGCCACGGTCGCGGCACAGTTTGCGTTGGTGATGACACCGCCCGACCAGCCGCGCGCGCGCTGCGCGTCGAGCAACGCCAAGTGATCCGCGTTCACCTCGGGGATGACCAACGGCACATCCGCGTCCATGCGGAAGTTCTTCGCATTGCTGAGCACGAAGCGTCCGTCCGCCGCGAACGCCGGCTCGAGCTCCGCCGCCGCCGTCGCATCGAGTGCCGAGAACACGAGCGGTGCGCGCACGGTCCTGGGATCGCACAGTGTCACCGTCATGTCGGCGACTTCCGCCGGCATGCTCCCCTCGATCCACTTCACGACATCGCCGTACCGTTTGCCTGCTGAACGCTCCGAGGCCGCCACTTCGGTGAGGCGGAACCACGGGTGATCAGCGAGCAGACGGATGAACGTCTGCCCGACGGCGCCGGTGGCGCCGAGCACGGCGACGGGGAGCGAGAGCACTGGCGGAGGGGTGGGAGTCGAGAGGCGGGAGGAAGAGGGACGGCAGTGTGGGCGTTGTGATGCAGGTTCGATCCGTCAGACGGCTAAACGAAGGCACGACTGACATCGTGACCGCACGACGTCACTTCAGGAGCGTGCGGACGAGCTTCTCGTAGGTCTCGACGCTCTCGCGCAGTTCCGACTCTTCGACGTACTCGTCGGGAGTGTGCGCGACGTGGATGGAGCCGGGACCGAAGAGGAGCGGCGTGCCCCAGTTCGTCAGCAACGGGATGTCCGATGTATAGGCGACCGGCGCCGAGGGGAATCCGGGCACGGTATGAAAGTGCTGCGCGGGGATGAACGAGCCGTATTCGAGGTCGGCGCGGCCGGCGGCCCAGCGGTCGAGGGCGGCGCGCACCGGCACGACGTCACCCACGAGGCGGACCATCATCTCGGCCTCGCAGGCGCCGGGAACGATGTTCGCCTCCGTCCCGCCACGGATCAAGCCCACGTTCACGGTCGTGGGGCCGAGGATCGCGTCGACTGGCAGGGCGAGCGACTCGAGCTCCGGCAGCATGGCGAGCATCGGCGCGATCGCCGACTGCCCGAGATGCGGATACGCCGAGTGCGCTTCGCGGCCGGTAGTGCGCACGATCACACGCTGTGCGCCCTTGCAGCCCGAGGCGAGGATCGACTCCGTGGGCTCGCCATTGATCAGCCACTTGCTGGTCGCGGGCAACTGATTGGCGAGCCGCGCGCCATCGCTGCCGCGCTCCTCGCCCACGACGAACAACAGGTCGACACGATCTTCGCCACTCTGCGCGAGGCGGTCGGCCGCGACGAGCATCGCCGCGACGATGCCCTTTGCGTCGCAGGCGCCACGCCCCATGAGCCGTCCGTCGACGCGTCGCGGTGGCACGTACGGTGGCACCGTATCGAGATGCGTCGACAACGTGACCCCGCGCCCTTTGCGCGACGCCCACACGTTGCCGCGACCGGGTGTGACCTCCTGCACCATCACGTTCCAGCCGCGGGCGATGAGCCAGCGCGCGACGAAGTCGACGGCAGCACCCTCGTCACGCGTGGTGGAGGGGATCGCGAGGAGTTCAGTGGCGAGTGCAACGACGTCGTGCATGGGAACAAGATAGACCAAAGCCGGCGGAAGGCGGAGGGCCGATCGCGGCCATCGTCACGGACCGCGTCCCGCGCCTTGCCACGTCCTCACTGGCCCCGTATCCTTCGCAGCACGCGGGAATAGCTCAGTTGGTAGAGCACAACCTTGCCAAGGTTGGGGTCGCGGGTTCGAGTCCCGTTTCCCGCTCTGTTGTCATCGCCAGGACCCTCCGGGAGCGGCTGCGCCGCTCCCGTTCGTCTTTCCCTCAGCCGGGGTGGCGAAATTGGCTAGACGCGACGGACTTAAAATCCGTTGGGAGGAAACTCTCATGTGGGTTCGATTCCCACCCCCGGCATCACCTGCGCCGCGCGGCCGATGACACCGGTTGGCCATCCGCCCACATCGGGGCCTCACGGATGAATCCCTCCTTCGTGCCCTCCCCCGCCAGCACCGTGGTCTGGGTCGCACTCGGCGGCGCATTCGGGGCAGCACTACGCTTCGTCGTCGGCGAGTTGTTCCGGCGGGGCCTCGCGCCGACCAGCATCCCGTGGGGCACCCTGCTCGTCAACACGCTCGGGTCGTTCGTGCTGGGGTACTTCACGCGATGGGCCGTGTACCACGAAGCGACGCCGCAAGTCCGCGCCTTCGTGGCCATCGGCGTCTGTGGCGGGTTCACGACCTTCTCGGCGTTCGCGCTCGAGCACCTCGCGCTGCTGCAGGCTGGCGAATACCTCCGCGCGGCCACCTACACGCTGCTCAGCCTGCTGCTGACGGTCGCTGCCGTCGCGCTCGGATTCGCGCTCGCGCGCGGGTAGTTACGGGCGCACCCCGTGCGCGTGCACCGTGAACCACAGCGCGTAGGCGAGAAGACCGCTCAACGACGCGTCACCGCCGTGCGAACGCGCGCGTCCGTCCTCGTCGACGAACTCCGCAGCGATCCCTTGGTCGAGCGGCGCACGACGCAGCCATTCGACGATCTCCGACGCGTCGGGACCGAACAGGCGGGCGATCTGCACCACCAAACGGTCGGAGGCACCGATGCGTTTGGCCGTCCGTCGGTGCACCGAGTCCGTACGCTCGACGGCTTCCCAGAGCGGCAGCCAGAGCGCCGAGCCCACGGCATCGTCGTCGAGCGAACGATCGCCCTTGAGATTGGTGGTGGCGGCGAACGTGGTGCGTCCTTCAGAGCCCGTGGCGAAGTGACGTCGCAGCGCAGCGCGCACGGCGGCGGGATCCTCGACGTCCTTGGCCGCTTCTTCATCGAGCGTCTTCTTGAGCGCGTCGAGGGCGAACGCCACCACCGCATTGCCGTGCAGCGTGTACGGGTGCGCGGACGGTCGCCGGTCGAGCGTCACTTCGGTGTGATACAGCGGATGCTGCTCGTCACGGCGCGACGCGATGTCATCGTGCAACAGATAGAGCGTGTCCGCCAGCACGGTCTCTTCCACGATCTGGTCGTCGCCGGTCTCGCGGATGTAGCGCTCGGTCGCGATCGCATACGACGCCGCCCCTTCGAGCGTGAACCCGGGCTCGAACAACGTGCCGTCGAAGTAGTGCACCCCACGTCCAGGCGCGTAGCCATGGACTTCACAGGCGCGGAGGATCAGCTCGCGCGCGAGCGGCGGGTCCGCCAGTTGCACGGCGGGCACCGTCCAGGCGAGCGATTCCCAATCGCGCACGGTCACGCCCCACGCACACCAGGGCGCGCGGCTGCGGACCAGATAGAAATGCGCGTCGTCGAGCGCGCGGGCCACGCCGTAGAAATAGGCGAACAGCAGGTTGCGGTTGATCAGCGCGTCGAGCGAGTCCAGTCCCGTGCCTTGTTCGAGCGTACGCAGCGCTTCGCGCGTCGCGGTGAGCAACGCCCGCCATCCACGGCGCCGCATCACGCCGACCGTGGCCTCGGCGCCGTCGCGCTCCGGACCTGCCGAGAGGTAGAAGGCGGCCTCAGCACGCTCTCCGGGGCCGAGCACGAGTTCGCGGCTGAGTGCGTAGCTCGGCGCCGCTCCGCCGCCGAGTCGCACGTCAGCGTGACCGTCCGCCGCCAGCGCGAGGGCGCAGAGACCCGGCGCGGCGGCACCATCGAGCACCACGACATCATCACCCACGCGCTCCACGCGGTGTGCATCCTGCGCGGGACGCGGTGTACGTACGCGCAACTGCCGGTGACCGAGCGACCCCTCGAGGCCGACGGTGACTCGTCGCGTCGCCGGTCCGCGATTCTCGAACGCGATCGCGTACACGGCCCCGGCCATGTCGGCGTCGCGACCGAACGGGGCGAAGATCGTCCCGCGGATCACGACGTCCTCGGCTTGGCAGGTGAACGTCGGAAGCCAGTGCAGCGCGCGTTCCCACGCGATGCCGTTGCGGGCCAATGCCACCGGCGCGCCGTCGAGGCTGATGACCGGGCGTGCGAGTGGAGCCCCGACGCCATCGAGGAACCCCGGATCACCCGCGAACTCGATCGCCGAGCGCGCGCCGCGATGCAGCAGACTGACCGCGTGAATGGCACCGTCTGCCGGATGGATGCAGGGCAACGCGAGCCAGTGGTTGCCGGTCAGCTGCCACGGCACTGTGGGCAGCGGAGCCGGGGGCGCCACCGGCGTCGGGACGAGCGTGGAATCGGGGGGTGTCACGTTACCTTGTTCGGGGTACAAGGCTAAACTAGCCGACCGACCCAGCTACCGCGCCCCCTCTCCCCTCTCTGCCTCCGTGCACGACCGCTCGACACTGCTCGGCCGACTCGCCTGTCTCCTACTTCTCGGTGCTGGCCCTCTCGGGGCACAGCGCGTCCTCTCCGCTGGCGAAGACGCCGTGACGCTGCCGCGCGGCGCAATCCGCGTCGGGATCGGCGGAGTGAGCACACTGCAGCGGGATGGCTGGCGCGATGGCAGCCTGCAGGGACTGGCCGGCTCGTTCACCGGTCCGAGCCTCGGCGTCGCGCAGGTGCCGCGCCTAGCCGGCACGCAACAGTCGCTGCGCGATCTCGGACTCGCCGGCTTCACCGGCTCGCTCGGTGCACCGACACTCGATGTGCGGCAGCGGCTCTTCGTGACGCCGCTCTCGGCCGAATACGGCGTGACCGACTGGCTCACGCTGGGAGCGCGCGCGACACTCGTGCGGACACGGACCGCCGCGCGATTCACCGTGAATGGCGACAGTGCGTCGCTGGGACTCAACCCCATCCGCGTGGGCAGCGGCGTGGCGGCGGAGAACCAGTCGGCGATCGATGTGTTCGCGACCGCGGGGTCGAACCTGCTCGCGCGGCGCAATGCCTGTCAGCTCAATCCCGCCTCGGCGCCGGAGTGTCCGACCATCAACGCCGAGGCCACCGACGTGTCGGCGCTCACCGCGCGACTCTCGGCCTTCGCGAACAACCTGCAATCCCTGTACGGCGGCGTCAGCGCCGCGGGTCAGCGCTATGTCCCACGCGCGGGGTCGTCGACCGAGGCCGCCCTGCTGGCCCGCGTCGATTCCATGCGGAGCGCACTCGAGCGCTACGGCATCACGACCGTGACGGCCACGAGCGGGCTTCCCCTCGGCGCGCAGACGCCGCTGAGCGCGGACGAGCTCGACGCGATCATCGGCGACTCCACCGCGGGGTTCGGCGCCGCACCGCTCGACGACGGCGGACTGACCGCGCTCGGGGATGTCGAACTCGCGGCGCGGATCAAGGTGTTCGATTCGTTCGGCCGCGCGCACATGGATCGGTTCACCAGCACCAAGCGCGGCGTTCGACAGACGCTCGTGCTCACCGGTCGTCTCGGGACCGGAACCGTGGACCGTCCTGACGCGCTGCTCGATCAGGGATCAGGCAGCGGTACCGACGCGATCGGCCTGCGTTCGGTGACCGACGTGGTGTTCGGGCGCAGCGCATGGCTGTCGGTCGCGGTCGGCGGGATCAAGGGCTTCAGCACCACACGCCGCATGCGCGTGCCGTCATCCGACGATTTCATCTTCCTCGAAGCGTGGCGCGAAGCCGACGTCGAGATCGATCCCGGGCTCCGGCTCGATGCGAGCCTCTCGCCGCAATGGATGGTGAACGACTTCATCGCCCTCGGTGGCGTCTGGCAATGGCGGCAATGGGCGGCCGACGAACACCGCACACCGGCCTCCGCCACCGACCCCGACGGCAACAGTGTGACTTTCCGGCCCTCCGCGCTCGACGCGAGCACGCGCGCATCGGAGCAGGCCGTCGGACTCACCGCGACGTTCTCGACGCTGGCGTCGCGAGAGCGCGGCGGCAACGGACTCGCATTGGAGTTGACATACCAGCATCTGCAGTCGATCGCGAGCGGTGTGGGCATCGTACCCAAACGCTGGGAGGACCGTCTGGTCCTCCGCTACTACACCCGCTTCTTCCGTCGCTGAGGTTCGCTCTCGCGACGCGTGGGATTCGCGCTCGCGTGCGCTGACTCCGCGGCGCGGGCCGTGGCCAACAACTCGCGGGCATGCTCGCGGCTCGTTGCGCTCTCGGCATCGCCGCCCAGCATCCGCGCGATCTCGTCCACGCGCGCATCGTCGATCACCAGCGACACGTCCGACGTCGTCACACCGCCCTTCGCCGCCTTGCGCACGACGATGTGATGGTGCGCTCGCGCCGCGATCTGCGGCAGATGCGTGATCGCGAACACCTGGTGCGACGCTGCGACGTCGCGCATGGCATCGCCCACCATGAGCCCCGTGCGTCCGCCGATACCGGCATCGACCTCATCGAAGATCAGCGTAGGCACGCCGTCGAGTCGCGCGAGGATCGTCTTGAGCGCGAGCATCACGCGCGCGAGCTCGCCGCCCGACGCCACCCGCGCCAAGGGCCTGGCCTCATGCCCGAGATTGAGCGCGACGCGGAACTCCACCTCCTCGGCGCCCTGTGACGACGCCTCGGTTCTGGTGGTGAGCTGCACGAGGAACCGCCCATCGGGCATGCCGAGATCGGGAAGCCGTTTCTCGACGGCGCCAGCGAGTGCCTTGGCCGCCTTCGCGCGTTTGGCAGAGAGCTTGGCCGCGCAGTCGCGGTACTCGGACTCGGCAGCCTGGACGCGTGACTCGAGGCCGCGGAGATCCAGCCCCGCGGTGTCGAGCAGGTCGAGCTCAGCCCGCGCGTCTCGACCCGCCGTGATGGTCGACGCGATGTCGCCGCCGTACTTCTTCGTCAGCCGGAAGATCACGTCGCGGCGGCGTTCCACCTCGTCGAGGCGCGCGGGGTCGTGCTCGATCCCGTCGCCGTATTCCCGCGCCTCGCGAGCGACCTCCTCGAGCGCGTACCACGCCGCATCGAACAACTCCTGCAGCCGCGCGGTGGACGGATCGATCCGCTGCAGCGACGCGAGCGGTTTCTGCAGATGCCCGATGCGTCCGAGCGCCCCACCCTCACCGTCGAGCGCGTCGGTGATCTCGCCGACGAGGCCGCGGAGCTCCTCGGCGTGGGTGAGTCGTCGGGCTTCTTCGTCGAGGCGTTCGTCCTCGCCTTCTTTGAGCTTCGCCTCGTTGATCTCCTTTGCGACATGCGCGAGCCAGTCGGCACGCTTCTCGGCCTCGCTCCGCCGTGCGGCCAGCGCGGTGATCGCAGCGCGTGCCTCGGCCAGCCGATGGTGCGCCGCAGCGACTGCCGCGCGATCCCCCGCTGCATCGCCGAACGCATCCAGAATGGAGAGCTGCGCCTCCGGCTCGAGCAGCGCCTGCGCCTCGTGCTGCCCGTGCACGTTCACGAGCTGCCGCCCGATCTCAGCGAGCACGCTCGCGGTGACCGGCGAGCCGTTCACCCACGCGCGCGCACGCCCGCCGGCACCGGCTGGGACTTCGCGCTTGAGCACCAACGTGCCGTCGGTCTCGATCCCGCGCTCGTCGAGTGACGCCACGAGGTCTTTGCGATCGCCGATGTCGAACACGCCCTCGACGGTCGCCTTGTCGGCGCCGGTGCGCACGAGGTCACTCGACGCGCGCTCGCCGATCAGCAGCCCGAGCGCACCGACGATGATCGACTTGCCTGCACCCGTCTCACCCGTGAGGGCGTTGAAGCCCGGGGCCAGCGGGAGCGTGACCGCGTCGATGATCGCGAGATTCCTGATGCGCAGCTCGGTGAGCATGCTCCAAGCTTAGCGAGGAACGGCGCGCGACGGCATCTCCCTCGCGCGTCGCGGTCCGGAATCACTCACTGGTCGCGCTCGGCGAGACCGCCCCAGGAGAGTTTCCGCCGGAGTCGAGTGAAGAAGCTGTTGCCGGCGAATCGCACCAGTCGCACCGGGTCGGCACTGCGACGCACGACCAGGTTCTGTCCACCGGCCAGCGACGTCCCGACCTGTCCGTCGGCGGTCACGAGCACCTCTTCGGGCGCGTCCTCCACTTCGATGCGCAGCACCGCATCGGGTGGGAGGATCGTCGGGCGCAGCGCCAGTGTGTGCG
Organism: Gemmatimonadaceae bacterium; assembly: GCA_046153705.1. Taxonomy (GTDB): domain Bacteria; phylum Gemmatimonadota; class Gemmatimonadetes; order Gemmatimonadales; family Gemmatimonadaceae; genus Pseudogemmatithrix. Next base: position 54,064 of record JBJXGK010000097.1, read on the forward strand.
GGGCGACCGGCGTGACGATGAGCGAATCGAAGGTCGGGAACACGATCGGACCGGACGCGCTGAGTGAGTAGGCCGTCGAGCCGGTCGGGGTCGCCACGACCAACCCGTCGGCGGCGAAGGCACTCACCAACTCATCGTTCGCGAACACCCGCATGCGCAGCACGCGCGCGAAGCCGCCCTTGTGCACCACGACGTCGTTGAGCGCCCGCAGCCGCACCCCCACGGCGCCGCTTTCCGTGCGCGTCGTCGCGTCCAGCGCCATGCGCGGTTGGACGGTGTACTCCCCGCGCGAGAACGCCGCGAAGCACTCGGGGAACTCGTCGTGACTGCACGAGGTGAGGAACCCCAGCTTCCCGAGATTCACCCCGAGGATCGGCGCCTGTGTCCCCGAGAGGAAACGCGCCGCCCGCAGTAGCGTCCCATCGCCGCCCAAGGCGATCAGGCCATCAAGGCCGTCGGGCCGCGTGAGCCGCGCGTGCCCCGGCGCGTGTGACGCGATGTCCTCCTCGAACGCCAACGTGTAGCCGTGACCCGGTGCGTCACGCACCAGCAGCGCGATGATCTCCGCGAGTCCGTCGTAGCCGTCGTGCCCGATGACGCCGAGTCGGGTGGTCACCCGGCGAGGGCCTCGGTCTCGTGGAGGGCGCGGACCCGCGCGGCGATCCCGGCGGCGTCGATCCCGCACTGCGCCAGCTGCCGCGCGCGTGACGCCGCGTACACGATGCGGTCAGGCACGCCGAGCGCGTGCACGCGCACCGAGGGATCGTGCGCCGCGACCACCGACGCCATGAACGCGCCGAAGCCGTTCACCACTGTGCCTTCCTCCACCACGACGAACTGCGAGTGTGTCGCGAGCAGCGCCGCCAGCGTCGTCTCGTCGTACGGCTTGAGGTAGCGGCAGTTCACGACCGTCACCGGCAAACCCTCGGCGGCCAACGTCTCGGCGGCCTTCATGGACTGCGCGACCATCGTTCCCACGGCGAGGATCGCGACGTTCTCGCCCTTCCGCAGGACCTCCCACGTCGCGCGTGGCACGGCGGGGATCGTTTTTGCGGGTGGCACGAGGTCCGGCGCGACGTCGCGCGGGTAACGGATGGCGAACGGGCCTGCCTGATGCTCCACCGCGGTCCGCAACAGCGCGACGAGCTCGGTGCCGTCCTTCGGTGCGGTCACCGTCATGTTCGGCACAGCCAGCATGTACGCGATGTCGTAGAGGCCCGCATGGGTCTCGCCGTCCTCGCCCACGAGGCCGGCACGGTCCATGGCGAAGATCACCGGCAGGTTCTGGATCGCCACGTCGTGCACGATGCCGTCGAACGCACGCTGCAGGAACGTCGAGTAGATCGCGACGACCGGACGCGCGCCCTGCGTCGCCATACCCGCGGCGAACGTGACGCCGTGCCCTTCGGCGATACCGACGTCGTAGAAGCGATTCGGATAGCGCTTCGCCGTCGACCCGGTGCCCGTACCGCTCGGCATCGCCGCCGTGATCACGCAGAGACGGTCGTACTCGTCCATGAGCTCACCCAGCGCCTGACCGAACACCGCCGTGTAGTTGGGGTTGGCAGTGGAGGCCTTGAGCTGCTTCCCCGTCGCGGGGTCATGTCCCGGTGGCAGGGCGTGCCACTTCTCGCCGTGTTCACCGGCCGGGAATCCCTTGCCCTTGGTGGTGATCACATGGACGAGACGAGGTCCTTTGAACTCCCGCATCGCCTTGAACGTCTCGACCATCTGCGAGATGTCATGCCCGTCGATCGGACCGAAGTAGCGGAAACCGAGTTCCTCGAACAACACGCCTGGGGTGAGGAAGGCCTTCACCGACTCTTCCCAGCGCCGCACGAGCGTGCCGGCGTCCTTGAACACACCGGTCGCGTGGTCGGCCCAATCGCCGATCGCGCTGCGCAGCCGATTGTAGATCGGGTTGCGCTGCACCGACGTGAGGTACTTGTGCATCGCACCGACGTTCGGCGCGATGCTCATCTCGTTGTCGTTCAGCACGACGATGAAGTCGCGGTCCATCGCGCCAGCGTTGTTCAGCGCCTCGTAGGCCAGCCCCGACCCGAGCGACCCGTCGCCGATGATCGCCGCGACCTTGAAGTCCTCGCCGTTGAGGTCGCGACCCGCCGCAATGCCCAGCGCCGCCGAGATGGAGGTCGCGGCATGACCCGCGCCGAACGTGTCGTATTCGCTCTCGGTGCGCTTGAGGAAGCCGGAGATGCCGTTCTCCTGCCGTAGCGTGTGCATCACGTCCTTGCGGCCCGTCAGCACCTTGTGCGGGTAGCCTTGATGCCCGACGTCCCACACCAGCTGATCGCGCGGTGTCTCGAACGCGTAGTGCAACGCGATCGTGAGCTCGACCACACCGAGCCCGGCGCCGATGTGTCCGCCGGTCACCGAGCAGGTCTGGATGAGGAAGTCCCGGACTTCCTGCGCGAGCTGCCGCAACTCCTCCGGAGACATCTGGCGGAGGTCGGCGGGGCTCTGGACGCGGTCGAGCAGCTTCATCGGAGCGGAGAGTTGGGGGAGGAACGGAGGTAGGTTGCCACGGTGGGGAAGCGGGCGCCAGTCCTATGAACGTCGGGCGACGACAAATCGTGCGAGGAACTCGAGTTCCGGCGTCAGGGCACCCTGCGCCTCGAGCCCGGTGCAGGCCTCGCGCACCAACAACTCGGCACGCGCCTTGGCACCCGCCAAGCCGAGCAGCGCCGGATACGTGCTCTTGCGGAACTGCACGTCCTTGCCGGCCGTCTTGCCCAGCTGGTCCGTGGTCGCCGTGATATCGAGCACGTCGTCCGCGATCTGGAACGCCAAGCCGATGCTCGCGCCGTACTGTGCGAACGCCTCGAGCTTCGCGTGATCGGCACGGGCGGCGAGCCCACCGATGCGCATCGCCGCCTCGATGAGCGCACCCGTCTTGCAGCGGTGGATGCGTTCGAGCTGCGTGAGGTCCAGCGCCAGACCCTCACCTTCGAGGTCCAGCAACTGCCCACCGATCATGCCGCCGGCCCCCGAGGCCTGCATGAGCGTGCGGACGATCTCGCCGCGCACCGCCGCGTCGAGCCCGAGCGATTCGGCGGCGTGATCGGCGGCTTCGGCCGCGAGCGGGACCATCGCCATGCCAGCGGCCGTCGCTGCAGGGACACCGTACACCTTGTGCACTGTCGGACGACCGCGGCGCATGTCATCGTCGTCCATGCACGGGAGGTCGTCGTGCACCAGCGAATACGCGTGCACGACCTCCACCGCGGCAGCGAGGGCACTCACGTCGTCGCGACCACCTGCCGCGCGATACGCCGCGCGCACGAGGATGCCGCGCAGCCGTTTCCCCTCCCCTGCGAGGCTGTAGCGGATCGCGTCGGAGACCGCGCCCTTCTGGTCCGAGAGCGTCCGTGCCACGAGCGCGTCGATCGCGCGCGCCACCGCGGCACGGTCCGCGGCGAAATCGATCGGCGTCACTCCGGTCGCACTCACTCGCGGACCTCGAACACACCTTCGGCTTCCTCGACGAGCGTCTTCACCTTCCCCTCCGCCGTCGCCAGCTCCGACGAGGCTTCGCGCAGTTTGGCGATGCCCTCCTCGAAAAGCGCGAGCGCCCGCTCGAGCGGGACGTCATCTCGGTCCAGTGCGACCGCGATCTCGTCGAGCCGCGTCAGCGTCTGTTCGAAGGTCATGGGGTCTCCCGCAGATGGGGGGCGTCCGCGTGCACGCTCTCGGTGCGGGCGCGCACGCGGCCGTCGTGGAGCAACAGATCGAATGTATCACCGATGGTGAACGCGGCGCGCCTGCCCAGCGTGCCCCCGTCGGCGCCGCGCGCCACCGAGAAGCCACGGGCGAGCACGGCCACCGGTGAGAGGGCTTCGATGCGGCCGGCCAGCTGCTGAACCCGGGCCCGGCGGCGCTCCACCACCCGCCCGGCGCGCACGGCGAGACCATCGGCGCGCTGACGGAGCTCGCGCGCGCCATGTGCCACCTGGTCCTCCAACGCATCGGTGAGCATGCCCGCCAGGTTCCGTAGCAGCTGCTGGACCTCGGCGAGCACGGGTACCGCCGATTCCGCGGCGACCGACGGCGTTGCCGCACGCAGGTCCGCCACGAGGTCGGCGATGGTCACGTCGGTCTCGTGGCCCACGGCGGAGATGGTCGGAATGGGACACGCGGCGATCGCCCGCGCGACGCGTTCGTCGTTGAAGGCCCACAGGTCTTCCCGCGACCCGCCGCCACGCCCGATGATGAGCACATCGGGCGCGAGCGCCCGTGCGGCTTCGCTCACCAGCGGGGAGTCCGATGCGCTTCCCTCCACCCAACGCTGCAGTCGGTCGAGCGCCCACAGCAGCGAATCCGGCGCCGCCTCTCCCTGCACCGCCGCGGGGATCACGACGACCGAGACGCCGGGGTGCCGTCGACGCACCACCGCGATGATGTCGCGCAGCGCGGCGCCGTCGGGGCTGGTGATCACCGCCACCGTGCGCGGGAAACGCGGCAGCCGCCGCTTGCGTGACGGATCGGTGAGACCGTCCTTCGTCAGTCGCGCCTTCGTCTCGTCGAACGCCTTCTTCCACAATCCCTCGCCCTCGGCCTCGAGCGAGTCGATCATGAACTGCATCTTCCCCTGCGCGGGATAGACGGTGAGCTGACCGCGGGCCATCACGGTCATCCCCTCGGTCGGCGCGGTTGGCAGGCGACGCACGTCGCGCGACCAGATCACGCACGGCAACTGTGCGCTCGCGTCCTTGAGCGAGAAGTACCAGTGGCCGTTGCGGTGTTTGGTGAAGTTCGAGACCTCGCCCTTCACCCACAGCCGTTGGATGGCGCCTTCGATGATCGCCTTCGCGGCCTCATTCAGCTCGAGGACGCTGATCGCCGAATCAGGGGATTCTCCCGGCGCTGGCACGCGTGTCTTCAGGCCCCGGCCGTGAGGCGGGCCGCACGCACCGTGTTCGCAAGCAGCATCGCGATGGTCATCGGGCCCACGCCGCCGGGCACCGGGGTGATCTTCGAGGCGACCGCGCTGACCTCGTCGAACTTCACGTCACCGACGATGCGGTAGCCCTTCTTCGCGCTCGGGTCGTCGACCCGATTGATGCCCACATCGATCACCACCGCCCCCGGCTTCACCATGTCCGCCGTCACCATCTCGGGCTTGCCGATCGCCGCGATGAGGATGTCGGCGCGGCGCGTGTGCGCCGCGAGGTCCTTGGTGCGCGAATGGCAGATGGTGACCGTGCAATCGGCACCCTTGCCGCTCTGGATGAGCAACGCCGCCATCGGCTTGCCGACGATGGTCGAGCGCCCGAGGATGACCGCCTCCTTGCCCGAGGTCTCGACGCCGCTCTCGATCAACATCACCTGTACACCCGCCGGCGTGCAGGGCGCGAATCCGTCGGCATCACCGATCAACACCTTGCCGGCATTCACCGGATGGAAACCATCGACATCTTTGCGCGGGTCGATCCGTCGGATGACCTTCTGCGCGTCGATGTGCTTCGGCACCGGCATCTGCACGAGGATGCCGTGCACCGCCACGTCGGCGTTGAGTCGATCGATCACTGCGAGCAACTCGGCCTCGGGTGTGGCGGCCGGCAGCCGGATGGTCGCGCCGTTCATACCGGCTTCCTTGCAGGCCTTCTCCTTGCTCGCGACGTACACCGCGCTCGCCGGATCGTCGCCCACGAGCACCACGGTGAGTCCGGGTGTCACGCCGTGCGAGGTCTTGAGTGCGGCCGCGTCGACCGCGACCTTCGCACGTACACGCGCCGCGATCGCGACGCCATCGATCCGCTCAGCGGGCAATGTCGGTGGCCCTCTTCTCGCGGATCGCGACGACCTTGATCTGGCCCGGGTACTGCAACTCGGACTCGACGCGGCGCGCGATCTCCTCGGTGAGTGACTGCATGCGATTGTCGTCCACGTTCTCGGGGTCCACGATCACGCGGACCTCGCGTCCCGCCTGGATCGCGAACACGCGATCGACGCCCTTGTAGCTCGCAGCGATCTTTTCCAGGCCCTCGAGGCGCTTCACGTACGTCTCGAACGCCTCGCGACGTGCGCCCGGACGCGACCCGGAGATGGCGTCGGCCGCCTGCACCAGCACCGACACTTCGCTCTCATGCGGCACATCGTCATGGTGCGCGGCGATGCAGTTGATGACCATCGGGTTCTCCCCGTACTTGGTCGCCACCTCCACGCCGAGCTGCACGTGGGTGCCTTCATGATCATGTGTGAGCACCTTGCCGATGTCGTGCAGCAGGGCGCCGCGCTTGGCCATCGCCACATCGAGCCCGAGCTCGGCGGCCATGATGCCGGCGAGGAACGCCACTTCCTTGGAGTGGAACAGGATGTTCTGGCCGTAGCTCGTGCGCCACTTCATGCGCCCGATCAGCTTGATGATCTCGGGGTGCAACCCATGCACGCCGACTTCGTAGGCCGCCTGTTCGCCCGTCTCGATGATGCCGGCCTCGACTTCCTTCTTGGACTTCTCGACGACCTCCTCGATGCGGCCCGGATGGATGCGGCCGTCGGCGACGAGTTTCTCGAGCGCCAGGCGCGCGACTTCGCGGCGCACCGGGTCGAAGCACGACACCACCACGGTGTCCGGCGTGTCATCGATGATGACGTCGACACCCGTCGCGAGTTCGAACGCCCGGATGTTGCGCCCCTCGCGGCCGATGATGCGGCCCTTCATGTCATCCTTCGGCAGCGCCACCGCGCTGGCCGTTATCTCGGCGGTGTGTTCGGCGGCGATCCGCTGCACGGCGAGGGCGACGATCTTCTTCGCCTCGCGGTCGGCGTTGCGCTTGGCGGTCTCACGGATCTCGCGGATGCGGTTGCCGGCGTCCGCGTTCGCCTCTTCCTCCAGACGCCGGATGAGCTCGGCCTTGGCTTCGGTGGCCGAGAGACCGGCGAGCTGCTCGAGCCGGCGGCGCTCCTCGCCCACGAGCGAGTCGAGCTCCTGTTGCCGCTCCTCCTGCTGCTTCTCCTTGCGGCCGAGTTCGCTCGCGCGACGCCCGAGGTCGCGCTCCTTGCCATCGACGAGGTCGACTTTCTTGTCGAGTTGCTGTTCTCGCTCGACCAAGCGCTTCTCCTCGCGCTCGACCTCCTCGCGACGCTTGCGGGCCTCCACCTCCCAGGCCTCGCGCACCTTCATGACCTCTTCTTTCCCCGACAGCAGGGCCTGCTTCTTCGCCGAGTCGGCTTCACGCTCGGCGTCGCTGACGATCCGCTTCGCAACCTGCTCCGCGGACTGCCCCGCCGCGCGCTGCGCCTGCTCCACCGCACTGCGTCCGGCCTTTCGACCGAACACGAACGCGACCGGAAGGGCACCAACGAACACGGCACCTATCGCGATCGCGACAAGGATCGGGATCTCCATATGGACACTCTATTCGCAAGGCGATACCCGAGGCATCGCGTAGAAAATGAGGGCACTTTCCGTCCGTTCAGTCATGCATCTCGCCGAGGGCCAGCCCACCGAACCGGCTCCGACGAAGGGAGCGGGAAGGATGAGGTAACTCTCGGGAGCGCAAACACCTACGGGCTTTTCGCACCCACGTGCTTGGCAAGCTAGACCGACCGTCGGGAAAGCGCAACGTGAGCTCGTCTAGCGCCGCATTATCCGCGGAGGCTTTTGAGCGGCGCATTGCGCGATCTCACCTGAAGTGCGTATTTGTGTCATGCCATCGGAGTACGCACCCGGAGACCAGCAGTCGAGTACCCCTGCCCCGTCGCGAAGCGAGTCGGGCGTTTTCGCGTGGAAGGGCAGCGGCGAAGCAATCCTCGCCGACGACGAACCGACCGTACGCTCGGTCGCCGCACGAGCGCTGCAGCGTCTGGGACTCACGGTGACCCAGTGCGTCGACGGGCGAGAGGCCGTCAAACTGGTCCAAGCCGAACCCCAGCGCTGGCGGTTGGTCGTCCTCGACCTCACCATGCCCGTACTCGCCGGCGATCTGGCGCTCGAACAGATCCTCACCATCCGGAGCGACCTCGGCGCCATCATCTACAGCGGCTACTCCGAGGACGAGATGCGGGTTCGACTCGCCGGACGCCCCGGCGTCGGCTTCCTCCAGAAGCCCTTCACCGTGCGATCGCTCTCGGATGCCGTGGCCGGCGTGCTGGGGCCCAGCGCGTAGGCTGGGGCGCAGGCTGTTCTAGAGCGCCTCGCCGCGCTTCCCAGGCGGCAACCAGCGACGGAGTTCGCCAGACAGCGTCCGCATCTCCTCGGCCAGCGCCTCTTGTGCGTCGCGCTGACGGAAGAGTTCGTCGGTGATCGACATCGCCGCGAGGATGGCCGCTTTGCCCGGGTCGGTGATCGCCGGGCTCTCGAGCACTTTGCGGATCGCCGCGTCGACATGCGCCGCGACTGCGCGCGTGTGCTCCGGCGGCACGTCGGAACGGATGGTGTAATCCTCGCCCACGATCCGCACGCGCGTGGAATTGACGCTCATGACTCACCTCCCATCGCATGCTGTTGCCGCAGGAACCGCACGCGGTCGAGCATCGACTTGGTGCGCTCCGTGGCTTGCGCGAGGCGCGCGCGCAGTCGCGCGTTCTCTGCTTCGAGCGCCGCGACGCGCTCCTCGGCCGCCACGTCGTAGCCACCGGTGGACCCGATCGACTTCAAGCGCGACTCTGCCTGATGCGCGCGACGACGGAAGGCCGCCAACTCCTCCCCGACGTTCCGCACCAGGAACTCCAGTTCTCGCAGCGCCTCAGCGCTCGCGGCTTCAGCTCGTCCGGGCTCTGACACCGAGTTGGGCCTCCACGGTCTTGAGGAGCAGGACGCGACGTCCTTCGATCTCCTTGTCGCGGAGTGTGCGCTCCGGATGACGGAACGTCAACCGCCACGCGAGGGAGCGCGTCCCCTCGGGCACTCCGGCGCCGCGGAACTCATCGAACAACTCCAGCCGTTCGAGCTGCGCGCCGGATACCTCGCGAATGACTCGCTCCACGTCGGCAGCCGGCACGGCGTCCGGGACCAGCAACGCCACGTCGAACTCGGCTGCGGGCGTCGTGGGCAGCGCGCGATACCGCAGGGGCTCGCGTCGCGAGGGCGCGGCACCCGCGCGCTCATGCGCATTCGCACCCGGCGCGGCGATCGGCGCGTTCGCGAGCTCGGCCAGCACCAGCTCCACACCGAAGGCCGGCTTGGCCCACACCGGCGCATCGAGCGCCACGGTTTCCACCGATCCGATGGAAACGCCGTCCGCGTCCACCCGCCAGAGCACGGCGCCCTCACCCGGCACCAATGCGATGCACGCGTGGGGATATGCCGCGCGCGCCATCACCTCCGCCAGCGCCTTCGCATCCCACGCGTCGAACGCCGGCGGTTGCGGCTCGCTGAAGTGCACCGGGCGACGCGCCCCCATGAGCAGCGCCCCGACGTGCTGTGCCTCATGCGGGAGCGATGCGCCCTTGGCGCGGAACACCGCACCGATCTCGAACAGACGCACGTTGCCGAGCATGCGATTGAGATTGTACTCCGCTCGTCGGCCGAGCGTGTCGAGGACGCGCGCACGCAGATACGGTTCGTCCTCAGCGAGCGGGTTGGTCACTCGGACGAGCGTGGCGGCGTCGGCGGCGGTCCCCGCCGTGAACGGGAGGGGCCGCACCTCGTGCAGCCCCTCGGCCACCAGCACATCGCGCACGCGTCGGTACGCCGTGAACAGCGGATGCTCCGGCACCGTGCCGGGCCGCGCACCCTGCAGCACGTCGGGCAGCGTGTCGAACCCGCGCAGGCGCGCGACTTCTTCGATGAGGTCCACTTCACGCGACACATCGTGCCGCCAGCTCGGCGCCGTCACCTCGAGCGCGTCAGCGCCCACCGACTGCACCGTGAAGCCGATCGACGAGAGGAGCGACGTGATCTCTGCGGTCGGGACTCTATCTCCCAAGAGCAGCGCGACCCGCGACGGACGCACCCGGATAGGAGCGGCGGCGGGCTTCGGCGTGCCGACCACACCCTGTGCGGTCACCCTGCCACCGGCGACCATCGCGATCAACGCCGCTCCCAGCGCGAGCATCTCCTGCGTCGCACCGCCATCGATTCCGCGCTCGAAGCGATAGCTTGCGTCGGTGGAGAGCCCCACCTTGCGCCGCGTTGCGCGGATCACGGCCGGCGAGAACTCCGCAACCTCGAGCACGACCCGCCTGGTGGCGTCCGTGACCTCGGACTCCTTGCCACCCATCACACCCGCAAGGCCGATCGCACGTGTCGCGTCGGCGTTCACGAGCATCGAGGCATCGAGCGTACGCGTCGAGCCGTCGAGCGTCGTGAGCTTCTCGCTTGCCGCCGCACGGCGCACGATCACTGTCGACCCGCCTAGTGTCGCCGCGTCGAACGCGTGCATCGGCTGACCGTACCCGTGCAGCATGTAGTTCGTCGCGTCGACCACGTTGTTGATGGAACGCCCGCCCACACTCTCCACGCAGGCCTTGAGCCATTCGGGGCTCGGCCCCACTGTGATCCCGTCGATCACCGCGATGCCGTATCGCGGTGCGTCGGCAGCATCCGTGACACGCACGCTGAACTCGGCGACCTTGATCTCGCCGGTGCCAGTCACGGTATTCCCGGCGAACATCGGCGCTGCCGCCAGCTCCGCCGGTCGCTGCACCTTCACACCGGTGAGCGCCGCGACCTCGCGTGCCACACCGAGGTGCGACAACAACTCGGAGCGATTGGGCGTCACGTCCACCACGATGCGCACGTCGCCGAGCGGCATGACGTCGAGCAGGGGCGTGCCCGGGGCGGCGTCGGTCCGGAGTTCGAGGATGCCGTCGGCGTCCTCGCCGAGGTTGAGTTCTTGCGCCGAACAGAGCATCCCGTTCGACGTGAACCCGCGGATCTTCCGCTTCTCGATGAGCAGGCCGTCCGGGTTCTTCGCGCTCGGCGGCACCCTCGTGCCGCTCCGCGCGAACGGGTACATCGCGCCCTGCGTGACGTTGGGTGCACCGCAGACCACCTCGAGCAACGTGCCACTGCCGTCATCGACCTTGTTGAACGAGAGCTTCGTCTCGGGGATCCGCTCCGTCTCCACTACGCGGCCCACGACGAACGGGGCGAGATCGGCACGCAGCCTCTCGAACCCCTCCACCGTCGCGACGTGCGCGGTGAGGAGTTCGCGGACCTGCTCGGCGCTGCGCCCGTGCGGGGCGAAACGCTGCAGCCATTCGTGCGAGATGTTCATCGGGCGAACTGCTCCAGGAAGCGCACGTCCGAATCGTAGAGGATGCGGATGTCCGGGATGCCGTGCCGCGAGATCGCGGTGCGTGCGGGGCCCATGCCGAAGGCCCAGCCCGTGTAGCGCTCGCTGTCGAGCCCGGCGTTCTCCAGCACCGCCGGATGCACCATGCCCGACCCGAGGATCTCCACCCAGCCGGAGTGCTTGCACACCGCACAGCCGCTGCCCCCGCAGACGCCGCACTGCACGTCCATCTCGGCCGAGGGTTCGGTGAACGGGAAATAACTCGGACGGAAACGTGTCTTGGTGGACGCGCCGAAGAACCGTCGCGCGAAATGCGAGAGCGTGGCTCTGAGGTCGGCGAACGAGACGCCCTCATCGATCACCAGTCCCTCGATCTGCGAGAACATCGGGGCGTGCGAGGGGTCGAAGAAGTCACGGCGGTACACGTTACCGGGCGCGAGCACACGCACCGGCGGGCGATACTGCTGCATGGTGCGCACCTGCACCGGCGAGGTGTGGGTGCGCAGGACCTGCTCGTCCCCGATGTAGAGCGTGTCATGCATGTCCATCGCCGGGTGATCGGCCGGGAAGTTGAGCGCGCCGAAGTTGTACCACGCGTGCTCGGCCTCCGGCCCGAGCGCGACGGTGAAGCCCAGTTCGCGGAAGATGTCCACGACCTCGTCGATCACCATCGAGACCGGATGAACCGTGCCCGTCCACCGCGTGCGCGCCGGCATGGAGAGATCGAGCGACGGTCCCGCGGAGGCCGTGGTCGCGGCGAGTTCGATCCGCCTCTGCTCAAGGGCTTCCTCGATGCTCACCTTCACCGCATTCGCGCGCTGCCCGGCCTCGCGGCGGTCTTCCTTCGGAAGTGCACCGAGTCCCGCGAGGATGTCGGTGAGCCGTCCGGACTGCCGGCCGACCAGCGCATTGCGCACGTCCGTCCACGCGTCGAGATCCGCCGCCGCCGCGATACGGCCGGGCGCCTCGGCAGACAGCGCATCGAGCGCCGCAAGGAACGCAGTCAGTGACATGCAGAGGGGGGAGAGGAGATGGGAGCGGTGGGAGAAAAGTAAGGGGTCGGTAGCGAGAGCGGCGGGAGCGGAGTGAACTCCGTCCCCGCCGCTCTCACACCTCGTACCTCACCGCTCACAACTTCTTGGATGCCGCCTGCGCCTTCTCGGCGATCAGGGCGAACGCCGCGGCGTCGTGCACCGCGAGGTCGGCGAGGATCTTCCGATCGACTTCGATGCCGGCTGCCTGCACGCCCGCGATGAAGGTGCTGTAGCTCATCCCGTTGAGGCGAGCGGCGGCGTTGATGCGCATGATCCAGAGCTTCCGGAAGTCGCGCTTCTTGGCCTTGCGATCCCGGTAGGCATAGACCCAACCGCGCTCGACGGTTTCCTTCGCGGCCTTCCAGAGCTTGGAACGGCCACCGAAGGCGCCCTTCGCGGCCTTCATGATCTGCTTCTTGCGCTTCAGGCGCACCGTGTTGGATTTGACGCGTGGCATGGTAGTGCCTCCTTATGCCTGCAGCAGGCGCTTGAGGTTCTTGGCTTCGCCGTTCGTCGCGACCGTCGTCGGGCGGCGGAGATTCCGCTTCCGCTTGGACGTCTTCTTGGTCAGGATGTGGCTCTTGTAGGCCTTCAGGCGACGCACCTTGCCCTTCCCCGTGATGGAGAAGCGCTTTTTGGCGCCCTTGTGGGTTTTCATCTTCGGCATTGGTCCGCCTTCCTTATTTCGGCGTGAGGATCATCGTAAGGGCCTTCCCTTCAAGACGTGCTGGCGTCTCGATCTTCGCGACGTCAGCGAGCGCCTGGGCGACCCGCTCCACCACAGCCATGCCGATCTCGGGATGCGCGATCTGCCGGCCACGGTACATCAACGTCACCTTCACCTTGTTGCCGTCTCCGATGAACGACCGGGCGTGATTGGTCTTCGTGTCGAAGTCGTGCTTCTCGATGCCGGGACGGTACTTCACTTCCTTCAGCTGGATCACGTGCTGCTTCTTCTTCGCCTGCCGCGCCTGCTTGGCCTGCTCGAACTTGTACTTCCCGTAGTCCATGATGCGGACCACCGGGGGCCGTGCCATCGGGGCGACTTCGACGAGGTCGAGGCCGGCTTCCACCGCCATACTCAAGGCCACATCCACTTCCAGCACGCCGAGCTGCGCGCCGTCTGCGCCGATCACTCGGAGCGGACTGATGCGGATCTGCCGATTGATGCGGGGGCCCCGCTTGGTGGTGTCCTGGATACGACGGCTCCTGGCAAAGGGAAAAAAGAACGCGGACCCCGTTGCTGGAGTCCGCGTTACGCACGACGCCCCACCGACGTGCACGTCGCGGGGTCGAGCTCGAGTGGACTCCTGCAGCACGACTCTCCGAGGAGTGAAGGCCAGAGGGTGGGGCGAGCTGGTGCTCACCCACTTGCAGATTGTCCGCTAAAGCTAGACGGCCGTTCGGGTTAGGTCAAGGGGCCGCGAGTTCGTAGCCCTTTGGCCCCTTGAGGAGCCGACCCCACGCGGTCGTGGCGTCGTGTTCGAACACCAGAAGCCAGCCGTTCGACTCCGCCTCACCCCAAAGCGCCCGCTTGGATTCCAGCGTGACGAGTGGCTCCACGTCGTAACCCATGATCCACGGCAGCGGCAGGTGTGCCGCCGTCGGACACACGTCCCCGAGGAACACGGCGGTCTCTCCGCCACCCTCGACCACGATGCTCTGGTGGTGCGGGGTGTGCCCGGGCGTCGGCCGGAACCGGATCCCGCGCACGATCTCCGCCGAACCTTCCACGAGTTCCATTTGGCCGCTGGCGAGCACGGGCTCCCAGTTGGGCGGGAAGTAGCTGGCCGCCGTCCGTTCGTTGGTGTGCGTCGCGTAATGGTGTTCGCCGCGGTGCGCCACGTAGCGGGCGTTCGGGAAAGCGGGTACGACGTTCGACCACGCCTGCCACGCTGGCGCCGAGGCGCCCTCTTCCCCGCCCACGACCATCGTATTCCCGCCCGCATGGTCGAAATGCAGGTGCGTGTTGATCACCACCTTCACATCCGCCGCTGAGAAGCCGGCGGCGGCGATCGCAGCGTCGAGCATCGACCGATGTCCCACCACGGTCGCCTCGACACCGTAGATGTCCAAGAACCTCGCGTGTTCCTTGTTGCCGATGCCGGTGTCCAGCAACACCAGACCATCCTCATGCTCGATCAAAAGGCATCGCATGCCGAGTGGGATGCGATTGCGCTCGTCGGCGGGTATTCGCTTCTCCCACAACGGCTTCGGCACGACACCGAACATCGCCCCGCCGTCCAAGCGTTGGCCGCCGGCTTGAAGAGCGTGGATGCGTGTGCGGCCGAGGAGGCGGGTTTCGTTCAGTGGGGTCGGAGCGGGCATGCGGAGAATCTATCGGACCCGCGCCGCGCACGAGAGGTCGCGGACCGTGTGGCAGAGTCCCGGTCAGCATGTGTCTCGGAACTCGCTCCAGCGGCCCTGGCCGACGTTCCCGATGCGCACGACCGGTGACCGTCTCACCTCGCGCAGCATCTGCTCCGCGCGCGTCATGCGATCGCGGAGGCCGGGGCCTTGCGGCCCGACGCCGACGATCGTGGTGCGGGCCACGCTACCCGGACGCGATGGACGACGCGGCTCCGCCGCCTCTCGGGCGGAGAGTGCGGCCGCGAGGTCAGCACTCGTCGCGACACCCTCCCGCAGCAAGATGAGATCGGCGCGTCCGGGATCCGCGAATCGGACGAGCTCGGCTCGCGCATTCGGCGCCGAGAGCATCTCGACGAGCGCGACTTGAAGCGACCGCCGCGTACCGGACGTCGAACTGCGTGCGTCCGGCTGTGCGCGCGTCGGGCGTGCGTTGAGCGCAAGCCAGGCGACGAGTACCGCGAAGAGTGCGAGAACCAACCGGATGGTCATGAGCTGTACCTCGTGTCCCGGACGCGCGTCGCATGACATCCCACACGACCGCCGACACGCTGCCGGTCATGCGAGCGCCATCGTATCACCGCACGATCGCGGTCCCTCACACGTCAGGTCGCGCAGCGTGACCGCTCGGGGCGGGGCCTGCTGTTGCATCCAGCGGCGAAACGCCGCACATGCCAACCGCTCTCCGCCCGAAGCGCGCAGGCCCGTCGGCGTCGTTCCCAGGTACCGACGGATCGCGTTCCGCATCGCCGTTGGCGAGGCAAACGCCAACTCCTCGGCGATCGCGTCCACGGCGCCGGGTCGCGTGCGGAGTGCATGAGCAGCCGCCAACAGTCGGCACCAGCGCGCCACGGCGCGCACGTTCTGCATCCCGTGCGCACGACAGCGACGCCAGAGCGTCTTGCGGTCGACACCCAACGCGTCCGCGATCGCCTGTACGCGCAACGGTTCGCCCGCGCGGGCCAACGCGTACCGCAGCATCGGCCGCAGCGGGCGCGGGACATCGACCTCCAGCTGCGGCCACACGGCCGCGACGAACTCGGTGCGCCACACACGGCCGACCAACGCCCGTGCGACCGATGCGAGGTCCAGGTCTTCGACGGTCACCACCACCGTCGGTGTCACGGCGATCAGCGCAAGCGCCGCCGGCGAGAGCGACTCCGCCCGATGCAGCATCGCGATCACCGGGACCTCGCCGCAGAGCGCTCGCAGCTGGGTCACGAACGGCGCGGTGCGAGCGCCTTCGCCATCGGTCGCCGAGAGGAGCACGCCGGCTGGGCGCAGCGCCGCCAGCGCATCGAGTGCCTGGCGGACCGTCACGCAGCGCTTGAGCGCAAACTGGGCCTGCACGCCACGGCGGACCCGCTCGGTCGCCGTGTAGTCGGCGCTCAGGGTCAGTAGGACTGGGCGATCGAGGACAGCGGGGGCGATGGCGAGCACGAGGGTCGAGTGAAGGTCGACCGAACCTCGTGACGTGCTGTCATCGCGGTGTCACTGAGCGTAGCTGGGAGAGCGCGGATGGAGGATCGCGGCCTTCGCGTCACGCACCTTCGGCGCCCTCGCTCCACGTGGGCAGGCCGCGGCGGGCGCGGGAGCGGGCAGTGCGGGCGTTCAGCAGGCCCTGCAAGTCGTCCCAGGTGTGCACACCGCGCCGGTCGATGTCACGGAGCAGCCCGCGGAGCACATGCGCCGTCGCCAGCGCATCGCCGGCAGCGCGGTGGCGGCCGTCGATCGTCACGCCGTAGTGGTGCGACACCGCGTCGAGATTGCGACGCGGCAGATGCGCGAGCACGCGACGCGCGAGCCGCACGGTACACAACCGCGCGGCGATGATCTCGTCGAGCGGCGTCGGCGCCACGCGCCCGAACTCCGCGGCGAGGAAGCCGAAATCGAACGGGGCGTTGTGCGCGACGAATACGCGGCCCACCAGGTGTGCCGCGAACTCGCCCGCGATGTCACGGAAGGTCGGCGCGTCGCGCACCATGCGGTCGTCGATGCCCGTCAGCTGGGTGATGTGCCACGGGATCGGCCGCTGCGGATTCACCAGCGAATGGAACGCCAGCGACACCTCCGCACCGTCCACGTACACCGCTGCCACCTCCGTCACGCGGTCGTCGCCCACGGGACGACCTCCGGTCGTTTCCACGTCGACCACCACGTACGGCATCTCGTCGAGATTCATCCCCTTAAAATACACTTCTCCTCCGGGCGACTCCCCGGCACCTATTGAGTCGCGGCGCGGTCCAGTTTAGCTTGTGAATGATTTCACAAGCCTCTCAGCCCCGCCCGTGAAGCACATCGCCGAGTCGACCGTCCGACGTTTGTCCCTGTACCTGCGATTCCTCGAGGAATACGAGGCGTCGGGGCATGCCACGATCTCCAGCGGGGAGCTCGCGGAGTCCGGTGGCACCACCTCGGCTCAGGTGCGGAAGGACCTGTCGTTCTTCGGCTCGTTCGGCAAGCGCGGCATGGGCTATACCGTCAAGGATCTCAGCATCGCCATACGCGAGATCCTCGGACTCCAGCGGCCGTGGAGTGTGATCATCGTCGGCGCAGGCAAGATCGGCGCTGCGCTCGCGCAGTATCGCGGCTTCACCACGCGCGGGTTCCGCGTGGTGGGCGTCTACGACAGCGACCCGGCGCGCGTCGGGACCAAACTCGATGGCGTCTCGGTGCGACCCGATGCGGAACTCGAGCGCGACATCGCCAAGCTCAAACCGGAGATCGCGGTGCTCTGCATCCCCGCCGAGGCCGCGCAGGCCATCGCGGACCGTGTGACCAAGGCCGGCGTGCGTGCGGTGCTGAACTTCGCCCCGACCCCGCTCAAGGTGCCCGAGGGCGTCACGATGCGCGCGGTGAACATGGCGACGGAGTTGGATATCCTTGCGTTCGGACTGACCAACGGCGGCGCGCTTCCGGTCAAGTAGCGGCGCGCGCGCGGAGCAAAACCGCGAACTGCGCAGGTGTCAGCACTTCAGGTCGCAGCTCTCCGTCGAGTCCGGCGCGAGCGAGCACCGCGTCGGCGTGGCCGGCATCGAGTGACCACAGCGTGCGGAGTACCCGCCGCAACTGCTTCCGTCGCAGCCCGAACGCGCCCTGTACCAGCAACCGATACGGCTCCTCTTCCTCCGGCGCCACCACCGGATCGTCGCGCGGCACGAGCCGCACCACAGCGGATTCCACCTTCGGCGGCGGCGAGAACGCCCGTGCCGCGACGCCGAACATCAGCTCGGCGCGCGCCAGGGCCTGCACATTGACGGACAGCGCACCGTACGCCTCGCTCCCCGGCGGCGCGACGATGCGGTCCGCGACTTCGCGCTGCACGAGATAGATCGCCCGCGCCGGTCGCGGCCGACGCATCGCGTGGAAGAGGATCGGCGTGGTGATGTTGTACGGGACGTTCCCGGCGAGCAGATACGGCCCCGCGGCCAACGCGCCGAGGTCTTGCTGGAGGACGTCCCCTTCCACCAAGCGGAACCGAGGCTCGTCCTTCCAGCGCTCGGCGAGGATGGCAGCGAGATCGCGATCGACCTCGATCGCGATCACGGTGCCCGCGCGCTCGAGCAACTGCGCGGTGAGCGCTCCGCGCCCGGGACCGATCTCGATCACGACGTCCTGGCGCGTGGCCTGCACCGCGTCAGCGATCCGTCCGAGCAGTCGAGGGTCGGTGAGGAAATGCTGCCCGAAGCGTTTCTTGGGGCGCGGCAGCGCCATCGTGCGCCTCAGCTCGAGCGCAGGACGACGACCGCTTGGTCGTCGTGAGGGCGCCGGCGCCCCATGTGCCCTTCGACCAGTGCGAACACGCCGTCGACGATACGCGATGGCACTTCACGCCGGCGGGCCCGCAGTACCTCGAGCACGCGCGCTTCGCCCAGCGTCTGGCCCCGTGCATCACGTGCGTCGCTCACCCCGTCCGTGAAGATCACGAGCAGGTCGCTCGACGCCCACGGGCGCGACTGTACGTGCAGACCTTCGGGTCCGAGCCCGAGTGGCGGGTCTGTCGCTTCGAGGCGCGAGACGGTGCCCTCGACGTCGATCACGAACGCGTGCGGATGCCCGGTGTTGGTCCAACGCAGCGTGCCTGCGTCACGATCGACCACGGCATAGCACAGACTCAAGAACATCTCGGTCTCGCGGAGCTCCTCCTCCACCGTCGCGAGGAGCGCCTGGACGGTCTCGGCGGGGTCGGCGGTGGTCTGCGCGTGGATCGCCGCCGCGCTCGTCACCAGCGCCATGATCAGCGCGGCACGATAGCCGTGCCCCGAGACATCGCCGACGAGGACGCCGGTCCGCCCGCCACCGAGTCGGAAGAGATTGTAGAAGTCGCCGCCGACCCCGTCGGCGGCCTCCACCCGCGCTGCGCACACCGCCTCCGGGGCCACCACCGATCCCGACGGCAGCAACTTCATCTGCAGGTCGTGCGCGAGCCGCATCTCCGAGGCGAGCCGCTCCTGGTCGATCGACGCACGCACCAGGCGTGCGTTCTGGATCGCCGTACCGATCTGCGACCCCACCGCCGCGACGAGTTTCTCGTCGCCGGCGGTGAAGGCCGCGCCGCTCCGACGGCCCGACAGGCTCACCACACCGAGCGGGATCCCTCCGTCCGGCGTGGTCCACACGATCGGCACGGTGAGCATCGCGCCGTCGCGGAACGGCGCCTCGTACTCGCTCTCGAGCACACCCGCGTTCACCAGCAGCGCGTGCCGCGTGCGGAAGACGCGCGCGGTCACACTCATCGGGTCGTCAGTGGGGATCGGCAGCGGCGTCGACGTCGGATCGACGCGCAACGTGGTGACCGGTCGCAGCAACCCGGGTCCGGCGTCATGTACGAGCAATGCCCCGTACTCCGCGCCCACGGTCTCAGCGACTTCCATGAGGATGGTTCGCGCGGCTTCCTCGAGCGTCACGGTGCGACCGAGGATCTCGCTGATGGAGTACAGGAGATTGATCTCCTCGTAGCGTTCGGCGAGTTCATCCGCGGCGCGGCGCGCCTCCCACTGGCTCTGCAACATCTGCGAGAGCACCGGCACGAGCACGCCGAGCCAACGCCGTGCATCCACGTCGTCATCCGCGACCGGCCCCACGCCGAGCCAGGCACGCGTGCGGCCTGGAATGCGGGCGACGAGTTGCCGGCCCAAGGCCGTCTCGCGCGCGAGTGGCGCGGCGCCGTCGCCGAGCGTATTCGCGTCGGGTGGGGTGACATCACCGCCCGAGGTCGCGGCGACCTCCAGCGCATCGTCGGCGCGCGGTTGCGTCCATAACACGGCGCCGCAGCCGTAGGCCTCGCTGAACGCCTCGAGGACGCGCCCGACCTCGCTCACCGCGCGCCCGTCATCGACGGATGAGCGTGAGGCGCACGACGTTGCCGTCGCCGCGGAAGCGTTCGACCTGGTCCATGAGCGAGCGCATCAAGAACAAGCCGCGCCCGGTCTCGCGCTCGAGGTTGTCGGGGGTGGTCGGGTCGACCGTGCACGCCTCGAGATCGAAGCCGTTGCCCTCGTCCTCGACTTCGAGCACGAGGCGGATCTCGCTCACCTCGGCGCGCACGCGGACATGTTTGGCCATGTCATCGCCGTTCCCGCGCAGGATCGCGTTGGAGAGCGCCTCGGTCAGCGCCACAGGGACGTTCAGCGTGAGCTGTCGGCCGTTGAACCGGTGCTCGCGACAGCGATGCACCACCTGCGCGACGATGCCTTCGATCTGCTGGACATCGCTGGGGATCCGGATGTCCAGCGCCGCGTTCGACGCCATTCAGAAGCTCTCGAGGGCGCGCTCTCGTGTGTCGGCGATCTGGAACAACGAGTCGAGCTTGGTCAGCTCGAACAGGGTCTGCAGGTCGTCGTTCAGATTGGCGAGCCGCAGGTCTCCGCCGAGCTCGCGCAGGCGCTTCGCCAGCGAGACGAGCACGCCCAAGCCGGACGAATCGATGTAGGCCGTCTTCGCGAAGTCGATCAGGATGCGACGGGCACCGCCCTCGGCTTCGTCGAGAACGCGCTGCTTGAGTTCCTGCCGATTGCCGACGATCAACTGTCCGTCGACGTCGATGATGACGATGTCGCCATGCTTCGTGACCTGCAGACTCATTTCGCGCTCGGGCCGGGGTTCGCAGTGAAAGATGGGGCCGAATACTTCTCGCGCAACGCCCGCGCGACGGCAGGGTGTACCAGGGCGTCGATGTCGCCACCGAAGCGTGCGACCTCACGCACCAGCGACGAGCTCACGTAGCTCACTTCGAGCGAGGGCACCATGAACATCGTCTCCAGCGTCGGTGCGAGGTGACGGTTCATCAGGGCCATCTGGTACTCGTACTCGAAGTCCGCGACCGCCCGCAGCCCGCGCAGGACCACGGAGGCACCCGCCGCTCGGGCGAAATCGACCACGAGCCCGCTGAACGAGCGCACCTCCACCCGCGGATCGTCCTCGACCGCGGCGCGGATGAGCACCATCCGCTCCTCGATGCTGAAGAGCGGTTGCTTGGACAGGTTGATCGCCACCCCGACCACGAGATGGTCGACGAAGCGCAACGACCGCCGGATGAGATCGGCATGACCATTGGTGATCGGATCGAAGCTCCCGGCGTACAGCGCGACCTTCGGCATCGTCAGCGGTCCGTGCGGTAGATGGTGAGTGCGGTGATCCCGTACTGGCGGCGATCGACGGTGCGGCCCTCAGGGACCGGCAGGGTCAGCGTGGCCTCATGCTCCACGCCAAAGATCGTCGCGAACGGCTTCCGGAGCCAGCGCTCGGCCAGCGCGAGTGCGATGCCCTTCCCGTACGGCGGATCCGCCAATGCCAGGTCCCATGGTTCGGTCGCGGCCTCGACGAACGGTAGCGCCGACGCGCGATGCACGGTCGCCCTCGCACCGGCTTTGAGCGTCGCGATGTTCTGCTGGAGTGTCTGGAACACCTTCGGGTCGTTCTCCACGAAGTCGGCGTGCGCCGCGCCGCGGGACAAGGTCTCCAATCCCAGCGCACCGGATCCGGCGCAGAGGTCCAGCACGCGCGCATCCACGATGTACGCCTGGATGATACTCATCCACGCCTCGCGTACCTTGTCCGCCGTGGGTCGCACCGCGCCGTCGGGTACCGCGATGCGCCGACCCCGCCATTCGCCGGCCACGATCCGCAGTTCGCTGACGCGCGGCTCCAGCGCTTCGCGCGAAGGCTTCACGGGGCGCTCCGGCGGAAGTCCTGGAGCACCGCTTGCAGCGTTCGCGCGCCCTGATACTCGTTCACGTCGAGCTTGTAGGCGATATCCACCACGTCGCCCGACTTGATCTCCCCGGCGCGCGCCGCGAGGCCCCAGCCCACGCCGTCCATCGCACCGCGCGTGGTGCCGAGCTGCAGCTTGAGCCCGTCGGTTCCGACCTTTCGCGGCGCGCCGACGATGCGCACCCCACGTGCAACGAACACCGGCCCCGGGTTCCCCACCCCGAACGGCTCCAAATGGCGCAACGCACGCTCCAGCGACTCGTCAGCCGCGTCGAGCGGCAGTTCGAGGTCGGTGCGCAGCTCGGGCACGAGATCCTCGGGCGTGAGGCGCTCGCGCGCCACCGCATTGAACCGCTCGGCGAACGCCCCGATGCGGGACGGCTCGATGGTCAGCCCCGCCGCGGCGCGATGGCCGCCGTGCTTCACCAGCAGATCCGTGCATGCCTGCAGCGCCTCGTGCAGGTCGAACGCCGAGATCGAACGCCCCGAGCCTTTCCCCAGACCGTCCTGCACCGCGATCATCATCGCCGGGCGTCCGGTGCGCTCGACCACTCGAGACGCCACGATGCCGATGACGCCGGCGTGCCATTCGGTGGAGTCGAGCACGATTCCATAGGTCGCGTCGAGATCCATCGCGTCGATGCGGCCCAGCGCTTCCTCGAGAATGCGGCGATCCATCCCCTGCCGCGTCTCGTTCAACTCCTCACACTCACGCGCGATCGCGTTGGCGGTCGCCTCGCTCTCGGCGAGCAGCAGCTCCACCCCGCGGATCGCCTGTCGCAGCCGCCCGAGCGCGTTGAGTCGCGGGGCGAGCGTGAAGCCGACGCGGCCCGCGGTGAGTGGTTTGCCGTCGAGCCGCGCCGCGCGGATCAACGACTTCAGCCCGAGGTTGCTCGTCTCGTTGAGGCGCTTGAGGCCGTGTCGCACGAGGATCCGGTTCTCGCCTCGCAGCGGTGCGACGTCGGCGATGGTCGCCAGCGCGACCAAATCGAGCATGTCGTGCACCACCTGAGCATCGCCCTGCAGCCGCGCGGTCACCGCGAGCGCGAGCTTGTAGGCCACGCCGACAGCGGCGAGATCCTTGTCGGTCGACGGACAATCGACCCGCCGCGGGTTCACCAGCGCGAACGCATCGGGAAGTTCGTGCCCCGGCAGGTGATGGTCTGAGATGATGAGATCGACCCCCGCTGCTCGGAGCGCACGGGCAGGCTCCACCGCAGTCGTCCCGCAGTCGCACGTGAGGACCACACGTGCACCGCTCCGCTCAGCAGCTGCGACGCCGGCGGCACTGAGATCATAGCCGTCCTTCAGGCGGTCCGGGATGAACGGCGTCACGTGCGCGCCGAGCGAACGCAGCGCGTGGGTCATCAAGGTCGTGGAGCAGATGCCGTCGACATCGTAGTCGCCGTGCACGAGGATCGTCTCGCCGCTGCGCACGGCGTGCGCGAGGCGGTCGGCGGCACGCGCGAGGTCGGCGATCGCCTCCGGCGGCTCGATCTGATCGAGCCCCGGGCGCAGGAAACGTTTCGCGCCGTCGAGCGAGTGGATGCCGCGCGCCGCGAGCAGTTCGTAGATGGCGGTCGGCAACGCGGACTGCCCCGCGCGCGATCCGTCCGGTTGCAGCCCGGCCGCGAGTCGCGCGACCACACCGTCGGGAGCGGGCGCGGGCGGAAGCCACCGCGCCGCCGGTCGGGACCGACTCACCCCGCGTGGTACATCAACACACCGCACACCTCGCAAAGCTCGATCACGGTGCCGGTGGACATCGCATGCCGGCGCTGCATCGGGATCGCGGTGTCGCAGGCGCCGCAGGACATCACGTTCAGCGCGACGACCACGTGCTGCCGCTTCTTGTTCCGGATGCGGTCGTAGCGCGTGCGGAGCGGGTCCGGCACCTTCGCAGCGGTCTTGGCACGCTGCTGCTGCGCGGCCGCCAGCTCGCCATCGATCGCGGCGCGTTCCGCCGTCACCTCACTGCGGGCCGCCGTCTGCTCGGCCTCGCAGGCGGCCAAGTCCGCTTTGGCAGCATTGAGCGCGCCCCGCAGGTCTTCCAGCTTGCGGCTCAACCCGAGGAGGTCGCTCTCCTCGCCGGCGACGATCTTCTTCGCTTGCTCCATCTGGGCGGACGCCGCGGTCGCCTGCCGCATCGTCTTCACGGCGTCGAACTGCGCCTGGTTACGATCGATCAGCGCGCGGTGCTCCTGGATCTTGTCCCGCAGGAACGCCTGCTTCTTCTCCTCCGTCGCCACCAACCCCGACTGCCGCTCGATCGTATCGACGATCCGTTGCCGTCGCGCATCGAGTGCCTTGATGCGGGGTTCGAGCGCCGCCAAGCGGGACTCGAGTTCGTGGATCGCGAGATCGTCGTTCTGCAGCGCCAGCAGGGACTGAATGTCGGACATTGCTCAGGAGTTGTGAGAGAGGAGATGGGAGAGGGGAGTGGACCCGTCCGCCACCCACCCCTTAATACTGGCGACTTTCCCGCCGAACCTCCACCGCTGGGCCGAATTCAGCCGTGCCGACTTCATCGGCCGCGGCGGACGGAGCCCCAATGCTGCACACCCAAGGCGCGCTTCTCATCGGTCAATCGCTTGATCTGGACGTTGATCTGGTCCATCTCGGCCGCACCCGCGATGGCCAGCAACGACGCGAGGGACTGGATCCGCGCATCCACCGACCGGGCGCGCAACTGCCGGAGCGCGTCGGCGATGCTCTTCTTCGCATCCACCACGGCGTCCGGCTCTCCGCGCAGGTCCTCGTACACGCGGATCGCCAACGGGCTCAACTGCTCCGCCATCGCCTCCGGCGACGCGTGCTCACCGAGCGCGACCAGCGACTCGTAGATGTCGCGGTACACGGGGTCGCGCAGCACGCCGGGGGATTCCTCGCCGAGGGCGTCGCCCTCGCCGGCATCCGGTGACTCCTCGGCTTCGATCTTGCCGAGGTCTTCGATCACTTGGTCGAGCCACACCGGCTGCGTGAGCACCACCCGCAGCAACGTCTGTTCGGCGTTTCCCTGCTCCACCGCCGACTTGTACGGGCCCACCGGCAGCGGCTCGCTGTCGATCGGCACGTTGGGTGGCGGCCCGTCGCCTTCGTAGTCCTCGCCACGTGCGCGCGGCGCGCTGTCGCGCCCGGACGTGCGGGTGCGGCCCGTCGCCGTGCGCCCGCCGGAAGTGCCGCTGCGCGCAGCGCTCCCTCGGACGCCGCTGCCGCGCCGCACCGCGTGCAGTTCCGCGAGCAGGACCTCGCGCGCGATGCCCGCTGCGTCCGCTGCCCTCGCGAGATACAGATCACGCGTCACCGCGTCGGTGGCCGCGCGGATGGTGGGCAGCAGCCGATCGAGCGCACGCCGCTTGTGCTGCAGGTCCTTGAACCATCCGGCCCGCTCGAGCAGCTGCACCTTGCGGTCGAACACATCCATCGACTGTTCGAGCAGCTTCTCCACCGCGTCCTTCCCGTTGGTACGCGCGAAGGTATCGGGGTCTTCGCCCTCCGGCAGCGTCACCACGCGCACCTCGAGCCCCTTCGCCAACAACACGTCTGCCGCGCGGAACGTGGCTTTCTGACCGGGGGCATCGGAGTCGTACATGAGCACGACTTGCCGCGTGTAGCGGCCGATCAACTCGGCCTGCGCTTCGGTGAGCGCCGTGCCCATCGGCGCGATCACGCTCTCGACGCCCACCGACACCAGTCGCATCGCATCGAAGTAGCCTTCCACGAGCACCGCGCGTTCGTCGCGTCGGATCGCGTTGCGCGACTTGTCGAGCAGGTAGAGGATCTTCCCCTTCTGGAAGATCTCCGAGTCGGCCGAGTTCAGGTACTTCGGTTCGCCGGGACCCAGCAGGCGGCCGCCGAATCCCACCGGATGGCCGCTCCCGTCGTGGATCGGGAACATGAGGCGGTCGCGGAAGCGTGGCCGCGGTTCTTCCTGCTCCTCGCGTTTCACGAGGAGGCCTGCGGAGAGCAATCGGGCGTCGTCGTAGCCGAGTCCGTTGAGGTGCGCGCGCATCGCCCCGACCTCCTTGGGCGCGAAGCCGAGTCCGAACTTCTCGGCCAGCGCGCGCGACACGTCACGACTGGCGAGATACTCACGTGCCGCCGCCGCGCCCGGTGCGTTCCACAGCACACGCTGGAAGAACTCCCCCACGGTCGCCTGCAGCTCCCACATCGGCTCGCGCGGGTCGGGACCCTCGCGCTTGCGCTCGACCTCCTGCACTTCGATGCCCGCCTTCTCGCCGACGTACTTCACCGCCTCGGCGAAGCTCATGCCCAGACGCTTCTGCACGAAGGTGAACACCGACCCCTTCTCCCCACACACGAAGCACGTGTAGCCGCGGCCCGGTACGACGGAGAAGTTCGCGTTGGTGCCCTGATGGAACGGACAGGGGCCGCGCCACACCGAGCCGGTCTTCTTGAGCCGCACATGTTCGCCGATGATCGCGACGATGTCGGCCTGCTGCGAGACTTGCTCGACGACATCGTCGGGGATCATGCGAACTCCGCGACGGTCACGCCGGCCCCACCTTCGTTCCAGAGCCCGAGTCGGAACTGCTTCACCCGCTTCTCGCGCTTGAGCAGTTGGTTCACCCGCTCGCGCAACGCGCCGGTGCCTTTGCCGTGGATGATGCGCAGCGCGCCGAGGTCGGCGCGGATCGCGCTGTCGAGCGCCTGCAGGACCGCGTCGTCGACCTCGTGCACTCGCATGCCGCGCACGTCCACCTCCGTGCGCGCCTCGGGCTCCGGCACGTCGATGATCGCGACCTCCACGCGCTCCTCACGCAGATGCCGCGGCGACAGTCGGCGCAACGTGTCGAACGGCACGGTGAGCTTGAGCGCGCCGACCACGACCACGGCATCGTTGCCACGCCGCTCGAGCAACTGTCCGGTCTTCCCGCCCAGTGTGCCCACCGCGACGGCATCACCCACCGTCAGCGCGACACCGCGCAGGTCCTCGGTGCGCTCTCCCTCGGCTTCGGCGCGCGCCGCCGCAGCGGCGAGCGCCGCCACTCGCTCCGCCGCGTCGAGTTTATCGAGTTCACTCGCTTCGTGCGCGGCGCGCTGTTCCATGTCGCGGCGCACTTCCACCGCACGCGCCTCGAGGCCCACCGCGCCCGCAGCCTTGAGCTCCTGGATCGTACGCTCGACTTCCTTGCGCGCCTCGAGCAGATAGCGCCGCGTGTCCTTCCGTGCTTCACGCTCGAGGGCACGTTCCTTCTCCTTCACCGCCAGCTCACGTTCCGCCAGACGCAGCCCGCGACGCTGATGCTCTTCCTGCTGCGCCGCGACTTCCGTCTCCGACGTTGCGAGTGCGGCGGCACGCCGCTCCACATCGGCGAGCAGCGCGGCCAAGTCACGTTCGATCTGTGGCACCCGCTCCTCGGCGCGGCGGAGCACGTGCGCGGGCATGTTGAGCCGCTGGGCGATCGCGAGACCGTACGAACGCCCCGGAATGCCCTTGATCAAGCGATACGTCGGCGCGAGGCGCTCCGCATCGAACTGCAAGGACGCGTTCACCACGCCCGGCACATCACTCGCGAGCTCCTTGAGCGCGCCCAAGTGCGTCGTCGCGATGGTGGTCGTGCGCCGACGGGTGAGTTCCTCGAGGATCGCCCCACCGAGTGCGGCGCCTTCGAGCGGGTCCGTGCCGGAGCCGAGTTCGTCCACCAGCACGAGTGCGTCCGACGATGCGCCTTCGAGGATCGCCGTGAGGTGCTTGAGGTGCGCGCTGAACGTCGAGAGCGAGGCCTCGAGGCTCTGCTCGTCACCGATATCCGCGAACACGTCGTCGAAGCACGGCAGTACACTCTCGGGGCCCACCGGCGCGGGGATGCCGCTCTGCAGCATGAGCGAACACAGCGCCAGCGCCTTGAGCAGGACGGTCTTGCCGCCGGTGTTGGGGCCGGAGACCAACAGCGTGCGCTCGTCAGGTCCCATGGCGAGTTCGAACGGCACCACCGACACGCCCTGCGCGAGGAGCAGCGGGTGCCGGCCCTCGCGCACATGGAAGCCCGCGCTCGCCGCCACCAGCTGCGCGTCGGCGCATCGTGCGGCGAGCGCATAGCGTGCACGGCCGTACAGCGCGTCAAGTGCGATCAATGCCTCGAGGGCGTCCGCGAGCGCGTCGCGTTCCGGTCGCAACTCCTCGGTGAGTTCACGGAAGATACGCTCGCACTCCTCGATCTCGTCGCTCTCCAGCTCGCGGATGCGGTTCCCGGCCTCGACCGCGGCCGGCGGCTCCACGAACACCGTCTGCCCCGACTGCGAACTGTCGTGCACGATCCCGCCGAGTGAGGCACGCCCTTCGCGACGCACCGGGATCACGTAGCGCCCGTTGCGCAGCGTGACCGAGGCGTCGTCCACGCGATGGTGCGACTCGAGCTTCGCCATGAGGCGTTCGAGCAATCGCACGAGTTCACCTTCGGCGCCACGCAACTCACGGCGGATGCGCCGCAGCGCCGGTGAGGCATCGTCCTTGAGTTCGCCCTCGTCGGTCAACACGCCCTCGAGACGCTTCTCGATCGCGGGGCGCGAGATGAGCGCGTCGGCATATGGGGCGAGCGGTGCCCGGGCAGCGGGATGGCGCGCCTCGTCGCGCAGGGCGGCCTGGGTGCGACGCGAGGAGATGAGCAGCGTGATCGCGCTGCGGAGCTCGCGGCCGTTCCACACCGTGCCGATGACGCGCAACCGCGCGAGGGCGTCGGTGAGGTCGGGTACCGCCTCGGGCCGCCATCCGCCGTCTCCGCCGATGAGGGCGCGCATGGCGGCGACGCGTGTCTGTTCCGCGCGCAGGACGCGCAGGGATTCCTCGCGGTCCGCGTGCGTGCCACCAACACGCAACGGGCGCAGGGCGCGAATGCGCTCTGCGCCCAGTGTGCTTGCGGCATGTCCCGCGACGTGGTCGAGAAGCCGCGCGAACTCGAGGACCTCGAGGGCGTGGGCCTGGAAACTCACGCGGGAGTCCCGAGCTCCTCGCGTGCGATGCGGTTGATCACGGAGCCGTCCAGCCGCCCCTTGAAGCGCGGCATCACCTTGCCCATCACGACGCCGATGTTCTTGGCCCCGCCGGTGATCGCCTCGCGGACCGCTGCCCGCACCTCGTCGTCCGAGGGAGCGGCGGGGAGGTAGACCTCGAGGGCCTCCGCCTCCCGACGCTCGGTTGCTGCCAGTTCGCTGCGCCCCGCCTGTTCGTACATCTCGACTGATTCGCGACGCCGCTTGATCGCCTTCCGCACGACCTCGACGACGTCATCGTCGACGAGGGCGCGCTTCAGTTCGATCTCGCGGTTCTTGATCTCCGACAGCACGGTTCCCAGCAGCAGGACACGATCTTTGTCCTGCGCCTTGCGGGCGTCATTGAGTTCGCCCTGGAATCGCGCCATCAGCGCCGACATCAGTTCGAACGCGTACGGCGGTTCTTGCGCTGCGCGGCGTTGAGCTTCCGCTTCCGCTTCTCGCTCGGCTTCTCGTAGTGACGATGCTTCCGGAGATCCGCGAGGATCCCGGCCTTCTCGCACTTCTTCTTGAAGCGCTTCAGCGCGCGCTCGAAGTTTTCATCTTCGTGGATGATGACTTCTGACAAACTGGTCTTCCCCCCTTCGTGGCGTTTGTGCGCCGGCTTGGGAATCGTGGGTGGTAGCCTCGCAAGTTACGCCCGGGCAACTGAATGGGCAATGGGAACCTACCGGCCGCCCTCACGGGTCCGCCCTTTGGGGTCCGTTCAGCCTGGCGGCCAGCCCAAGCCGCGTCCGCCCATCAAATGCAGGTGCAGGTGCCCGACGGTCTGGCCACCGTCCGCCCCCGTGTTGATCACGCAGCGGTAGCCCGTCCCGGCGATCCCCTCCTGCCGTGCGACCTGCTGGGCCAGCATCCCCATGGCCCCGATCACCTCGGCACTCGGCACCGCGTCCAGCGACCCGTAGTGCACCTTCGGGATCACCAGCACGTGGACCGGCGACTTGGGCGCGATGTCGCGGAACGCGAGGCACTCCGCGGTCTCTGCCACCTTCTGCGCCGGGATCTCCCCGCGCACGATCCGACAGAAGAGACAATCACCCACACTGCCGATCATCGGGTGCTCCCGGAAAAATGGAATGCGCGGACGCCGGCGACCGCCGCCAGTCCGGCCGTTTCGAACCGCAGGATGTTGCGACCGATCGAGACGGGGACGAAGCCGGCCGCAGTCAGTGCGCTGAGCTCAGCTTCCTCGAATCCGCCTTCGGGACCGACTGCCAGCGTCACCGGCTTCTCGGACCCTGCCGCCCCGCCCGCACGCGCAGACGCGAGCACATCGCCGAGCGCCGCCCCGCCCTGCTCGAGCATGAGTCGCACACCAGCCGAAGCGGCAGCGATCGCGGAATCCAATGAAGCCTCTGGGTACAAGGCCGGCAGGAACGCGCCCCGACTTTGCTCGAGCGCCGCCGACATCCGGGCTCGCACCTTCTGTTGGAACGTGGTGCCCTCGCCGCGCGGATTCACATGCTTCGATCGCCGGTAGAGCACCGGACGCCAGCTCGTCAACTCCAGCTCCGTGCACTTCTCCGCGAGCCAGAGCATGCGATCGCGATCGGCGACGGGCAACATCAGATGCACGGGCGCTGCGGGCTCCATCTGCTCCGCGCGATCGACGCTTACGCTGGCGTGCCGCTTCGCCAGGTGCGTGAGCACGCCCTCTCCGCGCGTGCCGTGTCCATCCACGAGACCGACCCGTACGCCGGTCTCGAGCCGGCGCACGCGCATGTGATGCGCCGCGTCTTCGCCGAGCGTGATGGTGCTCGGCGCGGTGAACGACTCATCGGTGACGAAGGTCGGCAGACTCATCGCGAGATCCTCACGCTCCACCACTGTTCCTCGTGGTCCTCGTCTTCAACCCGCCAGCCGCCCGCCGAGAGCGCCCCGAGCATCATCTCACGCTCCTCGGCGAGGATACCACTCAGGATCACCACACCATCCGGCGCCAGCGCGGCGGGAAGCACCGGCAGGATCTCCTTCAGCACGGAAGAGATGATGTTCGCCAGGATGATCCGCACCGGCGCGACGAGCGGCAGCATACCAGCCGCATCACCCTCCAACACCGCCACACGATCGGCGACCCCGTTGCGCTCGACGTTCTCTTCGGCATTCGCGATGGAGTCGTGGTCGAGTTCGATGGCGAACGCCCGCGCCGCGCCGAGCTTGATCGCGGCGATCGCGAGCACTGCGCTGCCCGCGCCGAGATCGGCGACGGAGTCGCCGGGACGGATCACCGCCTGCATCAAGCGTACGACGCCACGCGTGGTGGGATGCTCCCCGGTGCCGAACGCCATCGCGGGTTCGATCACCACGGTGCTCGCGGGGTCCATGCCCTCGGCGAGCCAGGGCGGCGTCACGGTGAGCTTGCCCAAGCGGTGCGCGGTGATCCGCTCGCGCCACTTGGTGGACCAATCGACGTCTTCGAGTTCGGTGTGGTCGGCCTCGAGGTCGGGATCGGCGACGCGCACGGCGTCGATGAAACGACGTGGGCTTTGCTCGGCGGGGAGGTGCGTGATCAGGCGTTCGCCGTCTTCGTGGATTCCTTGGGCGCCCGCAACGAACATCGCGCTTGTGACGGGCGATGCGAGATGCGGGAGGCTGGGGATGATCACCACTCTATGCCACATAATGGGGGCGATGCGGGATGCGAAGGGCGATGCGGGATGCGAAGGGCGATGCGGGGTGCCCCGCGACGCGGGACGCGGGCGGGGATGCGGGATGCGGGATGCGATTGATGCGGGATGCGGGATGCGGGGGGTGGTTTCCCCACACCTCCCACCTATCCCGTGATCGCTTCCTTCATCTTCGCCCAAAAACCCTTCTCGCGCTTCTCGGGGGGGGTGGCCTGCACTTCATGCAACTGTTCGACCAAACGCTCCTCCTCTCTCCCCAATGATTGCGGGGTCCACACTTGCACGCGCACGTGGAGGTCCCCGACTCCGCTGGCATTCACGCGGGGGAGGCCGCGGCCGCGGAGGGTGAAGACCTGGCCGCTCTGTGTTCCCTTCGGGATACGGAGCGAGATCGGGCCAGTGACGCCGGGGGCTTCGACATCGGCGCCGAGGACCACCTGCGTGTAGGTCACGAGTACTTCGCAGTAGAGATCTTCGCCGTCGCGTTCGAAGCGGTCGTCCTCGAGGACTTCGAACACCACGATGACGTCGCCGCGTGGGCCGCCGCGCACGCCAGCGTTGCCGACGCCGCGCATGTGCATGTACTGGCCAGTGGAAACGCCGGCGGGGACCTTGATGTCCAAGGAGTGTTCGCCGCGCTGGCGGCCCTCGCCGCGGCAGCTCTTGCACGGTGTGGGGATCATCACGCCCTCACCGCGACAGGTCGGGCACGGCGCGACACTGACGAACTGGCCGAAGAAGCTCTGCTGCGCTCGACGCACTTCGCCCTGCCCGTTGCACGTGGTGCAGCGCTGCGTCTTCGTGCCTGGTTCGGCGCCGGCACCCGTGCAGCGTTCGCAGGGGTCGAGCAGCTTGAGCTTCACCTTCTTCGTGATCCCCGTCGCGACCTCGAGCATGGTGAGGTCGAGGTCCACTTTGACGTCCGCGCCGGCGCGCGGCGAGTTCTGCTGGCGGCCAGCGCCGCCGAAGAGATCGCCGAAACCGAAGTCGCGCATGAAGATGTTCAGCGCTTCGGAGAGGTCCACGTGGTGGTAGCCCCCCGCCCCGGCCCCACCGCGAAGGCCGGCTTCACCGTAGCGGTCGAACGCGGCGCGCTTCTGGGGATCGCGCAGCACGTCGTACGCTTCGGTGATCGCCTTGAACTTCTCCTCGGCGTCCTTCGACCCGCCGTTGCGGTCGGGGTGGAACTGCATCGCGAGCTTGCGATACGCTTGCTTGATCTCGTCGTCGCTCGCCGTCTTAGAGACACCGAGCGTGGAGTAGAAATCGGCCATTTTGGGACGCCAAGGTGACCGGCCTCTGCCGTGATGGCGGGGCCGAAGGTGGAAGCTAACCGATCAAGTGCACGGTCGGTGCCAGCCTCTCCGAACGCGCGGCCACTGAGCCTCCCGTGAGCACGGGCCACATCCCCACGCTCCGCTACACAGGAGTCGGTGCGACGTCGCGCGGGAAGCGAAGGGCCCGGTCCACCTCAGCGCGGGCTTCGAGTAAACGCTCGACGTCTGCCGCGACATCCGCCGCGGCGCCGAGGTGCGTGCTGAGGCTCGCGACGGTCGTGGCGCCGGCGTGCATGCGCAGGAGGCCGAGGCGGATGGTCTCGAGTGCCGCGATAGTCTGTGATTGCTTCAGTTTGGCTTCGTCACGCAAAGCGCGGATCTCCGCGTACTCCTGGCTCGAGTCGGCGTCCGACGCCGAGCTGAGTGCATCGGCGAGTTCGTCGTGTCTTGCCCGCAGCAGTTTTGCGTCGTCCTGCAAGCGCTTGAGCACATCGGGCAGATCGCCGAGTGCGTCGCGGGATTCCTTGGGCAGTTGCGAGAACAGCTGCTCGGCGGCCATTCCCAAAGACAGTTCGGTTGCACGATGGGTCATCGCGCCGCGGGCGCTATCGCCCGGAGCCAAGCGTTGGCCGAGCGCGAACAGCGTGCGGCCGAGGCGACCGTTCCAGAGGCGAGACCAGATCTCGGTGTCGACGTCGCGACTCCGCTGGAGGCGGAACGTCAAGAGGATGGCCGATCCGATGAACGCCGTCGTCGAAAGGACGGTGCCGAGTGCCAACGTCGCGGTGATCGTGAAGTTGTCGAAGATGAACGCCGGCGGAAACCTGAACATGGCCGCGAGTGAGCCGGCCATCGACACCGCGGCGACCGCTCCGAAGACTCGCGTCGCGCCCCGCAGCCAATGCTCAATGCGCTTGGATGGCACTCCGTTCGCCGCCACACGCTCCTCGCGCGCCAGCTCGATCTCCGCGCGGAACGCCGGCTCGAGATCCCGGTGCGCGAAACCGCTCTTCGCAAGCGTGCGGGCTTCGGAGATCAGGTACGCCAGCGGCATCAACAGCAGTCCGCCACCGATCACGCTGAAGCCGATCGCCGGGCCGGCGAACGCGGAGATCGCAACGCCGCCGAAGAACGTCCCGAGTGAGCCGACGAGCGCACCGGCACCGTCGATGCGGCCTTCGCGCTTCACGAAGTTCCGCAACGTCGCCGGCACCTCGCGCCGCTGCTCCAACGCCGCCGCCAACTGCTCCGCCAACACGCCCGCATTCGCCGGCCGATGCTCCGGGTCCTTCGCCAAGCAGCGGTCCACGATCGCGCCGAGCCGCCGCGGCATCGGCGTGCCGAGCGACGCGATCGGAGCCGGCTGCTCGGCCACTTGCTTCGCGAGCACCTCGGTGGACGTCTTGCCTTCGAACACCAATCGCCCGGTGAACGCATAGTACGCGGTCGCGCCGAGTGAGTAGAGATCACTGCGCGCGTCGAGCGGCTGGCCCATCACCTGCTCAGGGCTCATGAACTCCGGTGTGCCGGAGATCCCATCGTGTTCCGCGTCCTCGGCCGCCGCGGCGATGCCGAAGTCAGCGACGAGCGCACGTCCCGAGCCGGTCTCGATCAAGATGTTGTCCGGCTTCACGTCGCGGTGCACGAGCCCTTGCCCGTGCGCATACGCGAGCGCCCACGCGACCTCGCGCAACACGCGCGTGCCATCGCTCGCCGAGAGCGGGCCACGTGTGCGCACACGGTTCGCGAGCGTCTCGCCATCGACGTACGACATCACGAAGAAGACGAATCCTTCGACATCGTCCACCGCGTGGATGGGGATGATGTTCGGATGCGAAAGTTTGGCGGCGAGCCGCGCTTCGCGCAGGAAGCGTTCGCGCAGGTCACCTTCCACCGCTCGCTGCGGCGGCAGGAGCTTGATCGCCACGAGGCGGTCGAGGTGCACCTCGCGTGCGAGATACACGATGCCCATCCCACCGCGTCCGAGCTCGCGGTCGAGCGAGTAGCGCCCGGCGAGCACACCTTGGAACTCGATGAAGGTCTGGTCGACGCTCATGCGGGGGTCCGGCTCTCAACGGCGGGATATCGGAGGAACCGCTCCACCTCACCGCGCGCCTCGAGCAAGCGACGCACCTCGTCGGACAGCTTGGCCGCGTCGTCGAAGTGCCCGGTGACGCTCTGCACTTCCATGGCACCCGCATGCAGGCGCAACAGGTTGAGCCGTGTGGACTCAAGCACGGCGGTCACGTCGCGTAGGCGCTTGGCGAGTTCATCACGATGGGCTTCGAACGGCGCGCGTTCGGAGACGGGGACCGACGCTCCCACCTCGAGGGCGCGATCGGTCGAGGCGAGACGCCCACGCAGGTCGCTCGCATCACGCTGAAGTTTCGTCAGCAATCCCGGCATATCACGGAGCGACGCACGTGTCGTCGCCGGCAGCGACGCATACAGTTCCTCGGCGGCCATGCCGATCGCCATCTCCGTGGGACGGTGCGTCGTCGCGACCTGCTGGGTGGACTTCGCGCCGAAGAACCGCGCGGCGGCGAACGCGAGCTTGCCTACGCCACTCGCCCAGATCTTCCGCCACGTCTCGGGTGCTGCCTGCGGCCGGCGCGCTCGGATGATCGCCCGGCCGACCAGCGAGAGCACGGCGACTGAGATCGTCAGCGGCACGAACGACCCGAGCCAGCCGAAGCCAGGGACGAACTGCGCGAAGGCGCCCAGCGTCACGCCGGTGCCGAGTGAACCGAATCCCAACCAACGCAGACGCCGTTCCGAACCCTCGTAGTCCTTGCGGCCAGTGGCGTGGTGCTCCTCTCGCAACGTCGTGACTTCACTCTGGAACGCGG